>JBNMOP010000006.1:0-49824 GCA_051275005.1 Gammaproteobacteria bacterium | reverse complement strand
TATCCGTATTAGATGGGCGGATTTATTTATGCAAACCTATCAGTATCAGGATGCACTGGCATTATTCCAGGAGGCGTTAGCGTTAGCCCCAGAAAATGCCTACGCCAGGATTGGTGCAGCAAGGGCATTGGTGGAACGCTTTGAGTCAGATGCCCGTAAATATATCGATGAGGTCCTTGCTGATAGTTCTGCCGCCGCGGGCGCCCGATTTCAGGCCTTGTTATTACTGGCGCGTATGTCTATGGAAAGTACAGATATGCTTAGTGCCATTGCTTTTCTGAATGATGCGGAGACTTTAGCCATTTCCGAAGCACTGCCGCAACTTGAAATTTATGCCTTGTTAGCCAGCATGGATTTAATGGAAGGGAACGATAATTCTGATTGGATAAGCCGGGCATTAGCGGAAAACCCGGCATATGGAGATATTTATGCTATCCCTGGATATTTTTTCTGGGTTACTCGTCGGTATCGTGAGGCAATAGAATTATTTGGCAAGGCGGTTGAGGTGGAACCTGATCACTGGGTAGCGCATATGGAAATGGGTATCAATCTGTTGCGTGACAATCAGGTGACGCGTGCCCGGCAACAAATGGAAATAGCCTATCAGGGCGATCCGTATAATCCAAAAACTGTGAATACATTACGCTTGCTAGATACCTTTGATGAGTATGATTTGATTAACAGTCCTGAACAACCGCCGGCAGACGGATTTCCCAGGATTATTTTTCGATTACATAAAGATGAAAGCAAGGTTTTAAAAGGCTACGCTGAGGATCTCACTGAACAGGGCATTAAAGAATTTACAGATCGTTATAAATTCGAACCTAAAGAACCAATTGTTGTAGAGATCTATCCGAATCATGATGATTTTGTCGTCAGAACAATTGGCATGCCTGGTGTAGGTATTCTTGGTGCTACCTTCGGTTATGTGTTCGCTATGGATTCGCCAACTGATCATGCGGACAATGAATATCATTGGGGAACTACATTATGGCACGAGTTGGCACATGTATTTACGCTGGAGACTACTAATCACCTGATCCCTAGATGGTACAGTGAAGGAATATCCGTTTTCGAAGAATGGCGTTATGGCCCTATTAAAGGTGTTCGGATTCCAGTAAATGTGCTTGGCGCTATGGCAGAAGATAAATTTTTACCCATCGCAGAATTAGACAGTGGATTTATCAGACCAACATATGATGAACAAGTTATAGTTTCCTATATGCAAGCAGGTTTGATCTGCGAATATATAAACCGTCAGTTTGGAATTGATAAGATTGTGGAATTACTTGCAGCATTTAAAGATGGTATGAAAACTGGACAGGCTATACGCAAAACGTTGGAGATATCTCCATCAAAATTTGATGATGGGTTTAATGATTTTGTAGAAAGTGAATACGGTGATTTATTGGGACAGCTCGATTCCTGGAAAAAACTCCATCAACGGGCATTACAAGGGGTAGCTGATTCCGATTGGCAAAAAGCAAAGGAATCTGCTGAAGAGGCACTGGAGATTTTTCCAGAATATGTTGAAAGTGACAGCCCATATCTTTTTTTAGCGAAGGCAAATGCCGAGCTTGGAGACGAACAGGCTGAACTCGATACGCTAATGCAATTTTGGCAGCGAGGTGGCTACACCATGGAGGCTGTTTGGCTACTCGCTCGAAAATTATATCATCGAAACAACATAGATCAGGCGATTAAGGTTCTTAGTTCACTAAATCTGGTTGATCCATTTGATATTGATATACATAGTACCCTTGGCGATTGGTTAATTGAGGAGGGGAAACCGGGATCCGCATTGAATGAATATAAGATTGCCTTGGCCATGAAACCTCATGATCTGGCTGCTGCGTATTATCGGGTTGCCCATGCAAATCATTTGTTGGATCGTCAGGATGAAGCTTTGAATAATGTATTATCTGCCCTGGAGATTGCACCCCATTATCGGCCAGCACAAAAATTACTGTTAGAAACAACGAAAACACAATAACAATAAGGAGATACTGAAACCTCATGTCCGACGATCAAATTAATTCAGCGGCACTTGACTCCGATGAAGTTCGCCCAATGGTGGAATCCTTCAGAGCTACGATGGAACGTATACGTACCGAAGTTAGAAAAGTTATTATTGGCCAGGAAGAAGTCGTAGAACAATTATTAATGACACTGTTGGTGGGTAGTCATTGTTTAATTACAGGTATGCCGGGCACCGCGAAGACACTACTAGTGAGGACACTTGCCAACTCATTAGGGCTGACTTACAAACGTATCCAGTTTACACCTGATTTAATGCCTACGGATGTGACGGGCACAGATATTATCGAGGAAGACTCAACCACTGGGCGTAAAATCTGGACATTTGTTCCTGGTCCAATTTTTACCAATGTCCTGCTTGCCGATGAGATCAATCGTACTCCCCCAAAAACTCAGTCTGCTTTATTGGAGGCGATGCAGGAATACTCTGTTACGGTCAGGGGTAAGAATCACATACTCCCCCCACCTTTTTTGGTCTTGGCAACGCAAAATCCGATTGAACTGGAAGGTACATATCCCTTACCTGAGGCCCAATTGGATCGATTTCTCTTTAATGTAATCCTGGATTATTTGAATGATGATGAAGAACTCGCCGTGGTTAATCGCTTTACCACCCGTGTAGACATGCCTGAGGTTGAGGTTTGTACCAACGCCGAAGATATCCTTAATTTCCAATGGTTGGTGCGTCAGATACCTGTATCAGACTCCGTCAGTCGCTATGCAGTAAATCTTGTACGTGCAACGCGTCCCAAGGATCCGGCAGCACCGGACAGTGTAAAACGCTATGTTAATTTTGGTGCCAGTGTACGTGCCACCATGTTTCTAACACTCTCAGCCAAGGCGCATGCATTGTTAGAGGGACGCTATCATGTTTCCGAAGAAGATATTGCAGGGGTGGCTTTGCCCGTATTAAGACACCGTGTGTTGACGAATTATCTTGCAGAATCAGACGGTATAGATGTGGATGATGTACTCAAAACTGTGTTGGATCATGTGAAGTCCTGATACGCAAGATGTCATCTACTTCCCAATCATCACCCACACGTCTGCTCAGGCCAGATGTATTGGCACAATTATCTAACCTGGAGATAATAGCCAGGGCAGTGGTAGAGGGTTTTTTAATTGGATTGCATCGGTCTCCATTGTTTGGGTTTAGTCAGGAATTTGTAGAATATCGTCCGTATGCCGAGGGAGATGATTTGAGATTTATAGACTGGAATGTCTATGCCAGAAGTGAGAAGACCTATATTAAACGTTTCCTGGGTGAGACCAATAGTCACATGGTATTACTACTGGATTCCAGTGCATCCATGGAATATGGATCGCTGGATGTGAATAAATTTCAATATGGTCAATTTCTTGCAGCCAGCCTTGCCTTTCTTGCCTCCAAGCAACACGATGCAGTGGGTTGCATCATATTTGATGATGAAGTTCGTGAATACAGAGAACCATCAACCCGAAGTGGCAAGCTAATGGGTGTATTGCATGCTATAGACAATGCCACTCCCTCCAGAGGGACTGATCTTGATAAGCCGTTCCAACATTTTTGTGAATATTCAAATCGGCGGGGATTGGTCGTAGTTATATCGGATTTTTATTGTGATGCCGAGAAAATGATCGAGGGAGTGCGTCCACTTGCCTTTAGTGGACAGGATATTATTCTGTTTCAGTTGCTGGATCCTGGTGAGATAAATCCAGACTTTAAAGAAGCCGTCTTGCTGGAGGATATCGAATCCGGTAAGACCGTAGAAGTCTCCGGACGATTTATCAAAGAACAATATCCCAAGCGTATCGAGCAACATATAAATACCATACACGACGCAGCAATCAGCATAGGCGCAGACCACATACTAGTAAATACCAGCGAACCATTGGACCAGTGTTTGAGAAACTATCTGATGTTTAGACAGCGTAGAAAATAATGGCACTTATCGCGCCATTGTTTTTATTGGGGCTTGTGAGTATAGCCTTGCCCATCTGGTTGCATCGTATGAATACTCAGAGTCCCAAACGAGAGCGATTTAGTTCAGCCATGTTTCTCGAAGAGAGTACACAGCAAACCTATATCAGGAAACAACTGCAATATATTCTTTTATTGGCATTAAGAATTTTATTTTTGATAATTATGGTACTTGCTTTTGCCAAACCGCTAATAACCAAACCCCCAGTTATAGTAGGTGGTGAGGATAGCGTGTTACATATGATAGTTGTCGATACATCATTTTCTATGAAGTATGGAGATTGGTTAAACATTGCCAGTGACACTGCACGTCAAATCGTAAGTGAGTTGGAAGATGAGGACCTTGCGCAGATATTCTCTGCCAGCAATGGTGTTGAGATCCTGAATAACCCAACAAACAACCAGGATGTATTACGCGCCACTATTAGCATGTTAACGTCGGGATATGGTCGGTTAGATATGGGTGTTCTTATTGCCAATCTGGACCGAATAGTCGCTGAATATGGAAATGCCGTTACCATACATTTAATTAGCGATTTTCAGGAGAGTGGATTGCCATCAAAATTTGCTGATCTGATCCCTGATAGCTTGAATAATAATCTTACTGGCGTTGAAATCTACACCGTGGCAGGTAATGATATTTCAAATCTTTATATAGAATCAGTAGATAGAATTAATGCAGGGTTGGATGTACGCGTACGTAGCAACATCACCAATCCCGTAGAAACAACAGTAAGGCTACAAATAAATGGTGAACTTCACGAACAAAAAATGGAAACTATATCGGAATCTGGGTTAGCTCTTTTTCAGTTTACACCTGCTGAATATGAACCCGGTGAAAACAGGCTTGAAGTATCAATACTGAATGACGAACCATTGATTGAAGATAATAATCGCTATGTTGTCATTGATAATACACCGCCACGACCAGTATTACTTTTAACAACAAATATCGAATCATTGTCTGTGAAATACCTGAGCGCTGCAGTGGAGACCTCACAGCTAGGCTTTCGGGTTGAGGCTGTTGCGGTGAGTGATCTGGATCCAAGAGTATTGCAAAGGTATCCCTGGCTAATTATTGACGATCTGGGCATTGTCAATGAGACGTTGGCGCCTGTTATTACAGAATATCTAAATACAGGCGGGGCAGTTTTTGCTGCCTTGGGAGACAGGTCAGTGACACTGGATTCTATCCCTGTTATCGATCTTATGGTTAAAACAGCGTTACTATCATCTGACATCTCCAAGCCCAATACAGTTGCCAGGATTGATTTAAGCCACCCGGCATTGGCGCAGACAAGTGGTTGGAGAGATATCAATATCTCTCGATATTTGAATCTTGAGGCAGGGGAAAATACACAAACGTTGGTAAGCCTTGAAGATGGCTCTCCACTCGTATTAGAACGTAAATTTGACCGTGGACGTATGATTTTGTTGAGCAGCAGTCTGGATAATCAACAGAACGATATACCTATCCGACCAGTTTTTGTAAATTTTATTGCTGAAGCTGGACGATATTTGTCTGGTGAACATCAACTACAACAACACCAGATAGCAGGAGATTACCTGCAATTATTACAAACTGGATCTGCCACAGGTCAGGTTATTGATCCAGAAGGTCGAAATCTTTTTTCATTAGCAGAGACTCATCGTAGCCAGGATATAAAACTGAACCAGACCGGGTTTTATGAAATCTACGCAGCTGATTCTGAAAACCTTGTAGCAGTTAACGCTGATTTGAGGGAGTCTGATATGTCTATAATATCAGAACAGGCGATTTCCGCGTGGCGTGATGCGATGGCTGAACCGAATCAGACGTCAGCCACGGCCGGTCCGGTAAATATTGCTCAGGATTCTATTGAAATATGGCATATACTGTTGGTTATAATGGGTATCGTGGTATTGGCAGAATCTATGCTGGGTAACAAATACATCGGATCCGGGAGAGGATATAAATAATGGCAACAATCTCTCAGCAACTTGATCAATTTCTGTCCCATTTTATGGGCCGGTTAAAAAAAGTATGTCTACTAAGGGGCTCGGCAATATTAACTGCGGTGATTTTAGTCGTCTCAGTAATTGGTGCCAGTCTCGCAATTCGTTCAGGTTTTTCAAGTGATACCGTTATAACCAGTAGATTCGTGTTAGTTATTGCGATTGCTGGGATAGTCCTCTTATTTTTCAAACGGCCACTGGATAGTCTAAGACAAAATCTTGCAGGCATAATCGAAAGTCGCGCCAGCATATTTAATGGTCGTATTGAAACCTATGCAGGATTAGATAATCATCATCCCTTAAAAGACTTGCTCGCTGAAGATACTCTTAAGATTGCCAGGGAAAATAGTCCAGAAAAACTTATAAATAATAAGGAACTCATACTCCCAGGTGTAATTACCGCGGTATGTGTTTTTCTTTTGCTGTGGGTAATCATAGCAGGCCCTGGTTTATTGAACTATGGTGTCCGACATCTCCTGGCAGGATGGGCTTTTTCTGATCTACTGCCCCCACAAACAATCTCTGTTATACCTGGTGATGAAGCAATACGACGCGGCGGAAGCGTGAAAGTATTGGCGAAGATGAATGGGTTTAATCCTGTAGATGCAAGTATTCATGTTCGGTTGGCAAATAAAGAATGGCAAGAAGTTGACATGCTTCAGAATGAAAGCGGCTTCGGGTTCACATTTTTCACGATCCGTGAGGATGCAGAATATTATGTTACTTCTGCAGGTATTCGTAGTCCTGATTACAATATCCAGGTAGTTGATTTACCCGATATTGAAAATTTGAAATTAACATATCACTATCCAGAATGGTCCAGTAGATCGCCCGATACATTTGAACCAGGTGGTGATATCTCGGCAATAGATGGTACCTCTATTGCACTTGAAGTGACGACTACTGCACCGTTACCTTCTGGCGTTCTGGTACTTAATGGAGATTTCCGCGAACTGGAAATTATCGATCGTACAGGGACAGGGTCGTTCAATATTGTAGAAGATGGTCAATATTATATAGCAGCGAAATTAGGAAATGAATTAGTCAGGTTAAGTGAAGATTATTTTATTCGTGTTCTCGAGGATGGTAAGCCGGACATCAAATTCACTCGTCCTGGTCGCGATTTGTCGGCCAGTAATATCGAAGAGATAACTGTTCATGTAGAGGCCAGTGATGATTACGCACTGGAATCTATGGAGTTACGCTATTCTGTTAATGGCGGAGATTGGCAGTCAGTGCCTATGTCGATAGAGGGAAGGTCTGTGGAAACTGACCATGTTTTTTTCCTGGAAGATATGCAGTCTGCTTCCACCACAGCCACCGATGAGAACCAGGTAATGGATAATCTTGAGTCGGGTGATCTGGTTTCTTATTACGCACGGGTGACTGATAAGGAACAAACCTCTAATACAGATATGTATTTTATCCAGGTACAGCCATTTGATCGGCGTTATTCTCAATCTCAGCAGGGAGGAGGGGCTGGCGGTCAGGGTGGAAATGAACAGCAGGAAATATCACAGCGTCAAAAGGAAATTATTGTTTCAACCTGGAATCTTCTCAGGGAAAAAACCGAATCCAAAGGCACATTAAATAGTAGTACTGAAGATAACGCTTTATTGTTATCGGGATTACAAGCAACCTTGTCAGAGCAGGCACTAACACTGGCGGAACGAACCCGTGCCAGACAATTAAATGCCGACGAACAAATTGCTAAGTTTGTAGACAATATGGAAATGGCAGCCGCAGCTATGGGGCCGGCCTCGGAATTTCTCGAAGAACTGGAATTGGAAAAAGCAATACAACCAGAACAAGAGGCATTACAACATCTGCTTCGAGCCGAAGCGGTATTTACAGATATGCAGATCTCGTTCCAACAGGAACAAGGAGGAGGTGGCTCTTCTTCCAGCGCTGGCCAGGATTTGGCAGAAATGTTTGAGTTGGAGATGGATCTTAAAAAGAACCAGTACGAAACTGGAAATCCGGCATCACCCAGCGCGCAAACTGAGCAGGCAGATGATGCCATGAAACAACTGGAGGAATTAGCGCGTCGCCAGGAGCAGTTGGCTAATAACATGCAGCAACAAAATAACATTACTGAGGCACAGAAGTGGCAACAGGAGATGTTACGACGTGAGGCAGAGCAACTACAAGAACAACTGGAACGTATGGAGCAATCTGCACAAAACGCACAGCAGGGGCAGCAATCCTCGTCCTCAAACTCAAGTGGACAGCAAAGTTCTGCATCCTCACAAGGATCAGAACAAGGTGAGGGACAGGGTCAATCCCAGTCAGCAACCAGTCGACGATTGGAAAGCGCTATACGCGCAATGAATGAAGTTAGTGATGCCATGAATAATCCGGGTGATCATGAGGCCATAGAACGGGCCGCAAATGAAGCAGGAAATCAACTTGAAGGCGCCAGGGAAGAGGTTGCACGTGGTCAGCAACAATCTATGGAACAATCATTTGAGAATATGGCAAGCAAGGCAAATGAGTTGTTTGAAGATCAAAAGCGTATGGAACAAGAGCTACAACAAGCAGTTAAACGCGCACTTGCTGAACGTGAACAAACTGGTCAAGTAGGTAGTGGTTTGACGCGAGCTGATGAAGCAAGGCTGGCCAGTGAAAAGAAAGAAATGACAGAAACACTTCAGGGTCTGGAGCAGGACATACATGCCTCGGTAGAACAATACGAGAATAGTTTGCCAGAAGCGGTATCTGATTTAGAAGACGCCAGGGAAATTATAAGTAAATCTCAATTGTCCGAGAGACTCTATGTTGCATCCGAGTATATCGCGTACGGTGCTGCGCCTTATATTGCTGGCAGTGAGAGTGCCGTGACCCAGGCATTAAATGATATTACTGAAAAACTGAATCGCGCTCGTAATGTCGCAGACGGTGCAGAATTGGCAGATAGTAGTAGTCTGGACAGGACATTGGAGCAAACCAGGGGATTAAGAAAGGATCTGGAACAACTTACCAGGCAAGGTCAGGGTCAACCATCCGATAATGAATCACAATCAAGTGCTGGTGAACAACAAATGGCTGAGGGACAAGCCTCTGAGAACCCTGGAGATAATGCAGACCAGAATCCCGGTGGAAATGCTACCAGAGGTGTATGGGGGGGGAATACGAATCGAGCAGGACCCGCGATTGACCGGGCATCCTGGGATAGATTAGGTCAGGATCTTTCTGCTACGGCTCGTGCAATTAATAATGCGATACCTGAACTGAGAGACCAGGATCTCAGCCTGGAAGATATAAATGAGATCCGCACACTAACCCAACAGTTGCAACAGCAATTCGCATTCTCCGGTGATGGTAATAACGAGAACATAATTGAGCAGGAATATTTGGCTACGCTATCTTTACTAGAACAACTAGAGTTACGACTGGATGCGGGAATGCGGAATAAGGAACCGGCAAGTGTCAGGTCTGCTGCTTCTGAAACCATCTCCAGTGAATACAAGGATGCTGTGGCAGAATATTATCGACGACTAAGCAGAGAAAACTAGTCATCTAACTTATTATACCAGTACCGTGCATGTGCAATCGATAGTCATATAATCTAACAATCCCACTAAGTAATTATAGGAATTTATCCTTTAGTCTTATTTTTACTCACCATAGATAGTATCGAACTGACGGAGAAAATTATTACTCTGTGAACTTAGTGACGATAATAATTAGAGTGCTTAATATACTGGTATTTAACAGATATCGATTACCAGACAGTTGTTTATTATTTGTCGTAATTGTGAGGAATCACCTGCTGTAACAATAACTTGTAAGTTGTAGATTATCCCCTGCCTGCTACGACCTTTTAGTAAGCTTGTTTGTGCATTGGTTCAGAATTCAGATATGTTACTATTGTCTGTGTGGTCCTCACCGTTTGTTAGCACGGCGTGAAGTTATGAACTCCGTCAGGCCTGGAAGGGAGCAGCGGTAATAATAGATACGGGTGTGTTATTTGAACGGTGAGGGCCCGTTTATAAAATAAAATATGTTGGGAACCACAAGTAGGTCTTCTCTTAGATTTTTCAACTGAAAGGTAATTTATGACATATCAAGTGTTAGCCAGAAAATGGCGTCCTCAATCTTTTGCTGACATGGTTGGTCAAAATCATGTCCTGGGGGCACTAAAGAATGCCCTGGATAGTGATAGACTCCATCATGCCTATTTGTTTACTGGAACACGTGGTGTCGGTAAAACTACTCTGGCTAGAATTTTAGCAAAATGTCTAAATTGTGAAAAAGGCGTTAGCTCAGAGCCTTGTGGTAGTTGCAGTGCATGTGTCTCGATCGATGAAGGTCGGTTTGTAGATCTGATTGAGGTAGATGCCGCGTCACGAGCAAAAGTGGAGGAAACTCGTGACCTGATGGACAATGTCCAGTATGCACCTAGCAGCGGTCGTTACAAAGTATATCTGATTGACGAAGTTCACATGTTCTCAAATCATAGTTTTAACGCATTGTTAAAAACTCTAGAAGAGCCTCCTCCTCATGTAAAGTTTCTTCTTGCAACTACAGAACCTAAAAAACTACCGGTAACAATATTATCTCGTTGTTTACAGTTTAATTTAAAGCACCTGACGCGCGATCAAATTGGCGGTCAGTTACGCGAAATTGTTGGAAAGGAATCCGTTACGGCAGATGAGACATCGCTGAAATTAATTGCTGCTGGGGCAGATGGAAGTATGCGCGATGCGCTAAGCTTATTAGATCAGGCAATTTCCTATGGTAATGGTGAATTAAAAGAAGGCCAGGTCAGGGATATGCTTGGTACGATTGACAGTCATCATTTAATAGAACTATATGAATCTCTACTAACAGCTAATGCTAGTGAAATGATCAGCTGTTTAGATAAAATGGATGAGCACAGTCCTGATTATGATGCTGTATTAGCTGAGATACTTTCAGATTTACATGATATGGCAATATGTCAGATGGTGGGCGATGAGGAAGTGGATAACCTAAAACCCGAGTTGCGTAATTTAGCTGGACGATTTGAAAAAGAGGACCTCCAGCTTTATTATCAAATTGCTTTGACAGGACGGCGTGACTTGCAGATAGCCCCAGAACCAAGGATTGGTTTTGAAATGACGATAATTCGCATGATGGCATTTAAACCTGAGGGAAATTCAGGTAGTACTACTAATTCTGAAAAAGCTACACGAAAGATTGGTGTTGTTAAATCTGCAGTACCCGTTGTCACGCCAATTTCTTCAGAAAATAGTGATATCACCATTGGGCAAGATTGGAAATCTGTCATTGACGAAATGGCATTGACTGGTCTCGTTAAAGAACTTGCCGGGAATTGCATACTAAAGGAACATACTAAGGAAAAAATTCACCTTGTACTTTTACCAAGTCAGGAACATATGCTGAAAACTATACAAAAAGAGCGGTTACAAAATGCAATAGCCGAACGATTTGGGAAGGATGTAAAACTTGTCATCAGTGTTGATGAACTTGATGAAGAAACACCAAAGCAACAGGCAAAAAGAAAAGAAGAAGAAAAGAAACAGAATGCAGTTGAGTCATTTAGTGAAGACCCAGCAGTTAAGGAAATGATTGATACATTTAGTGCAAATGTTGAAAAAAATACAATTCAACCAAGTTAAATTATGAGGTTAATATGAAAGCTGGATTAGGAAATATGATGAAGCAGGCCCAACAAATGCAGGAGGACCTAAAAAAAGTTCAGGAGGAAATTGCCAGATCAGAGGTTATAGGAGAATCTGGGGCTGGAATGGTGAAAGTTATTATGACTGGAAAACACGATGTAAAAAAAATTGAAATTGACCAAACTTTAACGGGTGAAGATAGAGAAATGCTGGAAGATTTAATTGCTGCTGCGGTCAATGATGCCAATCGGCGTATTGAAAAAATGACAGCGGATAAGATGGCTGGTTTTTCATCGGGTCTAAATTTACCACCTGGTATAAGTCTTCCTTTTTAACTCAGCAAATATATATTTATGCCACCTGATGCATAGAAAGGTTGAATGAATTTATGTCAGACCCAACAAGACTTGAACAACTAATCAGTACCTTATGTTGTTTGCCTGGTATAGGTAAGAAATCTGCACAACGAATTTCCTACCATCTATTGTTAAGAAATCGGGAAGGAGCAAAAAAACTTGCTTCTGCACTTGAGTTGGCGATGGATGAAATAGGACATTGTAAACGTTGTAGAAATTTTACAGAATCTGAATATTGCCCTGTTTGTGCCAGTGAAAAACGGGACAAGACATTATTGTGTGTGGTTGAAACCCCGGCAGATGTATTTGCGGTAGAGGATGCAGGTTATCGAGGTGTTTATTTTGTATTGATGGGACATTTATCTCCACTGGATGGGATCGGACCAGATGACTTAGGTTTGAGTTTGCTGTCATCTATCCTCGATGAAGGTGTAGTGAAAGAAGTCATTATGGCTACTAATTCTACCGTGGAAGGTGAGGCAACTTCATACTTTATAGGTGAGATAGTCAGAAATAAAAACATCAAGATTTCTCGTCTAGCCCATGGTGTTCCAGTAGGCGGTGAACTGGAATATATTGACAGTGGAACACTTTCAGAGGCCTTGTCGGGAAGGCGAGAAATTTAATTTCTTTGTGATGGAAGCGAACTTCGGAACGAGTGATTAAGGACTCATAATTCGTAACGTAAGGTCTGTGCAGATTCAAACCTATTCGTCATTCCGGGGAGGCGTTAGCGGACCCCTGAATCCAGCCCATGTTAATGATAACGACAGTGTGTCGGCAAGCTAATTTTTATTAAAGATTTTTATCTTTTACAGAGTTATTAAATAATATTCTCCGTGCCCACCGATATTAAACAGGCTTCTCTGTTAGGTGTGCAATTCTAATCGGTGCCGGGGGATGAGAATCGTGAAAGGCCGAATATAAGGGGTCCGGTGTTAGTGTATTGGCATTTTCTTTATAGAGCTTGACCAATGCCTTAATTAAATCAGAAGCGTGGGCCTGCTCAGCTGCGAAGTCGTCAGCCTCAAATTCATCACGCCGTGAAAAATATGAAGAAATAGGTTGCAGAAAGAATGTAAATACTGGCAATGCCATCATAAATAATATTAATGCCATGTAATTCGATGCTTGATCAACACCCAGACCTGAATAAAACCATTGTTTGTCTATTAACCATCCTAATATCCAGAATCCAACAAGAAATATAATTGCCATTACGGATATTCGTTTCTTTATATGGTTACATTTAAAATGACCAAGTTCGTGAGCCAGGACAGCTTCTATTTCCTGGTGCGATAAGTCATTAATTAATGTATCAAAAAAAACGATACGCTTATTGCTGCCCATTCCTGTGAAATAGGCATTTCCATGACTGGACCTGGAAGAACCATCCATGATAAATATACCCTGACTGGCAAAACCATTTCTTACCAATAAATTCTCAATGCGAGATTTCAATTCCTGGTCTTCCAATGGCTTGAATTTATTAAACATTGGCGCAATAAATTCAGGATAAAACCACATCATAAATAAACTGAATCCTAACCATGTCATCCATACATAAAGCCACCATTGATCTCCTGCATTAGTCATTATCCAGAGTATCAACGCTAACATCGGTGTTCCGATAATTATCATTAGAACAAAACTTTTAACCATATCTGAAATAAATATTTTCGGGGTTGTTTTGTTGAAACCAAATTTTTCTTCAAGTATAAAAGTTCTATAAATGGACATGGGAATATCCAGTAATGACGAAAGTATTAGTACTGATAACATGAAGCACACACCTGTCCATAATTCAGATGTCGTCATGCCACGTATGAATTGATCTATAAAATTGAATCCACCACCCAGCGTCCATATTAATAACAGGGCAGAACTTAAAATAAGGTCGACTATTCCAATTCTGGATTTTGCCTGGGTATAGTCTGCCGCTTTCTGGTGGGCATCGAGACTTATATTTTCAGAAAATTCTTCTGGTACCCTTTCCCTGTGCAGCCCTACATGACGTATATGTCGATAAATTAGATAAAACTGGAGTGTGAGGCTGCAAAACAGTAATGTTAAAAATGTAAAACTGAATAAATTCATAAAAATATTCCTGATTTTTTTGTTTTCAGATGTCGAATATAATTGTTTAAGGTTAGAATGATTAAAAAAACATGTAATAAAAATTATGAATCAATCTCCTGACAACCTCATCTGGATAGACCTGGAAATGACAGGTCTAAATCCTGACACGGATTATATCATTGAAATCGCCACAGTAATTACCGATGCCAGTCTTGAAATCATCGCAGAAGGTCCTGTTTTTGCAATTCAAACAGAGAATGCTGCTTTACTGGCTATGGACGAGTGGAATACCAGTCAACACAATAAATCTGGCCTGGTTGCACGAATTCAAAATAGTCAGGTTACATGCCAAGAAGCTGAATCAAAAACCCTCACATTTTTACGACAACACGTCCCTGAAAATACCTCACCGATGTGTGGCAACAGCATATGTCAGGATCGAAGATTTATGCATAGATTGATGCCTGAACTTGAAAATTACTTTCATTACCGAAACCTCGATGTCAGCAGTTTTAAAGAACTAGTACAAAGATGGGCTCCTGAGAAAAAACAGTTTTCCAAGCACTCCAGTCATCTGGCGCTCAATGACATTAAAGATTCCATTGAGGAATTGCGTTTTTATCGAGAAAACTATTTTAATATCTGATGGTGACAAATCATCTGTCCGATGGTGCATGCAGCGTATTCTCAACCGAGCAGTTGAGGGAACTGGAAAACATTACTATTGAGAAAAAAAAAGTTCCAGGCATAGACCTTATGGAGAGAGCGGGTAAGGCAGCCTGGAAAGTTTTAAAAAAAACATGGCCGCATTCAGAGAAAATTTTCGTAATTTGCGGTGCCGGTAATAATGCAGGAGATGGCTATGTTGTTGCACGGTGTGCGTTGGACGACAACAAACAAATTGAATTAGTCGCATTAACGGATCCAGATAAGTTACGAGGGGACGCACATATAGCTGCACAAAGGTTTTTGTCCGCAGGTCACACAGTGCATCGATCTATCTCAGATGTTGAGCTGAATGAAGCTGATGTTATTGTTGATGCAATATTGGGTACAGGTCTTGACCGAGGACTGGAAGGAGACTATCTCACCGCGGTTAATATGATAAATGATTCAGATTCGCCTGTGCTATCCATTGATATCCCTTCAGGATTGAATGCCAATACTGGCATGCCTATGGAGTTGGCAATCTTTGCGAACCTTACTATTACTTTTATTGGACACAAACAAGGGTTGTATATAGGTCATGGGGCTGAGTATCGAGGTAATATTATATTTGATGATTTATCAATTCCTACGGAGGTATATCATTCGGTCAAGGTGTCATCCAGGCTTGTAGATGTATCCAGTTATAGTCATCTTTTGCCACGACGTTCTCGTACAAGCCATAAGGGACACTATGGACATGCGCTAATCGTCGGTGGTGATTATGGTATGGCAGGCGCTATACGGTTGTGTGGTGAAGCTGCTGCCAGGACAGGCACAGGTCTGGTTAGTATTGCAACCCGACCTGAACATGCTCTAACTATTCCGTCTTCCAGACCAGAACTTATGGCATCGGGCGTGAACAATGCTGCTGAAATGCACTCATTATTGAATCGCGCTACAGTCATTGCAATTGGCCCTGGTCTTGGACAATCTCAATGGTCGCAGTCACTTTTTTCCAGTGTGTTAGATACCAATTTTCCTCTGGTTGTTGATGCAGATGCACTAAACATTCTCGCCCAGGAGCCAATTCAGCGTGATAATTGGGTCTTGACCCCTCATCCCGGGGAGGCTGCACGATTATTAAATTGTAAAGTTGAAGATATTCAATCAAATCGATTAGGCTCAGCAACTGCATTACAGGAAAAATTTGGCGGGGTTATTGTGTTGAAAGGTCCTGGCACAATTATTACAGGAGAAAGCGGACAAACGTATATTTGTTCAGAAGGGAATCCAGGTATGGCCTGTGGAGGAATGGGTGATGTGTTGACCGGTATAATTACTGGATTAATAGCACAAAATATAACGCTAATTGATGCTGCAGGATATGGTGTATGTCTCCATGCTCGAGCAGCCGATGAGTTAAGTTCGCTGAGTGGTGAACGTGGGATGTTGGCATTAGATCTGATGCCATATATAAAGCAACTTGTTAATCCTGACTGATGCAATTAATAATCTCCACATCTGATGCAATGGAAGCCCTGGGTAAAAGACTGGCAAATTTTTCATTTGCCGGTATGCAAATATTCCTTAGTGGAGAGTTAGGTACGGGTAAAACAACCCTGGTACGAGGGTTTCTTCACGGTTTTGGTTATTCAGGGAAGGTAAAAAGTCCTACCTATACGCTGGTTGAATCTTACTCGCTTGAAACATTGTCTATATTTCATTTTGATTTCTATCGAATTTCCGACCCAGAAGAAGTGGAATCCATGGGATACAGGGAATATCCGGCTGCAGATGCGATATGTTTGATTGAATGGCCTGAAAAGGCATACGGATATATCGGTGAGCCAGATTTACTTTTAACTTTAGAGCATCAATTCGACAGTCGAATTATAAAATTTACTGCCTTTAATCAACAGGCTAACGCTTTGATAAATAATGTATCTAGAGATAATTTTCTATAAGAAAATTGATTAAATTCCTTTAAATCAGTAGGATAGCCTGATGTCCTAATAATTAATTGAAATTATTAGTGTAATCATCAGGAATTTAAGTAACAATTATCAATATGCGTATACTTATTTTTATCGGTATTATGGGTTTATCAAGCTGGCTGTATGCAGCACCCGTGGAAATTGAAAATGTCCGTATTTGGGCAGCACCAGAAAATACTCGTATTGTTTTTGATCTTAGTGGGCCTGCTGAGCACAGATTAACCAATTTAACCGATCCATTCAGGACGGTTATCGATATACCAAATACCACACTTAATATTGATCTGATCCAACCAACTGATGCTGATCGGTATATCAGACTGGTACGAAGTGCAAATCACGAAAATACATTGAGAGTCGTATTTGATCTGAAAAAATTTGCACTATCAAAAAGTTTTGACCTTGCTCCCAATGAATCCTATGGTCACCGTTTGGTGATTGATATCTCCGAAGAGGAGGCATCAAATCTTGAAGAAGAAAAAATATCTGATGTAATAGAAATTAATGGAACTGTGGCCAGGGACATCGTGATTGCAGTAGATGCAGGTCATGGTGGTGAAGATCCAGGATCAATAGGATCAGCAGGTACATATGAGAAACATGTTGCATTAAGTTTGGCCAAGAAGCTTGCCAATAAAATTAATAAGGTCCATGGCATGCGAGCAGTACTAATTAGAGAAGGCGATTACTATGTTAAATTGCGTGATCGTTTTGAAAAAGCACGTAAATCAAGCGCTGATCTATTTATATCTATCCATGCGGATGCCTTTACTGATCCCAGGGTGTCCGGATCTTCTGTTTATGTACTTTCACAAAAAGGTGCCAGTAGTGAGCATGCCAAGAGACTTGCAGAAAAAGAGAATGCCTCAGACTTGATTGGTGGGGTAAAACTGGATGATAAGGATGATGTGTTGCGCTCTGTATTACTGGATTTATCACAAACCGCAAGTCTGGAAGCAAGTATAGATGTGGCAGACAGGGTGCTTGGAGGATTAAAAACAGTAGGTAAATTACACAAAGCCAGGGTCGAGTCAGCGGCATTTGCCGTATTGAAATCACCAGATATTCCATCTATGTTAATAGAGATGGCCTATATATCTAATCCCCAGGAAGAAAAGAACCTGAAAAATCCTGCACATCAAGACGCAATGGCAAAAGCAATTTTGTCAGGACTGGAAAGCTACTTCAGGAGCAGTGCTCCAGAAAACACTTTAATTTCAATGAGTAAATCTGCGGAACATGTGATTAGTCGCGGTGATACTTTGTCCGAGATTGCAACAAGATACCAGGTGAGTTTGCATAGCCTACGCCAGGCAAATAGCCTGCAAACCGACAAAATCAAGATTGGTCAGAAATTAATAATACCTGTTCGCGGAAGCTGAATCGCAGATTTTATGTGCTATTAGATGCCGGGTACCTTGCCTGAATTTACCTTTAAAATTATTTTGTATTCAAATTTCAATTGGTTTTCTAAATTGGCTAACTAAAATAGTACTTCACTGTACAGTCCTGTACGGCTAATCTAGTTTTATGATAGAAAAATTTTTACCTCCTCGCATTACCAGGTTATCCGGTTCGTTGATAAATCAAATTGCTGCAGGCGAAGTTATTGAGAGACCTTCGTCCGTAGTAAAGGAATTAATAGAAAATGCAATTGATGCAAATGCTAGTAGTATCAAAATTGATATATTTGGTGGTGGAACTGAAAAAATAATCATCAGCGATAATGGATACGGAATTCATTCTGAGGATATGGGACTTGCAATTCTCAGGCACTCCACCAGCAAGCTTTCTTCACTAAAAGAACTTGCCACAATTAGTAGCCTTGGATTTAGGGGAGAAGCCCTTTCTAGTATTGCCTCTGTCTCAGATTTTTGCATAACTTCATGCACAGCAAGAGGAGAGATTGGTAGCAAACTAACATTTAATCCATATACCAGTGACACAGAATTATTACCTACAGCACGAGAAATGGGTACTACGGTAGAAGTATATAAATTATTTCAACCTGTGCCAGCAAGACGTAATTTTTTGCGATCAGTTAAAACGGAGTTTATTCATATACAAGAAATAATAAAGCGATTTGTATTAAGTCGATTTGATATAGACTTTCGTTTTTACCATAACGAAAAACTTATACTGAATTGTCCAAAAGTAGAATCTGATTATGAAATGCGAATATCTTCTATCATGGGTAGTAGCTACTATAAAAATTCATGGCATATTGATAGTCGGATTGATGATTTACATCTGTGGGGTTGGATGGGCGGAGCTAGCACCGCAAGGAGCCAGTCAGACAGACAATATTTGTATTTAAATAACAGGATTATAAAGGATAAACGCATCAATCATGCTATTCGTAAGGTGATGAATGAAATCATCCCAGATGCGAGATTTCCAAGTTATGTATTGCATATTTTTATCGACCCATCATCAGTTGACGTTAATGTTCATCCAACAAAACAGGAAGTAAGGTTTAAATCTCCAAGACAAATTCATGATTTTATCTATGCCGTTTTGAATCAGGCAGCCAGAAAGCTCGCTCATGATCAGGTTGGGTTAAAACTTGAAGGCAGTGATAGTAATAATTATACAAACAGAAGTGTTCTAGCTCACGAGTCTGAGGTAAATATAAAGGATTTAAAGTCTTTGTATGAAGCCTCGGTTGATAACAAATCAGCAGGTAAAGTAACTGCAAAACCTTTTGGAATTCCTTTTGCAGTTTTACATAATAAATTTATATTAACAATGCATGGTAATGATATCAGAATAATAAATTTCAGAAGTCTGAAACGTCATTATTTGAATGAACGTCTTTGTTATGAGTTACAAGTTAATAATATTTTGCAAAGGCCATTGCTGGTTCCAGTGATGTTAAGCTTTAATAAAAACGTAATATCAGAGCTTATGACATATCAGAAAATTCTTGATCGTCTGGGATTAATGTTATTGCAGTCAGGGCCACAAACAATATCAGTCAGGAGCATACCTTCATTAATACCAGAGTTAAATATTAATAAACTATTAGTAAAGATCACAGAATCGATACCTGTTCTAAAACAAAACACTGAGGATGTCGAGCAAGAATTTTTGAAAATATTAGTAGAAATCGCCTCGTCAGATGAAAATTATCAATTATCTTTGAACGATATACACGACGAATTATCGTTAATGGCTAACCTTAAATTGCCTTATTTAAATCAAAAATACGGCGCTCTCTGGAATACTCTTTCGGAAATTGATTTAATGAATCTAGTAACTGAATGAGAAATATAAAAAACAATCAGGCGCCGGTAATTTTTTTAATGGGCCCCACTGCTAGCGGTAAAACTTCAATTGCAATAGACCTTGTGAAATCATTACCTGCAGATATTATTAGTGTTGACTCTGCTATGGTTTATCGTGGACTTGATATTGGCACTGCAAAACCATCTATCGATATTCAAAAAATTGCCCCCCATAGATTAATTGATATATGTAATCCAATAGATACCTATTCGGCAGGAAAATTTGTTTGTGATGCATTAATTGAAATCAAGGCGATTCAATCCAATAATAGAATTCCATTATTAGTTGGTGGCACTGGAATGTATTTTCGTGCGCTTGAACAGGGGTTTTCAGAATTACCCTCTACGGACAGCGCAACCCGTACACGACTGGCGTCACAAGCCAGGGAATTTGGCTGGGAATATATGTACTCCCGACTTGCTGAAATTGATCCTGACTCAGCTGAACGCATCCATAAAAACGATCCACAACGTATACAGCGTGCATTGGAAATATATGAAATTACAGGAAAATCAGCTACACAATTGTATTCAGAGGGACGTGTATCATCCCTTAATCAACCCGTCATTAAAATCATTGTTGCGCCTGAAAATCGAAAAAATCTACATATAACAATAGAAAAACGGTTTCTGCAAATGATAAAGGATGGTTTAATTGAAGAAGTTAAGGCGTTATATGAACAGGAAGACATAAATGCAAATTTGCCATCTATGCGAATGGTTGGATATCGACAAGTTTGGTCATATCTTGATAGAGAGATAAGCTATAATGATATGATAAATAAAGGAATTATAGCAACGCGTCAGTTGGCTAAACGACAACTAACATGGTTTAGATCCGAGGCAAACGCCCTGTGGATTGATAGTAACAAACCAGAATTATTAGATTTATTACTCAATTATATTCAGTTCGATACCACTACTACGAGCAGAATATAATATAATTAACAAATAAGGAGAATCTTGACGTCATGGAATGACGATCATGGAAGATACAAACAAAAATTAAAATACCAAAATAATAATAGAAAAAGGAGAAATATCATGAGTAAGGGGCACACTCTGCAGGATCCCTTTCTTAACGCCTTACGCAAAGACAGAATTCCAGTCGCCATATATTTGGTAAATGGAATCAAGCTCCAGGGTCAGGTAGAGTCATTTGACCAGTTTGTAATCTTGCTAAAAAATTCAGTGAGTCAGTTGGTCTATAAACATGCTGTATCTACTATTGTTCCCACACGTAACGTTAAAATGCCACGTGCTGATGATGATTCTGAGAATGTTTAAACCTTATGGGTGTTAGCTGATTTGATTGATGTCGTAAGTAGCGAAGTACCTCGGGTAGTACTAGTTCATATAAACTTCCATAATCTACGTTTTGATGAAGAATTGAACGAGTTCATCCAATTGGTTCAATCGTCTGGACTTAAATCAGATATTGTTATTGCTGGTCAGCGAGATAAACCGGATGCAAGGTTTTTTGTCGGTAAAGGTAAAGTAGCCGAGATTTCAGAAGTTGTGAATACTCACTGTGCAGAACTGGTTATTTTTAATCATGAATTGACACCTGCCCAGGAACGAAATTTAGAACGCGAGTTTAAGTGCCGGGTACTTGATAGAGTTGGATTAATCCTTGATATATTCGCGCAGCGAGCGAGGAGTTATGAGGGAAAATTGCAGGTAGAGCTCGCCCAGTTACAACACCTGTCTACACGACTTGTTAGAGGCTGGACTCACCTGGAAAGACAAAAAGGTGGAATTGGACTACGTGGTCCCGGCGAAACACAGCTGGAAACAGATCGTCGTTTGATCGGAAAACGTATTAAAACCATCAATAACCGGCTTGAAAAAGTAAGAAATCAACGTTCTCAGGGACGAAAATGGCGACAGCGTTCCGGAATACCAGTGATTTCTATAATTGGCTATACCAATGCAGGTAAATCAACATTATTTAATACGTTATCAGGTGCACATGTATTTATAGCAAACAAATTGTTTGCAACATTGGATCCTACACTGAGGAAAGTAGAACTGTTTCCAGGGATTAAAATCATTATAAGCGATACTGTTGGTTTTATTCGCCATATTCCCCATGATTTGATCCAGGCGTTTCATGCCACGTTGGAAGAAGTGAAATCTGCCGATCTCCTGTTACATGTGGTAGATGTGACTGATGAGCAACGTCATGACCATATTGAGCAGGTAAACCAGGTTGTTGAACAAATTGGCGCGGAAGATGTCCCACAAATAATGGTGTTTAATAAAATTGATGGCTCAGAGTATATTGAGGCAAGGATTGAAGATAATCCGAATGAGCAACCAAAGTGTTGGTTATCTGCAGAAACAGAATCAGGTATAGAGTTATTAAAACAATTAATTAGAAATCATCTGAAACCGGATAGACAAACATTTAAAATTCATTTACCTGCGGAAGCAGGACGACTTAGGGCCAGCTTGTTCGAAAAGGGAGCGGTACGAGAAGAAGTTCATGATGGTGAAGGGGGGTGGATAATGCATATTAGTATTGACCCACCATCACTTGAACGTATTTGTCGTGATAACGGTAATGAACTCTCCATGTTACAGTAAAATCTACTATAGAATGTGGTACTATCGTAAATTGTAGCCTTATATAACTGAACCAAATACACAATATGATTACGGAGCTAAATGATGGGCTGGAATGAACCTTCCGGAGGAGACAAAGATAAGGACAAGGATCCTTGGGGCAAGGGCTCTGGTGGAGACAATGAGGGACCACCGGATCTTGATGAAATTGTTAAAAAAATGCAGGATGGTTTCGGCGGATTGTTTGGTCGAAAACCCTCTCCGGTTCGACCTGGCGGTAATAAAAGCTCGCCACTTCTGTTATTGATAATCCTGATTGTCCTTGCTGCTGGATTGGTTTACAACATTACCTATACCATCGATGAACAGGAACGCGGTTTGGTCTTACGATTTGGTCAATACAACAAAATTATGCAGCCAGGATTAAATTTTGCAATGCCAAGTTTTGTAGACAATGTGGTTCGAGTGAATGTTGGTCAGGTTAGATCATTCCAACATAATGCATCGATGTTAACGCAGGATGAAAACATAGTTGAAGTAGAAGTAGCCGTACAATGGCGAATAATTGAACCTTCGGATTATCTCTTTAATGTCGTTCAGCCAGATTTGACCCTGCGACAGGTTGCCGAAGGTGCAGTCAGAAGCGTGATAGGTAAAAGTACACTTGATTTTGTTCTGGTTGAGGGACGTAGTGATGTTGCACAAAACATAGAAGCATTATTACAGCAAATCTTGACGGATTATATTGCCGGAATATTGATTGTTAAGGTAGATATGCAAATTGCCAAGCCTCCTGAACCTGTAAAAGCAGCATTTGATGATGCAATTAAGGCAAGAGAGGATGAGCAGCGCCTGGTTAATGAAGCTGAGGCATACAGTAATGAAATTATACCTCAGGCAAGGGGGCAGGGCGCGCGTATCAGGGAGCAATCAAATGGATACAAGGCCAGGGTAATTGCAGAGGCTGAGGGAAATGCGGCACGATTCGAACAGATACTTGCTGAGTATGAACGTGCACCGGCTGTCACCCGTGATCGCATGTATCTAGATACTATGGAGAGAGTTTTATCCAATACGAATAAGGTTATGATCGATTCTCAAGGTAGTAATAGTCTTATTTATTTACCGATAGATAAAATGATGGAGAATTCTCGAACTGGCAGAAGTGTAATTGAAAATTCATCGTCCCCCAATACTGCGCCATCATCTGGCCAGACTTCTCAGGGCTTGTATGATCGAGCTGACAGACGCGACAGAGGAGTAAGATAATAATGTTATCAAGAATTATGATTCCGTTAATTGTTGTTGTATTACTCGTGGGTAATTTCTCAGTATTCAGGGTTTATCAGTGGGAACAGGCGATCGTCTTCAAATTCAGAGAAATAGAACACTCTGCGACTGAACCAGGGTTGCACTTTATGATCCCTTGGGTGAATACAGTACAAAAATTTGAGTCCCGATTGTTAAATTTTGACCAGGCCCCACAACGTTTTCTAACCAGTGAAAAGAAAGATGTTATTGTTGACTACTACGTTAAATGGCGAATCTCAAATGTTGAAAATTTTTATACAGCAACACGTGGTGGTGATATTGAGTATGCAAATGGGTTATTAGGTCAGCGCATAAATCGTGCATTGAGAGATGAATTTGGTCTACGTACTGTGCAGGAAGTTGTGGCTGGCACACGAGGTGAAGTCCTGGATATTGTCCAGTCAACAACCGATATGGTACAGAGTGAACTAGGAATCGAAGTTGTTGATGTACGCACGAAAAGGATCGACTTGCCAGAAGAAGTTAGCACATCAGTTTATGATCGAATGCGTGCAGAGCGAACCCGTGTTGCAAAAGATTTTCGGGCACGCGGTGGGGAAGCGGCCGAGCGAATAAAAGCAAATTCAGACCGTGAGAGAGAAGTTATATTAGCAAACGCATTCAAGGATGCGGAAACCATTAGAGGTGAAGGTGATGCCCAGGCTACCGAAATATATGCCTCTGCCTATGGGAAAAATTCGGAATTTTTTTCATTTTATCGTAGTCTTAATGCGTATCAGAATAGTTTTCAAGGGAATAACGATATACTTTTGTTACAACCGGACTCTGACTTTTTTAAATATTTTAGAGGACAACAGGGTAAATAATATCTAAATTCATTCTGCATTCAGTTATATCAGGAAGTCTCGGTTTATGTGGACAGATATCCTAACGGCCTTGGCACTGGTCTTTATAATTGAAGGAATTATGCCATTTTTAAATCCGAATGGTATCCGCAAAATATTTATGACAGCTTCACAATTAAATAATACTAATCTACGAATAATTGGTTTTACAAGTATGTTAGCTGGTTTAATATTTCTTTACCTGGTACGTTAATATGCTCGAATCAAAATCCTGGGTACTACCTGAAGGCATAGAAGAGGTCTTACCACCACGTGCCTACGAAATGGAACTACTCTATAGAAAGATAGTTGATCAGTTTGATAGTTGGGGTTATGAACTGGTCATGCCACCATTGATTGAATACCTGGATTCATTATTAACGGGTACTGGTGAAGATCTTGATCTAAAAACCTTCAAGATTACAGACCAATTAACCGGAAAGTTAATGGGTATACGAGCCGATATTACTCCCCAGGTTGCCAGAATAGATAGCAGCATTCTTAATCGTGATACACCCGTCCGTCTATGCTATTTCGGGACTATATTACACACACTTCCTGGGACACTCGCCGGTACTCGTGCACCAATGCAGGTAGGCGCTGAATTATTCGGCCATTCCGGAGTTGAGAGCGATGCTGAAATTCTGTCATTGATGCTGAAGACATTGCATATTGCCGGGATTAAAAATGCCCAGGTTGAGATTGGACATGTAGGTATTTATCGAAAATTAATTAAAAAACTAAATTTAACCTCTGTGCAGGAGAATATCGTTTCATCTGCATTGCATAAAAAATCCAAAACAGAGCTGAAATTGCAACTTGATGAATGGTCTGTTTCCAAAGAATTGTCGGATGCCGTTGTAACTTTAATTAACTTATATGGTGACAAGGCTATATTAAATGAGGCGAGAAATATTTTTGCCTCTATTGATACGGATATAGTCCTTTGCATTGATGAATTAGAGCAAATTGCAGAACTAACTTTAAATCATGTCAAAGATGCATCATTAATGTTCGATTTGGCAGATATTGGAGGATATAAATATCACAATGGTATGATATTTACAGCCTACATGCATGGTCAGGGACAGGGAATTGCATTTGGTGGACGTTACGACGGGATAGGAGAAGGATTCGGGCGAGCACGACCAGCAACAGGATTTAGTTCAGACGTTAAACTACTATTTGATCTGATATCCCGTCCAGAAAGAATTAATACTGCCATTTTTGCCCCGGGCTCAAATGTACCCGGTTTGTATGATGCGGTTAAAGAATTAAGGGCTAAGGGAGAACGCGTTATATACCAGTTAACTGATCAGGTAGGTAATGCGGGTGAGATGGGATGTGATCGTGAATTATATTTAGAAGGTGGACGTTGGAAAATCAGGAATCTTAAAGTGTGATTCCTGCCTTCGGTTATTAATATTAAATACTATTAACTTAAAGAGTTTAAAAATGGCAAAGAATGTAGTAATCATTGGCAGTCAATGGGGAGATGAAGGTAAGGGGAAGATCGTCGATCTACTCACTGAGAGGACAGCGGCGGTTGTAAGATTTCAGGGGGGGCATAATGCCGGTCATACTGTTGTTATAGATGGTAAAAAAACGATTTTACATCTCATTCCGTCTGGCATCTTAAGGGATAATACATTATGCCTGATAGGAAATGGTGTCGTTATTAGTCCTTCAGCATTAATAATGGAAATGACATTGTTAGAAGAGAGTGGGATACCTGTTAAAGAGAGACTTCGTATCAGTGAAGCATGTCCATTAATACTGCCTTTTCATATTGAACTTGATCAAGCCAGAGAGCGTGCTCGGGGAAATGCCGCGATTGGTACGACAGGACGAGGTATAGGTCCGGCGTATGAAGATAAAGTCGCCAGAAGGGCATTGCGTGTAGGTGATTTATTAAATCGTGAGCGTTTTGCCGCAGGATTGGGTGAGGTGCTGGATTATCATAATTT
Organism: Gammaproteobacteria bacterium; assembly: GCA_051275005.1. GTDB lineage: Bacteria > Pseudomonadota > Gammaproteobacteria > Eutrophobiales > Eutrophobiaceae > Eutrophobius. Next base: position 23,150 of record JBNMOP010000006.1, on the reverse strand, counting down.
TGTACTAAAAAATTATTATAAAAGTAAAGCGCTTGATTTCCAGCAGCTCCTGGACGAGGCAATGAATTCAGCAGAAATTCTGGAACCGTTAATTATCGATGTAACAGATAAGTTATTTTCTATACAAGCTGAAGGCGGAGATATCTTGTTTGAAGGTGCTCAGGGTACGTTGCTGGATATTGACCATGGTACTTATCCATACGTAACGTCATCCAATACTACAGCCGGTGCAGCCTCTACTGGTACAGGTGTTGGTCCGCTTAACCTGGATTATGTTCTTGCCATAACTAAAGCTTACACAACCAGGGTTGGTTCTGGTCCATTTCCAACTGAATTATTTGATGACGTTGGAGCACATTTATCCAGCCGTGGACATGAATTTGGCGCTACTACAGGTAGGCCCAGACGTTGTGGCTGGTTTGATGCAGTGTCGCTAAAACGGTCAATACAATTAAATAGTATATCTGGATTGTGTATAACAAAATTGGATGTGCTCGATGGACTAGACTCTATTCGTATCTGTACAGGATATACAATCAATGGAAAACGGTTTGATATACCTCCCGTCGGTGCTCATGCCATATCACAGTGTCAGCCGATATATGAAGATCATGACGGTTGGGAAGGTTCAACAGTAGGTATCAAGAAATTCAGTCAACTCCCTGAATCGGCTCGTGCCTATCTGCATCGGATTGAGACGTTAACTTCTACTAAAGTTGATATTGTCTCCACCGGACCAGATCGGGCAGATACAATAATTATCAATCACCCATTTGACTAGCCGGTAAAATGCATGCCAATTATCAGTTACCAGTAATGTCGGGGCATGATTGTTTATAAATGGTGCCGAGAAGAGGACTTGAACCTCCACTGAGTTACCCCAACTAGCACCTGAAGCTAGCGCGTCTACCAATTCCGCCACCTCGGCAATGAGAAATACATCAGGAAAAGAACGGCGGACTTTACCGATACACAACATTATTGTCAATGAAACAGTTTGGAAACTAAAACTTGAAAAGAAAAGAAAATTCAGATCAACCAAAATATAAAATATCCATTCCAACCAGGGATGAGCTCCTTTCCATATTAAAAAAAGCCGGGAAACCAATTAATTCAAAGGAAATTGCTGCTCTCGCTGGAATGCCTACACTGGAACAGCGTAAACCAATCAGGTCTCGTTTGAAGGCGATGGTTAGTGATGGTCAAATTATAAGAAATCGTCGAGGTGGTTACGGTCTTGTAGATAAAATGGATCTGATCTCAGGACGGGTAATTGGCAATGCTGAAGGATATGGATTTCTTGTCCCTGACACAGGAACAGAGGATGTATATCTGTCAGGTAAAGTTATGCGCGCATTGCTTAATGGAGATCGTGCAGTTGTCCGTATTTCAGGAAAAAATCGAAAGGGTAAGTGTGAAGGTACTCTGGTGGAGGTTCTGCAAAGGGCTAATGAACAAATCGTTGGACGTTACTATAAAGAAAAGAAAATAAGTTTCGTTGTACCGGATAATAAACGATTACATCAAGATGTGTTTATTCCAAATGGTGAAGAAAAAAATGCCAAACATGGACAGTTTGTTGTTGTTAAGTTAACTAAGCAGCCAGATAAACATACCCAACCTGTGGGCAGGGTAATCGATGTAATAGGTGACCATCATTCACGAGGGATTGCGACAGAAGTAGCAATCCGTGCCCATGAAATTCCCCATGTCTGGCCAGAAGAAGTTAACCAGGAAATTGTCAGCCTGGATGAGGACAAAATAAAAATTTCTAAGGATAGAAAAGATCTGCGTCAACTTCCTTTTGTTACTATTGATGGAGAAGATGCACGTGATTTTGATGATGCGGTTTATTGTAAAAAACAGGGAGATAGCTGGATATTATATGTTGCCATCGCAGATGTTTCTAATTATGTAGTACCTGATTCTGCCTTGGATAGAGAGGCTTTTAGCAGAGGGACATCTGTATATTTCCCTGACAGGGTCGTGCCGATGTTGCCTGAGATTCTCTCAAATGGTTTGTGTTCATTAAAACCTGATGTTGATCGACTTGCTATGGTTTGTGAAATGAAAATTGATAGTAGTGGTAAGACCAAAGATTTTTGCTTTTTCAATGCCGTTATTCAATCATCAGCGAGAATGACCTATTCATTAATGTCAGATATTGTAGTAAATAAAGACACACAATTACGCAAGCGATACGATCATCTGGTTTCGCATCTGGATGAACTGTACCGGTTATATCAATCTATGCACAAAGCGAGGGTAAGAACAGGTGTGTTGGATTTTGATACATCTGAATCACGTATTATATTTGATGAAAAAGGAAATATTGCGTCAATAGAACCTATGCTTAGGAACGATGCGCACCGCTTAATTGAAGAATGCATGCTTGCGGCAAATATTTCTGCAGCGAAATTTCTGGTACAAAAAAAGACGCCTGCATTATTCCGTGTACACGATTGCCCAAAACAAGAAAAATTGATAAATTTGCGTGAATTTCTTAAGGCATTTGGGCTTAGTCTTGGAGGAGGCGAATTACCAACGGCGAAAGATTATGCAATGGTTATAGATAAAATTCAAAATCGCCCCGACACGCGTCTTATTCAGACGGTATTATTACGCAGTATGCCACTTGCTTATTACGGAGAAGAAAATTTGGGTCATTTTGGCTTGGCATTTGATGCTTATACACATTTTACATCCCCTATTAGACGTTATCCTGATTTATTAGTACATCGTGCCATTAAGAGTATTTTGTCATCAGATACAAAAAATTCTCAGCATAATAATGAATCTATGCATGATTTTGGCATACATTGTTCGGCTACAGAGCGGCGAGCAGAAGAGGCATCACGCAATGTCGTACAGAGTCTTAAGTGTGAATATATGAAAGACAGAATAGGTGAAGTTTTTGAAGGGACTATTACAGGTGTAACGGGGTTCGGTCTGTTTGTCGAGCTTAATGATGTGTTTGTCGAGGGATTAGTGCACGTCACCTCTTTACCAGCAGATTATTACCATCATGATCCTGTGCACCATCATTTAAGAGGTGAACGAACAGGCAGGACTTATAGGTTATCAAACCAGATCAAAGTAAAACTGATACGGGTAGATACTGATGAAAATAAGATTGATTTTGAACTGACTAAGTCAAACTAGTCTAATTCATTATAAATGACTTCGAATAATATTTTATGAGCAAACCATTCGAGTATATTTGCGGTTTACATACGGTGCGGCATGCATTGAGATTAAACTCAGATAGAGTTTTATCAGCATTGGTGCAAGCTAATAAAAAAAACGGTCCTGATGTAACTGAGATTTTGAAACTATTAGAGAAAAATGATATTCATCACGACTTCGCACCAAAAGCAACGCTGGATAAACATACAGAGAATGCGCACCATCAGGGCATAGTCTTGCAAATGAAAATCCATTCTACTGGTAATGTGAGTGATCTTGATGAAATTCTTATTACTAAAAAATCATCATTACCTTTATTTTTAATACTGGATGGTATTCAGGATCCACATAATCTTGGCGCATGCATAAGGACGGCCAATGCGGCAGGGGTAGATGCAGTAATTATCCCTAAAGATAAATCTGTATCGGTAACATCTGCGGTGAGAAAAGTGGCCTGTGGTGGAGTTGAAAATACGCCCGTTATAGCTGTGACAAACCTTTCACGTACAATTAATCATCTGCAAGATGCCGGTGTATGGATACTTGGGGCCGATGATAAAGCAGATAAAAGTATTTACGAAATAGAATTAAATTTACCCTTGGCAATAATTCTGGGAGCAGAAGGTAAAGGTATGCGTTTGAATACCCGTAAAAATTGTGATTACCTTGCCAGTATACCCATGCATGGTATTGTAGAGAGTCTTAATGTATCTGTTGCTACAGGGATCTGTTTATACGAAGCACTTCGCCAACGGCAATGATATTAAAGAGGAAATTAAAATGTCATTAATTCGTAACATTATAAGTATCAAGCTGTTACTGGTCATTTTTCTGTGTAGTATTTCTATACTTGGTCAGACCAAAGAACCAGAGCTGGAAAATCTGCTTATCACTAATTCTGATGGCGTAACAGTTACCTATAATATAGAAATAGCTCGCTCATCCTTGCAAATGAAACGAGGCTTAATGTTTAGAGATCATATGCCAGGAAATCAGGGTATGTTATTTATCTATAAACCAGAACGAGTGGCGACAATGTGGATGAAAAATACGATTTTATCTCTGGATATGTTATTTATAGATAAGAATGGTGTGATCGTTAATTTTGCCGAAAATACAACGCCATATTCTCTTAGTACAATTAGTTCAGGTCAACCCGTAATTGCGGTACTAGAGTTAAATGCAGGTCAGATACAGTTGAATAGATTTGCAATTGGCGATCAGATTACTCATTCTATATTTACAGATTATTAAGTATATTTTAACTAATTAAAAACTGTGGACAATATAGAGCCAGAAATAAAATATAAAAAGATACTATTCAATGTCATATCCTCAACTTTGGCATTGTCTATATTATTAGCAGGTTTACTTTATTTTGCAGTGAAGATGCCTGGCGACTCTTTGCAAAGATCCCTCTCTCCCATATCAATAGAGCAATCAAATTTAAGTAAGCGGTTGGAATCACATGTTTATCATCTCTCAGAAACCATTGGAGAAAGGAGCGCCGGTCAGCCTATTAAGCTCAATGAAACCGCAGATTATATTCAACAACAGTTTGAATCATTTGGTTATATACCAACAAATCGAGTCTTTGGTGATGAAAATTTCAGAAATATTGAAGTGGATTTATATGGACGTGAGAAAAGAGATGAAATAATTATTATCGGTGCACACTATGATACACGTTGGTTGACGCCAGGAGCTGATGATAATGCATCTGGTGTTGCGGGTTTATTGGAAATTGCAAGAAGCCTTGCTAGTAAACGTTTTACGCGGACAATTCGCTTTATTGCCTTTGCAAATGAAGAAGTTCCTCGTTACAAACGGGACGAAATGGGAAGTATGTATAGTGCCAAAAGATCCTATTCCCGGACTGAGCTTGTGATAGGGATGATAGGACTTGAAATGATAGGTTATTTTTCTACAGAACCTGGTAGTCAAAGGTATCCGGATATGTTGCAGAGTTTCTATCCTGATAAAGGAAATTTCATATCTTTTGTTTCAAATTTAACTTCACGAGACTTTCAGTTACGCGCAATTACATATTTTCGAGATTTGGAGATTTTTCCATCTGAAGGATTAATTGCACCGCAATGGATTGAAAGAGATATTAGTCGGTCTGATCATGCTTCGTACTGGTATTATGATTTCCCTGCAATTATGGTGACAGATACTGCGTTCCTTCGAAACCCTAATTACCATAAGTCCTCAGATCTAGCTAATACACTGGATTACGATAGTATGGCCAGGGTTGTGAGTGGATTGGCAACAACCTTGGAACGATTGGCTGAAGAATAATAATTAGAAACGCGTAACAAGAATTACTTCTGGCAAAAAGTGTGTTAATAAAAATGCTAAATTCACTATTCATACCGTTATTCGAATAATGTCCTTTTCAAAATTTCAGAAACGTTTCACCGAACATTCCGGCATAGTCAGGTTAATGGATGACCTGGGTGATTATAATTCTGGTGAAGAAGATATATTTATGTTGGGGGGAGGTAACCCTGCACATATCCCTGAAGTTCAGCAATTTCTACAAGAACGCCTGCAGCGGATAGCCAGTGATCCTGTTGAATTTGCAAAAATTATTGGAAATTACGATCCCCCGCGCGGTGAAAGCAGTTTTCTCTGTGACTTGGTTGATTTGTTCAATAGTGAATATGGATGGGAGTTAGAAACTAAAAATATTGCCTTAACTACAGGTAGCCAATCGGCATTTTTCCTCCTTTTTAATATGTATTCCGGGGAATATGAAGACAGAAGTCACAAAAAAATCTTGTTGCCAATGATACCGGAATACATTGGTTACTCAGATCTGGGATTAACAGAGAATCAATTTATCGCAAGAACACCTATTGTCGAAAAATTTGATGATAATTTATTTAAATATCATGTTGATTTCGATCAACTTAATATAAATTCAGAGATAGGTGCGTTATGTGTGTCACGTCCTACTAATCCTACTGGTAATGTATTATCAGATGTCGAAATGGAAAGACTCTGTACAGTAGCAAAAGAAAATAATATTCCTTTAATAATAGATAATGCCTATGGCATGCCATTTCCAAATATTATGTTTACAGATGCTAAAATAATGTGGAATCAAAATATTATTTTATGTATGAGTCTGTCAAAATTTGGCTTACCAGGGGCCAGGACAGGTATCATAATCGCAAACGATGAAATTATTAATTCAATCGTTAAAATGAACGCTATCCTTAATCTCTCGTTGGGAAGTATTGGTCCAGCTTTGGTAAAAGATATTGTTCAATCCAGAGATATTCTGCATCTCAGTAACAATGTTATAAAACATTATTATCAACGCAAAGCTATATTGGCAGTAGATTGGATAAAACGTGAATTGGAAGGAATAGAGTATTTTATACATAAGGTAGAAGGGGCGATTTTTATCTGGCTCTGGTTGCCAAATTTACCCATTCGTAGCGAAGAATTATATCAACGAATTAAACAGAGGGGAGTAATTATTGTTCCGGGCAACTATTTTTTCCCTGGCTTACAGCAAGATTGGTCACATCAACATGAGTGTTTGAGAATTAGTTATGCTATGCATGAATCAGTAGTGGAGCAGGGGATTAAAATTATTGGTGAAGAGATCAGGTTACTCTACTGATTGTTTCGCATGAAGGGTGAGGTGTTAAAGCATAATAATGACAGGATTTACAAGATTAACATGATTATTAATATTAATTGTTGAAAAAATAGGGTTAATGAAGATACTAATAGATATGTGCGAGGTTTAGTTTTATTTGAAAATTTTCTAGTTAATTTTGTAAATCTTGTCTATTAATAAGGTTTAATTCTCCTCCTCATTCCTGGTCCCTCACATTAAAACTCATCTGGTAAAAAAATCTTTGCTGTTGAACTAAAAAACTTTTCCATAACCGGTTTTTTTCTGACATATTCAAGTTCATATAGATCAACAGTGTCAACGGCATTACTTAAAAAATCATCACTGGTCATAATCTCATCAACAAGGTTTAACTTTAATGCACGCGTTCCATACCAATGTTCCCCGGTAGAAATAAAATCTATATCAACTGCGTCACGATTTTCCTTTACAAATTGTTTGAATAAATCATGGGTATCTTCTAATTCCTGTTTTAGTTTTTCTCTATCATCTTCGGTATTATTGCCGAATAGTGTGAGTGAACGCTTGTACTTGCCCGCACTTATTTGTTCAAAATCTATATCGTGCTTTTTTAATAATCGATGAAAATTAGGGAGCTGTGCCAGTACGCCTATAGAGCCAATTATTGCAAATGGGGCAGATATAATATGATTTGCCACGCATGCCATCATATAGCCACCACTCGCAGCAACTTTATCTACTGCAACCGTGAGTTTAATATCCCTGTTCCTGATTCGTTTTAATTGCGATGCTGCCAGTCCGTAACCATGAACAGTTCCTCCTCCGCTTTCTAATTTCACTAGTACTTCATCATCCGATTCAGCAACAGATAATATTGCGGTAACTTCTTCGCGTAATGAAGATACTTCTGAAGCCCTGATGTCACCTTTAAAATTCAAAATAAACATTCTTGGTCTGACTTGTGTGGTGTCAGCCTTCTTTTGTTCCAGCTTATGTTTTGTTTTAACTTCTTTGAGTGATTTTTTATAAGCTTTTTTGTGCAAGATTACAGAGTTTAAAATTAATTTCATCTGATCGTATTTTTGATTCAGATTTCTAACATCAAGTTGACCCTCCATGCCAGATTTTGAACGGGTAATGATGAAAAAAAGAAAAATTAATACGATTGTTAATAAAATAACAACAGTTAATATCTTTGCAAAAAAGATACCGTAGTTAAATAAAAAATCTGAAAGCATGTATTTCTCGTTTATATATAAAAGTAAAAAAGTTGGTACAAATTAAAATTAATTCAAGTGCTGTTACACCTTCAATGATTATTTCATTATTTATGCGATTAAGAATTAATTTTATCATTTAAAACTCAGAGATGTCTGATAATATATGAAATTATGAAAGATAATATTGAAAGGCCAGTTAGCAAGGATTTGAATCCTCTCAAATCAGCGATGCCATTTCTTCTGCGTTACCGGCTGCGATTATTCTTTGCAGTAACGGTACTATTAATTGCAGCAGCAGCAGCGCTGGCGATTCCCGTTGCTTTTCGTGGGGTTATAGATAATGGATTTTCCAGTAATCGAGTCAGTTCACTTGATAAATATTTTTTATATTTACTGGTACTTGCAGGTATATTTGCAATTTTTGCAGCCTTGAGATTCTATACCGTCATGTGGATTGGGGAACGCGTCGTTGCTGATATTCGTAGACAAGTCTACCAACACGTCATTACATTAAGTCCAAGTTTTTACGAAACAACACGTACGGGTGAAGTGTTAACCAGACTCACGACGGATACGACCTTGGTACAAACCGTATTTGGTGCCGGTATGTCCATTGCCGTGCGTAGTATTGTAATGCTGGTGGGCGCGTTTATTATGTTATTTATAACCAGTGCAAAACTTACAACTCTATTGTTTTTATTGATCCCAGTTGTCGTTTTACCTGTAATGATCTATGGCAAGCGAGTCAGAAAACTATCGCGCGCTAGTCAGGATAAAATTGCTAATCTGGGTGGATTGGCTGAAGAAACACTCAATAATATACATATAGTCCAGGCATATACCTTGGAAAGATTACAGGCCAATAAATTTTCTGGTGCAGTAGAAATAGCGTTCCAAACAGCCAGAAGCCGTATTGTGATGAGTTCAATATTATCCGCTACAATGGTCTTGATTGCTTTTAGTGCAATCGTCTGTGTCCTATGGATTGGTGCAAAAGAAGTAGTCAATGGAAGTATGACGCCAGGAACCTTGGGACAGTTTTTATTATATGCAACGATCGTAGCAGGAACGACCATGGCACTTGGTGAAGTATGGTCTGATGTTCAACGTGCTGCTGGTGCTATGGAACGCTTACTGGAATTAATGGGCGCTAAGTCTAATATAGAGATGCCTGCTAATCCTGTTATGTTTAGCGAAAATCGAGGTAAGCTTAGTTTGGAAAATATTACATTTAGTTATCCATCTAGGTTAGAGCAACCTTCTCTTAAAAACTTTTCATTAGAGATAAATCCTGGGGAAACTGTTGCATTAGTGGGTCCTTCTGGTGCAGGTAAAAGTACAGTATTCCAATTATTGTCACGTTTTTATGACCCTCAGACTGGGAAAATTATTTTCGATGGAGTTGATATAAAAACTGCAAATCTATATCAGCTTAGAGAACGTATAGGAATTGTTCCTCAAAATACTGTGTTATTTGCCGAGTCAGCATTGGAAAACATACGCCTGGGTAATCCAGAAGCATCTGATGATGAGGTAATTGCTGCCGCAAAAATTGCTATTGCTGATGAATTTATCAGTCGATTGCCTGAAGGATACAACACATTTCTTGGAGAAAAAGGTGTCAGATTATCCGGTGGGCAACAGCAAAGAATTGCCATTGCCAGGGCGATATTAAAAAATCCGCCTGTTTTATTATTAGATGAAGCAACAAGTTCATTGGATTCGGAAAGCGAAAAACTCGTTCAAGAAGCACTGGAACATTTAATGGAAGATAGAACAACGATTGTTATCGCACACCGCTTAGCAACGGTTAAGAAGGCTGATCGAATTATTGTCATGTCTGATGGAGAAATAGTAGATGAGGGAAATCATCATTCACTAATAAGAAATGATGGTTTATATTCTAGATTAGCAAAATTACAATTTGGACGAGAAGAATCTGGTATTAATTCTCAAACTAGCGCGTTATAGAAGGTGATCTAATGAAATTAAGCCGCCTTGTATTACAACAAGGCGGCCTAAAAAACACAGATTCTCGGGGGGGGGGTGAGAATAAGTGTTTTAAAAAACTTAACTAACTTTTAGTGCTTCTTTTGCAACCTTTTGTACTTCCGTTACATAGTCCTTGCTCAGTTCAGCCACAGTACGGCCATCTTCTAATGTACGTTCAGTCAGTTTTTTTGAATTAGCAACTTGCGCATCAACATAGCTTTTGAATCCATCAGCATCGTTTACAGATATTGCTGCTTTCAACGAGTCAACACTTACTTTGGTACTGTCTTCAATTATTTTCAATTGTAGATCCAATAGTTTTTCAACATTAGAAATTGCCAGTGAATTAAGTTCACGCACCGGGGTAAAATATTTTTCAAATTGTTCGTTCATAGATTAAACCTCATTTATTTAGTTATTGTGCAGTGCATCATAATGGAAATAATGGTGCGACGCAACAATATAATCATATTTTGAACCATATAATAGAGATTTATAAATAGTTATTTAATATCAATAAGTTACAGTATTTAAAAATATATATTTGAATTAAAATTACAATAAATACTAGTTTTTACTCACGAAAATCAAGTTCTGAGAGCTAGTTGTAAAGACAAATATAATTGTTATGAAGAGCTTCACTGTCCCAGGATTTGAAACGTGGTTAACTTATTTATCAGTCAATTGCCGATTAATAATTCAATTTAATATTAGTGTATTCTGTCTGATTAATCGTGAGATTATGCAGTAACAGGAGAAAATAATGATAGAAATTAATGTTGTTAATTCTGGACGCGGCGCTGCCTGGCTAGTTGAAGGGTTTGAGTATTTCAGGCGAAGTGCTGGTGCATGGATCGGTACATCAATTATTTTAATTATAATAAACATAGTATCAGGCGTTATCCCTTTTGCTGGGATAATAATCATGCAATTATTGACGCCGGTTTTTATTGGTGGGCTATTATTGGGTTGTAGAGATATAGCCAATAATGGGAAGTTAGAGATTAATCATTTGTTTTCTGGCTTTAATAAGGATTTTGGTAATCTCGTGGTATTAGGTTTGATTTACACCCTCGGGTCTATTTTCATAATAATGAGTATGTTGCTCGTTGCATTTGTTACAGTAGGATTAGACTTTTTTATTAACTTCGTCAATGGCGGTTCAAACTTTATTATTGAAGATTTTTATAATTCTGAATATGTAACTAGCATACTGATGATTGTATTAATTGGTTTAATATTTTACGTTCCGTTACTAATGTCATTCTGGTTTGCACCGGCCTTGATTGTACTTGATGGGCAAAAACCATTGGAGTCAATTAAAAACAGTTTTGTAGGTTGCCTTAAGAACACTATTCCTTTCCTGGTATATGGTATGGTTGGATTAATACTGTCTATCCTTGCAACAATACCGCTCTTATTGGGTTGGTTTATTTTGATGCCGATTATTATAGCCAGCATATATATTTCATATCTTGAAATTTATAATTCAAATTTATCGATAACACAGAGTCAAGTTTAATGCCAATATATAATAGAAAAGTTGAAATGCCTGTCGAAAATCAAGCCTTGCCAGGGAGAGCAGAGGCGATGCAAGTTTCAAATAATCACTTTATAAACAAAAATCCTATTTGTCCTCCATTTATGGAAAACTTGCAACTCGCCCAATTTGGGCTGGGTTGTTTCTGGGGTGCGGAACGAATATTCTGGCAAGTTGAGGGTGTATACACCACTGCAGTTGGCTATGCAGGAGGTTTCACACCAAATCCTACCTACGAGGAAGTATGCAGTGGCAGTACGGGTCATAATGAAGTCGTTCGTGTTGTGTATAACCCAGATAAAATTACCTATGACGATTTATTAACTGTTTTCTGGGAAGCGCATGATCCTACCCAAGGAATGAGACAGGGTAATGATATGGGTACACAATATCGCTCAGGTATCTATGTATATAATAATCAACAGAGAGAAAAAGCGAATGCTACTCGAATACGCTATCAACAAAATCTTATTGATGCTGGATATATAGGCATTACGACAGAGATTGTAGATGCCCCTGACTTTTATTATGCAGAGGATTATCATCAACAATATTTAGCGAAAAATCCTGGCGGGTACTGTGGTCTGGGTGGTACAGGTGTAAGTTGCATTTAATTAACGACAAAAAATTTAATATAGGTAGATTAAATGAGTGCTGGAAAACTACATAGAAAGAATCGTATTTTAGTTACAGGTGGTGCGGGATTCCTGGGTTCTCACTTATGCGAAAGACTTTTAAATGATGGTCATGAAGTAATCTGTGTGGATAATTTCTTTACCGGCAGTAAACGTAATATTAATCATTTGTTTGACAATTCACGATTTGAATTGATTCGTCATGACGTTACTTTTCCATTATTTATTGAGGTAGATGAAGTTTATAATTTGGCATGTCCTGCCTCTCCAATACATTATCAACATGACCCTGTGCAAACAACCAAGACCAGTGTTCATGGCGCTATTAATATGTTGGGACTTGCAAAAAGGATCAAGGCAAAAATATTTCAGGCCTCTACCAGTGAAGTATATGGTGACCCTGATATTCACCCACAAACTGAATCATATTGGGGTAATGTCAATCCTATAGGTCCCAGGGCTTGTTATGACGAAGGTAAACGTTGTGCGGAAACTCTCTTTTTTGACTACCATCGTCAACATAATCTAAATATAAAGGTCGCTCGTATTTTTAATACATACGGACCTCGTATGCAACCATACGATGGACGAGTAGTGTCAAATTTTATTATTCAGGCGCTGACTAATCAACCAATTACAATATATGGGGAAGGGCACCAAACACGTTCTTTTTGCTATGTGGATGACTTGATTGAAGGGTTTGTCCGTTTTATGAATTCAAATGATGAATTAATCGGCCCCATTAATCTTGGGAATCCGGTTGAGTTTACCATTAAAGATCTTGCTGAAAAGATAATAGAAATGACTGGCTCTAAATCAAAATTTGATTATCGACCATTGCCTGAAGATGACCCGAAACAGAGACAACCCGATATTAGCTTGGCACGGAAAAATCTTGATTGGGAGCCTGAAATACCACTGGCACTAGGATTGAAACACACAATTCAATATTTTGAGGACCTACTTAAGAATGGCGAGGTGTAAATGTAAGGAGTGAGGAAAATATAACCCCGATTGGACTAGGTAAATGAGTTAATTCTATAGTGAAGGAACTTCGCTGGCATACTTACTTATCCATTCACGTGCAACTCGATCAGGGTTTAGATTATAAGGTCCTTCTCGATATTTCTTTTCTTGCATATACACTTCTATATGGCAAATCTGTTCTACGATTCTGGCGCGACTTGCATCTTCCTGGTGTAGTAACCACAATCCAATTTCAAAACTCTCGCCAACTTGTCTTACCAGGACGACCTTGCCTGTAAATTGTTCGGATTTATCAGGTAAAGGAATTGTAATCTCTACGAAAGTTCCAGGTTTGATGTATTCTTCAGAATCAAACATCAGACCAATACGTGAACCTATTTGGTCTTGAAAGGAAATTTTTTCCCAAAATCGTTTTCGTTTAACCTCTATCGGGAAACCTGCGGGGTGCTGTATGAATCCAGTCTTTTTATCCTGAATAGGCCTATCATTCAGAATTTGAGTTCGTCTTATATACGCTGGATGAGTTCGTGTAAATTTGTTGCTATATCGATTAAGCCTTTGAGAATTCATGCATTTTCCTAACAATTTCTCTAATAATGTTAATAGTATTAGACGATGTCGATAGTAAATGCAAGAAAAAAATCCTTTAAATACTGTAGATTAGAGCATATTTAGATAAATTAAGTTAAGAAAACGAAATAACGAAGGTGTAATTCATTGAATATATTTAATTTTTATCAAATTATTATATTAAAATTTGAATAAACTAATCAAACTTAAAGGGGATCAGATTTAGTTTTCCCTTAATTTATAGATGCAGCAGTAGTAGTTTGGATTGGCCGGGATAAGTCTTCTAGTATGCGTGCCGCTTCATTGAGGATTACGTCGACAGGTTCAGTCTTGTCAAATTCTTCATCGTCTGATTCTTCAGCTAATGGTTCGAGCCCCTGCGCTATCCTGAATTCATTCTGTAAATTTTTTCGGGATTTTGTCAGCTTTTCTCTTTCTAATTTGCGTTTGGACTCTTGTAGACTGATAACTTTGGTTTCACTGATGGTATAGGCAAGCTTCCTCTCATCCAGTAATAATTGAAAGAGCTTGTCTGTTTTAATTCGATTTTCGTGTAATACTTTAGCCGCATTATACCTGTCAACAGGGGCCTGGGCTGGGACAAATTTTGCCGCCTTAATTTCATCCCAGGGTATAGCATTATCCAGTGAACGTTCTCCATGATCCGATATTAACGCTGCGGTTGGAAAAGTAATGTCAGGAATTACACCCTTATGTTGATTACTACCACCATTAATACGAAAAAACTGAGCAATCGTTGTCTTCAGGCGACCATAATCACTTTTACTGCGTGTAAACCTGTTTAAGTCTACGATGTTTTGAACCGTTCCTTTACCAAATGTTGGTTCTCCTATAATAACCCCTCGCCGATAATCCTGAATAGCGCCTGCATATATTTCCGACGCAGAGGCACTATTACGATTTACCAGGACAGCAAGTGGGCCACCATATGTTATTGATGGGTCTCTGTCTCGATTAATATCGATATTACCAGATGAATCTTTAGTCTGAACAACTGGGCCAGACTCAATAAATAGCCCGGTAAATTCAATCGCTTCGGATAGTGATCCTCCGCCGTTATCTCGCAAATCAATTATAATGCCATTGACGTTTTCTGACTCCATTTCAGCGAGAAGTTTACGCACATCACGGGTAGTGCTTTTGTAATCTGGGTCACCCGCGGCTTGTGCGGCAAAGTCACTATAAAATGTTGGTACAGTTATGACACCGATATTGTTGCCGCTTTCATTTTCGATAATTTCTGATTTTGCGGCTGATTCTTCAAGCTTAATCTCATCTCTGGTAATCAATATTTTTTTACTAGGACCTTCTATCCCTTCATCCTTAGCTAGTATTTCTAGTCTGACCAGGGATCCCTTGGGTCCGCGTATTAAATCAACCACATCGTCCAGACGCCAGCCGATAACATCGATAATTTCACCTTCTTCCTCCTGTCCAACGCCAATAATTTTATCCCCATCTTTTAATTCTCCGCTGAGATCTGCTGGGCCGCCAGGAACGACGCTTTGTACTTCCGTATAATCGGTATCTCCTCGCAACACAGCACCGATTCCTTCCAGGGAGAGGCTCATGCTAATGTCAAAATTTTCAGAAGTTCTGGGTGAGAAATAGGAGGTATGAGGTTCTATTACACCCGTATATGCATTCACGAATAATTGAAAAATATCACTGGCGTTATATTGCAGAGTACTGGTGGCCAATCTCTGATAGCGTTTACTCAATGTTTCTTTTATTTCATCTTGTTCTTTATTAGCAAGTTTTAGACTAAGATAATCATTTTTAACTCGCTTGCGCCATATTTCTTCCAAGTCAGTAATGTCAGACCACGGTGAATCAGTTCTATCAAATCCATAATCCTCATCTTCAGTAAAATCAAAATCTGATTCCAATTCAGCTAGAGCAAGGCTTACACGTTCCTGAACACGGTTCCTGTATCGTTTAAAAATAATAAAAGCAGGATCCAGGTTTGAACTATCTAACGCATCATCCAGTTGATATCGATATTGTTCGAATTGCGAAATATCTTGTTGTGTAAAAAAACTACGATTAGGATCGAGACCTTTGAGATATGTCTCCAGAATCTCACTGGAAAGATTGTCGTCAAGTGCTTTTTTTCTGTAGTGATAATTTTCAATGATATGCAAAATAATTTCTATTGCCTGTTCTTGATCCTGGCTTGGAACAAGTTCGGATTCAGCTACAGTAGGTGTGAGTGAACTTACCGGTAAGGAAAGTAAACAGACTGTTATAAAAAGGGCTATTATTTTATACATATGCATATCTTCAATTGTTGGAGTGCCAAGATAGCTAATCTTCGAGTGATTTACTAGTGTAATGCTTAGACCGTGATTATAACGATTAAATTCCAGACAAACAGAGCCTTATATGTCAAATGCCCATAATATTAGTCATCCTTTGCCTGTTTACTGCGTTAGTTAATATGATAGCTATTTCACAATCGCAAAATTGAGGCATTTTTTTTCCTAGTTACCGTTATATACTGCAAATATGAAATATAAGAGTCAGATTATGAATAATTATCTAGCTTTTGCCTAAGCTTGTCAGCAATCTATAAATTACGCTTTAAATAGCAAAATAATTATCAAGTTATTATGATAACTAATTGAATCATAGTAGTTTTTAACTTACTCTATTGATAGACAAGAAAAAGAAAGAAATCACTTTGAATACTAAAAAAGAACCCATCGCAATAGTCGGAATGGCGTGCAGATTTCCAGGGGGCTGCGACTCACCAGATAAGTTCTGGGAGATACTCAAAAATGGTGTAGACCTCATTACTGAGGTCAATAGTAATCGTTGGTCGAAAGATTATTATTTTCATCCAGATCCAAAATCCTCTGGTAAAACATATACTACTGCAGCTGGACAGTTATCAGATATCTATCAATTTGATCCAGAGTTTTTCGGTATATCACCTCGCGAAGCGGCTCAGATGGATCCGCAACAAAGGTTGTTATTACAAATGAGCTGGGAGGCCCTGGAAAATGGTGGTCAAATACCAGCAAATCTAGCTGGCACAGATTGTTCGGTTTATGTGGGAATTTCAAGTTTGGATTATGCAAATAATCGTATGGATGACCCCAATGTTGCTGATGCCTATTTTATGACGGGAAATACCTTGAGCATCGCTGCAAACAGAATTTCGTATATATATGACTTGCATGGGCCTAGTATGGCTATAGACACTGCCTGTTCATCATCGTTAGTTGCATTACATCAAGCCTGCTCCAGTATATGGGCAGGAGAATCCGATAGCAGTATAGTTGGTGCGGTTCATCTTGTGCTTAGTCCGTTTCCTTTTATTGGTTTTTCCAAGGCAAATATGTTATCAAATGATGGTCGTTGTAAGGTCTTTGATGCTGCTGCAGATGGATATGTTAGATCAGAAGGAGGCGTTGTTTTATATTTAAAACCATTATCACAGGCGAAACAAGATGGTGACAATATACATGCGGTGATACGCGGTACCTCAGTGAACTCAGATGGCAATAAATCCGCTCTGACAGTTCCCAATGGATTAGCACAAACCAGATTATTGCATAATGTTTATTCCACAGCAGGAATTAACACTAATGATATTGATTATATTGAAGCCCATGGTACGGGTACACCTGTTGGGGATCCTATTGAGGCTGATGCCATAGGCAAGGCAATTGGCAACTCACGTAATGGAGCAGGTCCTTTACGGATTGGTTCTGTAAAGTCAAATATAGGACACCTCGAGCCTGCCTCTGGATTTGCTGGATTGTTAAAAGTTGTTTTAAGTCTCAAACACCGGGTAATACCTGCAACCATCCATCAAAATAAGCCTAATCCTAATATTGACTTAAAGGGGCTTAATCTTGAGGTAGTTAATCAACTTATATCATTACCTATAATTAATAGGCCATTAGTAATGGGCGTAAATTCATTTGGTTTTGGTGGTACCAATGCTCATACCATTATCGAGGAGTTTCCTGCATCAGTAAAAGATCAGAATCTATATACTAGCAACAAAATTCCTCCTCTTTATATAAGTGCCCAGAGCGAAGAGTCCCTAAAAAGACGTGCTGCACAATATTATAAATTACTGCAAAGTAATCTCACGAAACAGGAGATATACGATTTATTCTACGCCTCTGCAATAAAGCTACAAAAGATGAAGTATTCCATTGTCGTCTTTGCAGATTCAGTAGCTGAGATAATCATAGCACTATCAGCTTTTATCGATGGAAAACGATCTGAACAGATCGTGCGAACAGATGAAGTCTCTGAGCAAGGAAAATTAGCATTCGTTTTTTCTGGGAATGGATCGCAATGGTTTGGAATGGGCAAAGACTTGCTTGAGCAAACTGTGTTCAAAAAATCAATCGAAGAATTCGATATAATTTTTGAACCTTTATCTGGATGGTCAGTTAAAGAAGCGATAGCCAATGATGAAGATACCGGAATAGATTATACCGAAGTTGCACAACCATTGTTGTTTGCAATTCAGGTTGGAATTGTAGAATTATTAAAAGATATAGGTGTTACACCAGATACAGTACTTGGTCATAGTGTTGGTGAGATAGCAGCTGCGTATGTCTCTGGTGCATTAACATTAGAAGATGCGGTTAAGGTTATTTATTTTCGAAGTAATGCGCAAGGTAAAACAAAAGGTCAAGGTAAAATGGCCGCAGTCAGGCTTTCAGCAGAAGAGATACAACCGATACTAGATAACTATAATGGTGAGATTGAAATTGCCGCAATAAATTCGGATAATTCAGTAACAATTTCAGGAAATAGTGAAAGTCTCAATTCAGTACTTTATTTTTTGCAAGAAAAATCTGTTTCCTGTCGTGAACTTGATATAGATTATGCATTTCACAGTTATAAAATGGATAGCATAAAGGACTATATACAAGAAAGTCTCAATGGATTAAGTCCACAAAATAGTGAAATTGAATTTGTATCTACAGTTACCGGCATGCCTGTCAAAGGTGATATGTTGAATGGTACTTACTGGTGGAAAAATATCCGAAATCCAGTCAAATTTGGTCCAGCGATATCTGTTTTGATTGAAAAAGAGACGCGAAATTTTATAGAAATTGGCCCACATCCTGTCCTGCAGTCCTATATCCGAGACAGCTTGCGACATAGGTCTATTACAGGAACATTGGTAAAAACACTTAGCAGAAATGATACCCGGCAATATCGATCAGTACTGAGTGCTGGGTATAAGCTATTATTTATCCAAAATACGTTTAACCTGAATCAGGTGTTTCCTGTTAAGGGCAATACTATCAATATACCAAACTATCCATGGAATAATGAATCGTATATTTTTGTTGGCTCGAATGAAGCAATAAATAAAGTCAGATGTCATCCGTTACTTGGCTTTTTAAATAATGAAATGGATGGGGTTTGGACCAATCACCTTGATATCAATACACATTCTTATCTTTCGGATCACGTGCTAGATGGATTAATTGTCTTTCCCGCTGCAGGATTTGCAGAAATGGCTTTAGCAGCCGCACAAAATTGGCATGGGAAATTGGATATTGCGATAAGTAATTTTGAAATTCGCAAACCTATGCTACTTGAGCAAGGTATTACTAAGCTCACTCAATTCACCTTGTCTGTGAAAGATCTAAGTTTTTCCATTAAAAGTAAAAACCGACTGAGTGATGATTCATGGATTGAACATGCTTGTGGAAAAATAATTAGTCAGCCACATAAAAATAATCAAGTTACTCTTGATATAGATAATTTGCCAAATTCCGGATGCACATTTATTAGCAAAGAGGATGTATATAAAAATGCATCGTTATGTGGTTTGGATTATGGTAAAAGTTTTCAGGGAGTAACCAAGGTAACGATATGCCCTGAAAATTCAGTTTTGACTGAAATAGAATTGCCAGAGAGTTTAACTACGGACATTGAAGATTATTTGTTCCATCCCGTTGCGATGGATTCCGCATTTCATACCTTGTTTTCTCTATTACAAAATAAAGAAGAAAATCTGAAACGGTATACCTATATCCCCACTGAGATCAATACCATTAGTCTGTACGGAAAATCAGATACGATTGGGTTCAGTAAATGCACAATTCATTCATCAAGTAATAATTTAATTAAAGCATCATTTGCTCTTTTTGACAGAAAAGGTGTGTGTGTTGCAGAAATGAAAGAATGTTTGTTTAGAAAATTGCCAAGAAATGATACACATAAAAAAATTCCATCTCTTTACTATTATGATCGGATTCCAAAAAATCTTATTAACCCGTTGAATGCAACAATACTACCTTCAATTAATAATCTTATTAGCTGCATTCATGATATACCAAACAGAGACTCTCTTGTAGCATCAGAAAACTTAATGAACGAACAGATTATGCCGTTATTTGATGCTATGGCGTCTGTTATTGCAGAAAAAACATTCAGGGAATTTGGAGCACATCTTGGATTGTTTACGATTGATTCCTTAATTACCACATCTGCAATATCGAATGAATTTAAACTTTACTTGAAATATTTGCTTAGTATTTTGGAGCTGGATGGAAAGGCACATAAATATAATGATCAATGGAAAATGGTCGACTCTGATGAGATTGACGATCCGATTGAAATCTGGCGTTCAATTCTTGCAGATTATCCGGAATATATCGGGATATTAAGAGATAGTGCATCTCATGGTCTAAGAATTGTAGATAATCTGACAGGGCATATAGAAAATGAATTTACTTCAATAAAACCACATCAAAGACCTATTTATGTTGGTATGTCATCTCTGCAAGAAGAAGTTTTACAAATAATATTTAATAAGATAAGGCAAGAATGGCCCGGAGATCATCGGAGATTACGTATAGCAGAGATCAGAAACCATATTTCCAGGTCATCAATGGATATTCTTTCACAATTACCTGAAGCGTATTGTGATTATGAAATTCTTGCAATGGATGATTATTCACTAAACCAGGCTGAAGAAACTTACAGGGAAAACAGTAATGTCACTGTCTCACGTTTTGATCCGTCGAATGGTGGATTGCATCAAAAATATAAGGAAGGTGAATTTGATATAGTTTTATTATCTCAAGGTATTCATCGTTGTCATTCATTGACTGATGTTTTTTCACAGATTTCATATATCCTCGCATCATCAGGATTATTAATATTATTAGATAAACGTCCGGACAGAATGACAGATATCAATATGGGTTTAGCAGAGTCAGATTGGTGGCACCGTTCAAATGAGGAGGATACACCTCTATCCAGTCAATTATATCCAGAGGAGTGGTTGTATTTGCTTGAGAGTACTGGCTTTGAAGAACCGGTTAATATCATGGATAAAATGGCAAAGGAGTTATATCGGTATGTAATAATTGCGAGACGGCCAATTCGAATAAGTACTCAATCTGCTATCTCACCAGATAACACCTATGCTTGTGTATTTATTGCGAGTGACGGTAACGACTCAACAAAAATTGCCCAATTACTGAAGTCTGAAACCGTAAAGGATGGCGTGCAATCAACCATTGTTGCAGCTAAGGCAAATGAACAGATGGGAGATAAACATGTTGTCCTAGATTTATTGGATGAATCAGATTTAAAGCAATTAGTACAACTTGTCGAGCACCAATCTGAGATACCATTAAAAATAATTTATCTGGCAGGGACAAATCAACATAATAGTGAATCTTCTACACTTGATATAGGCCACCGCGTTAGCAGAATAAATACCAGACTTATAAATTTCATTGTGTCATTAACGAATGCGAACATGAAAAAATTACCATCAGTCTGGTTAGTTACAACAGGCGCGGTATCATCTTCACATATAAACGAAATTGATTATAATCCTAATCCATATCAAGCAGGATTGTGGTCCATTGGACGTGTTATCCGAAATGAGTATCCAGATATCGATCTACGTCAAATTGATATTCAATCAAATGTATCATCTAGCCAAATCAGTCGGTTACTATGGAATGAGATCCAGTCTGGCGATGGAGAAGAAGAAATAATTCTTAATGAGCTAGGAAGAAAGGCCTTAAGACTGAACAAAAAAGATATAAGCTCAGAAATCTATAGTAGGGAAAAACTTTCTAGTATCAATAAAATATATCAATTAGGATTTTCACGCTCAGGCAGTATAGAAAATCTTGAATGGTCTGCACAAGATCGACGATTACCTGGCTTGGATGAATTGGAAGTTGAAGTAAGGGCAACTGGATTGAACTTCCGTGACATTATGTTTACATCAGGATTTTTACCAGGTGAGATGTTAGAGAACGGTCTTTCTGGTGCTACATTGGGTCTGGAGTGTTCAGGTGTTGTTACACGAATTGGTAACAATATTGAAAATGTTGAAGTTGGGGACGAAGTAATTGCCTTGGCGCCGGCATGTTTTTCATCACACATTATTGCTTCAAAATTTGCGGTAATGAAAAAGCCCAAGGCATGGAGTTTTGAGGCCGCAGCGACAATCCCCACAACCTTTTTAACAATTTATTATGCATTACATACACTAGCAAGATTGAAAAAAAATGAGCGAATTTTAATTCATGGCGCAGCAGGTGGAGTTGGTCTGGCTGCAATCCAGTATGCACATCATTGTGGTGCAGAAATATTTGCCACAGCCGGCACGCCGGAAAAAAGAAAGTTTCTTGAATTCCTGGGGGTTGATCATGTATTGGATTCGAGAAGTCTGGAGTTTGCCGATCAAATAATGGATATTACCAATAATGAAGGGGTAGACATTATCTTGAATTCGTTAGCTGGTGAAGCAATGACAAGAAATTTCAAGGTATTGCGCCCATTTGGTCGATTCCTGGAATTGGGTAAAAGAGATTTTTTTGAGAACACTAAACTTGATCTTAAACCATTCAAAAATAACATTACATATTTCGGAATAGACGCTGATCAGTTACTGCAGCATGAACCTGAACGATCAGCTGAGTTAATGAAGGAAGTAATGGAATTATTTGATTCCGAGGTTTTTAGACCATTACCATACACTGCTTTTACTGCTAATGATGTGGAAGGAGCATTTCGTTATATGCAGCAGTCACAGCATATAGGCAAGGTCATTGTCTCACAAAAATTCAGTTCGATTAAAATCAAGGTGGAAGCAAATAAGGCTAGTCTTGAATTGATTTCAAGAGGGACTTATCTGGTAACTGGTGGATTAAGTGGATTTGGTTTAGCCACTGCACAATGGTTAGTTACAAAAGGAGCAAGGCATCTTGTGTTATTGGGTAGAACCGGAATAACCGAGTCAGCAACTCAATTAATAGTTGATGAAATGCGAAACAAAGATATTGATGTAAAGGTAGTTCTGTGTGATGTGACAGATGCTATAAAGATGCAATCAGTTTTACATGATATTCAAGATACACCTTTCC
>JBNMOP010000005.1:0-51325 GCA_051275005.1 Gammaproteobacteria bacterium | reverse complement strand
TTTGCTGCCAACGGGATTTACCTTTGTCTCGTATACGGGAGATGGCACCTATGTCAGCAGCACGGGGGTGTGGACGGTGGGGAGTGTGGCGAACGGAAGTACGGCAAGCATTGCCATCGTGGCGACCACGACCAGTGCGTCAGCGGTGAGCAACAGTGCGCAGATTACGGCCTCTGACCAACCCGATCCAGACTCGACCCCGAACGACAACAGTACAACGGATGATGACGATGCGTCGGTCAGTGTCATTAGTATTGAAGATCCGGTTATTACAATATTAGAAACATCCACTATTGTAGATACATCAACAACGACTAATATGGTTCTGATTTCCGATAGTAATACTATAACCATATTGTCAGATTCAATCGGTAGTTTAATTAATACAGATTCTCTGTCTGCAACAATACTCGATAATTTATTAAGTAATACATTTGTTACTACGGGAAATAATTCGAGTTATTTAATACAAAATAATCCTATATCACTTACTGGCGAACTTAGTGATCAATTTGTGACAGAAGGAATCTATAAATATTCTGTTGGTGATGGGGAGTTTCGACACTCAAATCCATCAGAGACCTTAGAATATACGGCGACTTTAGCTGATGGGTCACCACTTCCCGATTATGTCCAATTTAATTCCGAGACTGGTGACTTCGAAATTGATGCTGATTCTACAAGGTTAATAGACATTGATAGCATTAGCATACGAGTTACTGCTAAAGACACTGTTGGAAGCGAAGCTACAGCAACATTCCAAGTAAATTTTGGTAAAGGGACTGACAGTCAAGTAGACTCTCCTTTATCAGAAAATGAGACATTATTTGATGATAGAGAGAATACTGGTGTTAGTGTAAGCAATTCACAGCAATCTATAATTGGAAATGATGTTGATAATCAAAGTACATCATCTGTTAACCCGACAGGTAATACGATTGATGGTGACACTATTATCACCCCATTGAAAACAAACCCAATATCAATAACTGCTGATTTAACAGACCAGATCGTTACAAGAGGCATATATAAATATTCCATTCCGGATAATGCCTTTCAGCATTCAGACCCATCAGAAGTTTTTGAGTACCGAGCTTCCCTGGACGATGGTTCTGAATTACCCGATTTTATTAAGTTTGATAGTATAACGGGAACATTTACAATTGATGCAGATCAGGCGAATGCTACGGGCATAGAAAGTCTTGAAATAAATGTAATAGCATATGATTCTTTTGGTAATGAAGCATCGGCAAGTTTTCAGATAATTTTTTCTGAGAATAAGGTTGAACAAGATCAGGAAATTAACTCCAATGACAATAGTGAATTGGAGGAAAATTCTGAATCAGAACAAGAAGAAGAAGAACAACCAACTCGATCTGAAGATAACCTGAATGTTACAAACGATATCGATGAGCAAGCATTTAATGTAAGTATTCTTGTTGATACTGACCTAATTGAAGATGAAGAAGTTAAGAGTGAAATGGTTCATGATGAAAATATTATAGGGAAAAAAAGTTTGTCTGAACAATTACAGCAAGCAGGGATATTGACATATCAACAAAGTAAAAATTCTCTGTATAACCAACTATTGAACTTAGTTACAGATAATATATAACCACCCAACTATTATTTGTAATGTTTAAATGAACCATTAATAGTAATTTGATATGAAATACAACAATAAAAATATTGCATTGGTTGTCATAATATTATTTATCAACGGTTGCGCAGTGATAAGTATACCTATACTTCAGGAAGAAATAACAGAGATTGCAAAAGTTGATACGGATTTAATATATGGTTCCCAAGAACCTATTCTTAAGCCGTTAACTTTGAGTGAGGCATTGGCTCGTGCGTTGAAATACAATCTTAATAATCGTGTAAAACTTATGGAAGAGGCTATTGCAAATAAAAGTTTTGATTTAGCAAAGATGGATATGTTACCGATTCTTGCGGCTTCAGCTGGATACTTTAGTCGTGATAATGTTTATGGATCGAGCAGCTTATCTTTGCTTACGGGTAGGCAATCTCTTGAGCCATCCACCTCTCAGGACAAAGCTCATGGTATAGTGGATATAAGATTTGCATGGAATATTTTGGATTTTGGAGTGAGCTATTTACAGGCAAAGCAAGACTCAGATCGCTACTTGATTTCTAAAAGAGGAAGATCCAATGTCATGCTGAAATTATTACAGCAAGTACGTGCTACATTTTGGCGAGCAGCTGTAATGCAAGATTTGTTAAAAAATACCGATAATATTCTTGAACAGGTTCGTATAAGTTTGATTGACTTGCAAAAAGTTCGCGATGAACAGTTACGCAGGCCGATTGACGTACTCAATGATATACGAGCACTTCTTGAAATAGTTCAGCAGTTAGAACAGATGCAAGATAGTATAAATGCTGCTCAAATTGAACTAGCAACTTTAATAAATTCACCACCTGGTAAATCGATCGAATTAGTAAATCCAATTGGGATTGAGGAACTTCCATCTATTTCTGAGGATGTCGCCTCGTTTGAACTTACTGCATTAGTGAATTCAGACAATTATGCAACAGAGGCCTATAATGTTCGAATTGAAAGGCTTGAATCTCGTAAATCTCTGATGCGTTTATTGCCCGGCATCGAATTTTCATACAGTAAAAATTATGACAGCAACAGTTTCCTTGTTAACCAAGTTTGGGGGGAAGCGGGAATTAGAGCTACTGGGGATTTAATGCGATTATTTTTTATAGAACGAATTAAAGATTATGGTAAAACTAAAGAACAGTTGTCAGTAGCACGACGCTTAGCGGTAAATATGGCAACAATCACACAAGTACATTTGTCCTGGCAGAACTATCAAAATACGGTAAAGCAATTGCAACATGCAAAAAGATTGAATGATGTGGATCAGGAAATTTCCATGCTGACACAAGAATCACAGGCGAGTGAAGCGGTAAGCGGTGTGAATAGAATTCAAAATGAAATTCGTGCATTCAGGTCAAAATTGGGCCATATGTTGGCAATTGCCGAGACACAAGACGCTTTAGGTGCATTTATCCAAACCTTAGGGATAAACCCAATCCCTGATGATTATCAGAACTTAAGCGTTGTCGAGTTGGCTAATAAATTAATGAAGAATAATTTTCAAATGGATCTCCCTGACATAGATTACAATGCTTTAAAATTATCTCCCTTACCATAATCGTCAAAGAATTATTATGTAAAGCATAAAGTAAATTCATCTGTGACTGAAATAGAAAATTTACGCCTTAGTATGACTATGCAATTTCTGAATCAATCCAAAGAATAATCTGTGAAAATGATACCCGTTTTCAAACACATGGGTAATTTAGAGACTAACTTAGTACATACAAAATTAATATTACAAATATAAAATAAAAGCTAAATAATGATACATCTAATTCGTTTTTTAACACTAATACCATTAGCTTCAGTTGGAGTAGCACAGGAAACATCACCTTATGATTCTGTATCCCCATCAATCCGTCAATATGCAGATAAAACAATACGAGGGCAGTTGCGTGCTCGTAATTTAACTATATTATCTGCAGGAATATCAGGAAACATCAATGAATTTAATATTGCAGAAGGTCAATATGTTGATAAAGGACAACAGATTGCAATTATTGATTGCCGGATGGAAGAGGCAAATCGTGAGATTGCAAAAGCAAAATTAGAAGCCGCACATGCAAAACATCAGGTATATCAACGGTTAGAAAAACTGGAGAATATTAGTGGACTGGAATTAACATTGAGTAAAGCTGATGTTGCTATTGCCAGTGCTGAACTACAAAGGATTCAGGTTATTTTAAGTGAATGTGTGATAAGAGCGCCATTTTCTGGTGCCGTAATTGTCACTCATGCCCAAGCTTATCAATATGTGAACATAGGTGATCCACTTCTGGAAATTTTGGATCCAAATAGTTTAGAAGTAGAAATGGTCTTGCCTTCAGAATGGTTAACATGGTTAGTGAAAGGCACTGAATTTACAATAAGATTTGATGAAAACAATAAACTTGTCAATGCATATGTCGATCGTGTCGTTGAATCTATTGATCCGGTCAGCCAGACAGTAAGAGTCATAGGTGTAATTGATGATTCAAAACAGGGTTTATTATCAGGCATGAGTGGGGAAATAATATTTTCAGAGAAACATTAATTAGTCCTTAATATCAGTGACAGATTCCACCAAAAACCAATTAGCATTACTAGCAGATATTCTTTTGTTACAACAAAATCTGCGAAACGCTCCAACTATTACCGAACTTGGCTATGTTCTAGTCAATGACACTCAAAAACTTATTTCATATCGTACATCGGTACTATGGCTTGAATATAAAAATACAGGTCGAGTGGAATCTGTATCGGGAATTCCATCTCCGGTCGCGATGGCTCCATTTACAAGGTGGATTGGCCAATTATGTAAAGAGCTCTTCAAAAAAGGGATGAAGGAACCTAAAGTAGTGAGTTCTGATTTATTAACTAGTGATTTGGCTTTGAAATGGAATGAATTTTTGCCTGCCCACGTGTTGTGGTTGCCACTAGCATTGCCAAATGGTGCGATCATTGGAGGATTGTTGTTGGCGAAAGATTCTGCATGGCGGGCCGAAGAACAGGCGTTGATGAATTATTGGGCAAGCACCGCTGCCCATGCAATTGAATCTGTCTTGTTAAGGCGTCGTTCCTGGATAGACTGGTTACGGGCGCAAAAATTAAAACTTTGGATAGTTATTATATTCATTTTGATTACATTTCTTTGGATGCCAGTTTCAATATCGGTTCTTGCCCCTGCAGAAGTCATCCCTAAGAATCCAATCATAATTCGGGCGCCCATAGATGGAGTAATTAATAATATTTATGTTGACCCCAATCAAGAGGCCACCCAAGGTGAAAGATTATTGGATCTGGATGATACGAAATTGCTTGCTCAGCTTGATGTAGTCGGACAGGAGTTAGAAATAGCAAATGCAGAATATCGCCAGGCTGAACAAGCTTCTGTGACCGACCGATTAGCATCGTCTGAAATGCCAATGTTATTGGCACGAATTGAGCAAAGAGAAGCAGAAGTCGCCTATACTCAGTCATTATTGGATCGGATTAGCATTCATGCAATACAAGATGGGATAGCTATTTTTAATGATATGCAGGAGTTGGTAGGAAAGCCGGTAAAAATCGGAGAAAAAATTATGACACTTGCAAGCCCAACCTCTGCAGAATTAGAAATCTGGCTTGCTGTTGGTGATAGTATTCCTTTACCAGAGAAGGCCACAATAGATCTGTTTCTAAATGTCCAACCTGAGAAACCACTTAAGGCACAACTACGCTATGTCAATTATCAGGCAGAAGTATCACCAGAAGGCATATTAACTTTTAGAGCACGTGCAGATTTTTCAAGTGGATCAGACCTGCCTAGGATTGGTTGGCGTGGAACAGCCAAAATTTATGGAAAAGAAGTCCCCTTGTATTATTATTTATTCCGTCGCCCTTATGCGGCAGTACGACAATGGCTGGGTCTTTAGGCGCTACAAACACACAGGAAAACAATCTGTCGCCAATATTGCGTCAGGATTTAACTATATACCCTTCAGAATCTGATACGGATGGAGCACCAGCCTGGGTATTACATGACCCATTGGCAAATAAATATTACCGATTAGGGCAGCGGGAAATTGAACTGTTGAGCCTCATTGGGAAAGGGGATGTTGAAAATATTTCTGAAATCTCTGCTGAACAATCCGGTAATGAAATAACAGTAGTTCTAGTGAACGAGATGTTTGAGTTTTTGCGTCGTAATAACCTGGTGATAGGGGATGCTGCCCAACAAACATGGTACAAACGACAAGAGTTACAACTTCAACGTGTTGGGTTGTTTGCCTATTTTGCCAGAAGCTATTTGTTTATCCGAATTCCATTATGGCACCCGGATAATTTTCTTGACAAAACACTACCTTATCTTTTATGGCTAGGTTCGAGGACAACATTAAATGTGCTGACAGCAATAATGTTGGTTGGTCTTTTTCTTGTGACGCGCCAAGCTGATATATTCGCAACGACATTTTTACATTTCTTTAACTGGACCGGTGTCATTGCGGTACTGGTTTCGATTGTGTGTGTAAAAGTGCTGCATGAACTCGGTCATGCTTATGTAGCCAAGGCAATGGGTTGTCATGTCCCTGTAATAGGAATTGCATTTTTAGTTGGCTGGCCGGTTCTATATACCGACACTAGTGATGCATGGAAATTACAATCACGTAGTCAACGAATGATTATATCCGCTGCAGGCATAGGTGTTGAGCTAGGGGTCGCAGCGATTTGTCTTTTTAGCTGGAGTATGGCGCCCGAAGGTATAGTTCGTAGCGTTTTATTTTTATTATCAACGACAACCTGGGTAATGAGTGTATTAATTAATATTAATCCATTAATGCGTTTTGATGGATACTATTTGTTTTCAGATTGGCTAGGTGTTCCTAACTTGGAGCACAGATCTTTTGCATTGGCTAAATGGTGGATTCGTGAACAATTGTTCAACTTTAGATATCAACCCCCTGAACCCGTCCAAATGAGACTAATATTTTTTGCAATATGTGTGTGGTTTTATCGATTTTTACTTTTTCTTGGTATAGCATTACTCGTCTACAATTTTTTCTTCAAAGTTGTTGGAATTATTCTATTTGCTCTCGAAATCGCTTATTTCATAATACGCCCAATATCACTAGAAATACGAGAGTGGTGGAAACTACGCAATGATATACACTGGAATGTAAATACGGTTCGCGCTAGTTTTGTATTGTTAGTTGCATTAGTACTAGGTTTTATTCCCTGGAGTCATTCAATTAGCATGCCGGCAATATATGAAGTTGCTTATACAACGGTCTACAACCCAGTTTCAGGTAAGATTAAATCGTTGTCTGCTATAAATGGAGTAGCTGTTAATAAAGGCGATATTTTAATGGAACTAGAAGCTCCAGAACTCACGTATGAGGTGGCACAGGTCAAACTCAGATATGATGAATTGCGTTGGAGTAGAGATTCACTGGGTTTTGACTTAAAACAACGTCGTGAAGCACTCATCGTAGCGACAGAGCTGAAAACACAATACCAGCGAATTAGAGGTTTAATGCAAAAGCTAGAGCGTTTGATTTTAAGGGCTCCATATTCGGGTGTTACTGTGGATAGGATGCATGATATAAAAGTTGGAGACTGGTTACATGAAGGAGTTGCTGTTTTTTCAATTTTGAATAAAAAAGAAAGGAACGTTACCGCATATATTTTAGAGGAAAGACTGCAAAGGTTAAAACCAGGGCAAACTGGAACATTTTATCCTGAAAAAGGAAGTTGGCCAGCATTTAAGGTAGAAGTATCTGACATTGAGTTTATGGGATTAAAATTCCTGAATTCACCATATCAGGCTTCATTATATGGTGGAGATGTAGCTGTACGTGAACAGAATAACGGAGAGCTTTTGCCTGTTAAAGGTACTTATAAAGTTCATCTCAAAGCAATTGATAATTCCTTTCTTCCACAACAAATAATTCGAGGAACAATAAAAGTAAAGAGTGAGGCAGAAAGTTTCATCTTCAGTTTCATGCGACGTGTTTTAGCTCTGTTCAGACGGGAAAGTGGATTTTAATTCGAGTATTGTCAGGAATCTGAGGGATCATTGAAATTACTTTCATTACCACTTAATTTGACTTGTTTAGATCACCTTAATAGATAGGGTGTTGACAATAGATCCATCCATGCGACGCAAGCAACTTCATACTTTAATATTTTTCCGGTACTGTCAAGTTAAGTAGACTTGGGTGATAATTGCTGGATCAATAGATCAAAATATTTGTATAAACGATATCGGTTCCCAGCTGAGATTATCCAATATGCCGTGTGGCTGTATCATCGCTTCAATTTGAGTCATCGAGATATAGAAGAAATGCTGGCAGAGCGAGGGATTATTGTGAGTTATGAATCCGTTCGATGTTGGTGTAATAAGTTTGGACTGCACTATGCTAAACGGTTAAAGCGTAAACATCGTGGATATGGCGATACGTTCTATATAGATGAGGTATTTGTGAAAATTGATGGTAAGCAGCAATATTTGTGGCGAGCGGTTGACCAAGATGGTGAGGTTGTCGATGTGTTTCTACAGGAACGACGTAACAGTAAAGCTGCCAAGCGATTTTTTAAACGTCTACTCAAGAATTATCACGGAGAGCCGAGAAAAATTGTAACAGATAAGTTAAGAAGTTATGGTGTTGCCCATAGAGATCTGGTTCCAGATGCAATACACGACATGTCGCAGTATGCTAATAATCGAGCAGAACTTTCGCATCAACCGACGAGGGTGCGAGAGTGGGGCATGCGACGATTCAAATCACCACTTCAAGCACAGCGTTTCTTAAGTGTTCATGCTGCGGTATACAACCTATTTAATCTGGGACGTCATTTGGTGTCAGCGCATCATTATCGAGATAGTCGACAGCGCGCCTTTACGTCTTGGAAAAATGCGGTAGCGATATAGATTGAAATACGTTGAAGAATTTTTCGGTTAGATTAGTTAACTTGTCAATACCGGAAATCGGTATCGTTTATATAACCTAGTTGATCTATTCATCCAGCAATTATTACTCGGTTTGACTTAACTTGTCAGTACCCTTAACTTGTCAATACCCACTGTATGTAAAGGCCATCGGGTACGCTACCAGTTACTTGATACAACCTGTCCCCAGTCATTTCGCCAGGCTTCGGGAAGGCCCGCATCTGAAAGCAAACACCGGTCTGTTATGCTTGGATAAAGCTCAGCAAAATTCATGGTTTCGGTACCGTTAACACGTCGATTGATGTGCCAAGGTCGAAGCTCGTTAAGATTATTTAGTCCAGCTACTGCAATTAACTCCATCAAGTTTTTTATCGTCGATGCGTGATAGTTTGCCACCCTGATCGATTTGTCCTCAACATGCAACGCCTTGTATCGTGTCGGATTTTGAGTGGCTACGCCTGTCGAACAAGTATCCTGATGACACTGGCGTGATTGAATACAGCCTAGCGCAAACATCATCGCGCGTGCCACATTAACTGAATCTGCACCCAATGCCATCAACCGCAGAACGTGAAAGGATGAAACTGCTTTACCCGCAGCAATGATACGAATTTGCTTGCGTAACCCTATCCAAAATGCAATCGCAAAAGCTCAAATCTGGAATAACCAATTAATTAACGGACATGTTGTCTCTATGGCCGAACTAGCCAAGTTGGAAAATGTGGTACCACAATTTATTGAGCGCCGCATAAAACTCGCCTATTTAGCACCGGATATTATCGAGGCCTTTTTCAAGGGGCAGATCCCGCATACTGTGTCTCTGGGACAATTGGAAAAATCTATACCCTTAGCCTGGGAAGACCAGAGAAAAATCTTCAACTTCTCTGGCCAATCTATCTAAAAAGCCCACCCGCCAAAACCCGATTCGAGACATTTGGGGATTATCGAGAAAATTCACTCTCATCAGTGGGCTTTTCGGGGTGTGATACTCCGATGATAGTCACGTAACCCACTGACTTCTTTAATGATTACAGAATCTCTGTAGAGACGCTCTACAGAGACCAGACTGTATGGCGGAGAGAGAGGGATTCGAACCCTCGATGGGCTTTTGACCCATACTCCCTTAGCAGGGGAGCGCCTTCAGCCACTCGGCCATCTCTCCAAATTTTTTGAATTTGTCACGTAATACTTTTCAACTTTTTACATAGGCGCTCCCTCCGCGCCCTATTCCGTTCATCCATGTACTACACCCCTTCGGGGCCAGCATCGCTTCGCTCTGCTGTTCAAATCCGCTCCATGCGGATTTGTCAGCCACTCGATAATCTCTCCAAATTTAATTATTTATTTACCAATGTGAAAATAATAAAAACATAAGTAACACTCAGTTCAGACAATATTCTTTATTATTAAATTCCGGTTTGAAAATTTTGTGCTACAACAACCTTTTTTTTATGACTCTTCCTGATAGTCCCCAGCCTTATTGTCACCAGAACCATCAGGTTTTTCATTCTGGATCTTGTCATATATCTCCTCACGATGAACAGCAATATCCTTCGGTGCATCGACGCCTATTCGCACCTGATTCCCTCTTATGCCTAACACTGTGACATTTATATTGTCACCTATTATCAATGATTCACCTATCCTGCGTGTCAATATCAACATGGCTATTCACTCCTTTCTTATCCCTGATACGTCCGATTGTAACCTAAAGTGAGCTGTATTATATATTACATATTATAGCTCAAACGCCATTAAACTATTACTTTCTGCATACATCTTAATTCGTTTATTGTAACGACTTATTAGCCTTTTATCGGCACTTATTCGTCTTGCAGATAGCCATCTTTTTCAAGCCCAAAGGCCGCATGCAGGATCCTAACCCCAAGTTCTAGATATTTTTCATCCACAACAACAGATATTTTAATTTCAGAGGTGGAAATCACTTGTATATTTATACCGTCATCCGCCAGTACCTTGAACATTTTACTCGCAATACCAGCATGGGAGCGCATTCCTACACCAACAATTGATAGCTTGGCTATTTTATTATCACCATTGACACTACGCGCACCAATACCCACTGCAGTTTGATTTAATATTTTTAAGGCATTGTCATAATCATTACGGTGCACAGTAAAAGTAAAATCTGTGGTGCCATCAGCACCGACATTTTGCACTATCATGTCGACTTCAATATTAGCGTCAGCAATAGGTCCAAGAATACTATAAGCAATCCCTGGTTGGTCAGGTACGCCAACAATTGTCAGCTTTGCTTCATCGCAATTATGAGCAATACCGGAGATTAGTGCCTGTTCCATTTCTTCATCCTCATCAGTAATCAATGTACCAACGCCTTCTTTAAAACTAGAAAGCACTCGTAGTGGTACCTTATATTTATTTGCAAATTCAACAGAGCGGATCTGTAGTACCTTAGAACCAAGGCTTGCCATTTCTAACATTTCTTCATAACTTATTTTATTTAGCCTACGGGCATCAGCAACGATACGTGGATCAGCGGTATACACTCCGTCAACATCGGTATAGATTTTACATTCATCTGCTTTTAACGCGGCAGCCATGGCAACGGCAGTGGTATCGGTTCCGCCTCTACCTAATGTTGTAATATTCCCGTCAACATCGACACCCTGGAATCCAGCAATGACAACAATTTTTCCGTCATCTAATTCCTTGCGTACTTGATCATTATCGATATTTAAAATCCTGGCCTTGTTGTGCGCGCTGTCGGTTAGTATACATACCTGCGCACCCGTGAATGACCTGGACTTATAACCTCTGGCGTTTAGTGCGATACTCAATAATGCAATCGTCACTTGCTCACCAGTTGATAATAGAACATCCAATTCTCGAATATCTGGTTGAAGGGAAATATCATGGGCGAGTGACAGTAAGCGATCTGTCTCACCACTCATGGCTGACACAACCACTACAACCTGGTTACCTTGCTTTTGAGTTTCAATTATTTGATCACAGACCGCATTAATCCGCTCAATTGAGCCCACAGACGTGCCACCAAATTTTTCTACGATTAATGCCATAGTATTTTTATTGAATATCTTAAAAAACGGCGAATTCTAACGATTTACCGTTAGATGACAAGTCAATCATACATCTAATTGTTGTTCGACCCAGCTTGGGACATCGTTGAGTGCCGCTTCAAGACCTGAGGGGTCATTACCACCTGCCTGAGCCATATCTGCCCGTCCCCCACCACGACCGCCGACTTTTTCAGCGACAAAATTGACCAAATCACCTGCCTTCACCTTATCTAATGCGTCTTTTGTTACACCCGCTACCAGGCTGACCTTGGTGCCTTCAACGGTCGCAAGGATGATTGCGGCAGTCCCCAGTTTATTTTTTAATTGATCAACTGTATTTCTGAGGGATTTAGGATCTGCATTCTGTAAGGATTTAGCCAGGACGTTAATTCCGCCAATATTAACAGCATCCGTTGCCAGGTCATTGCCTGCATTGCTGGCGAGAGAAGATAACAAACGTTCGATTTCCTTTTCCTGAATTCGCGTTTTATCTAACAGTTGTTCAAGCTTTAGATCCAGGCTTGTATGATCAGATTTTAATAAGCTCGCGATTCGATTAAGTTTCAGTTCTTTTTCTCTAACCCATTGTATCGCCGCTACACCGGTTACCGCTTCAATTCGTCTAACTCCTGAGGCGATGCCAGATTCTGAAATAATTTTAAATAATCCGATATCACCTGTATGACGCACATGCGTACCACCACATAACTCAGTTGAGAATCCATCACTAATAGACAATACCCTGACTGATTCGCCATATTTTTCTCCGAACAAAGACATAGCGCCAGATTTTTTCGCATCCTCTATTGCCATCTCTTCTGTATTTACTGCACCATTTTCAAGAACTTTCTGATAAACAAGATCTTCAATCTCAGTGAGTTGTTCAGGTGTTATTGCATCTGGATGTGAAAAATCAAAACGTAATCTATCCACAGCAACCAGTGATCCCTTTTGAGTAACATGGTTTCCGAGTACTAGTCTTAATGCTGCATGCAATAAATGCGTTGCAGAATGATTACGAACAATATCATTACGATGTTTACTCTCTACCACGGCTTTGAGTGAGTCTCCAACCTTACAGGTGCCTGATTCAACTACGCCAATATGTACATGCGCGTTGCCCTGTTTTTGGGTATCCGTGACAGTAAATAAAACGCTATCCGATTGCAGCAATCCCACATCACCAATTTGACCACCAGATTCAGCATAAAACGGTGTTGATTCCAGTATGATGCCGGCGTGATCACCTTTAGAAACCTCGTTTACTATCTCACCCTCTTTAAACAATGCAGTTATGTCACTTGTATGGATTAATTTTTCATACCCCATAAAATCAGACGCATAATTATCACCGGTTATATTTACAGATTGATCAACCCCGAATTTACTCGCTGCGCGTGCGCGTTGCCTCTGGTCTTCCATTTGCCGTTCAAATCCTGCCATATCCATTTCAAGATTTCGTTCTCGTGCAATATCTGCCGTCAGGTCTACAGGAAAACCATAGGTATCATATAGTTTGAAGCTCACATCTCCTGGAATTATATTACCCGTGAGGTCTTTTATTGCCTCTTCAAGAAGCTTTAATCCTTGCTCCAGGGTCTCGGCAAAACGTTGTTCTTCCTGCAACAAAGTCTTTCAACAAATTTCTTTCTCTCATTTAAGATCTCTGAAGATTCGCCCATAATTTCCACTAAAGGGGCAACCAGTTTATGAAAAAATGGCGTATCAAAACCTATTTTATTTCCATGACGGATGGCACGGCGAATAATACGACGTAATACATAACCGCGACCTTCATTAGAAGGGATTACGCCATCAGCAATGAGAAATGCACAGGATCGAATATGATCTGCAATAACACGATGGGATACCTGGATCTGGTCGTGCTTACTTTCCGAGATATTTTCTATGGCTTTGATGAGTTTTTGAAAGGTATCAATATCATAATTATTATGAACGCCTTGTTTAATCGCCGCGATTCGTTCCAATCCCATTCCCGTATCCACGGAGGGTTTTGGTATTGGCGTTAAGGTTCCGTCACTGGCACGATCATATTGAGTAAATACCAGATTCCAGATTTCCACATAACGGTCACCGTCAGCATCGGCACTGCCTGGTGGTCCACCAGGGATGTCTTCACCGTGGTCATAAAAAATTTCACTACAGGGTCCACATGGACCTGTATCACCCATGGCCCAAAAGTTGTCACTTTCTCCACAACGGCTGAATCGTTTTTCACTGACACCTATCTCTTTTAACCAGATATCAGCTGCTTCGTCATCATCATCAAATACGGTAATCCACAAACGCTGTTCTGGAATTTCCAGTACAACCGTCAAAAATTCCCATGCAAAATTTATCGCGTCGCGCTTAAAGTAATCACCAAAGCTGAAATTTCCCAACATCTCGAAAAATGTATGGTGACGGGCGGTATAGCCAACATTATCGAGATCATTATGCTTACCGCCGGCACGTATACAACGCTGTGCTGTAGTTGCTCGCGTATAAGAACGTACTTCGTTACCTAAAAACAACTCTTTAAATTGAACCATACCCGCGTTGGTGAATAACAGGGTTGGGTCATTGGCAGGAATTAACGGGCTGCCAGAGACTATCTCGTGACCTTTGTCGCGAAAATATTCCAGGAAGGCTGCTCTAACTTCGTTACTGGTCATTTAGTCTTCACCCTTATACAACTTTCTAATCTGATCTGAGGTGAAGCCACGATATTGTAAAAAACGTGATTCCTTAGTCTGTCCTTTAAAATCCTTGGGTAGATTTTGTCCAAACTTTTTAACTCTCACAGAAATTAATGTATCCATCCAGTTAATATCAAGCTCATTGATACAACTATTTGTCATTTCTTTATCAATACCTCGTTCACCCAATTCCATGCCTAATCGAACGGGTCCATAACCTTTATGGATTCTGCTTAGGAGATAGGACTCTGTATATCGCTGGTCACTTTGTAGACCTTCTTGGACCAGTCGATCCAATACATCATCGATACAATCTGTATTAAAATTCCTGACCCTGAGTTTCTGTCCTAATTCTTTACGGCTATGTTCCCGCCTGGCAAGAAGCCCAATAGCACATTCTCTGGCCTGCTTTTCATCACTACTCAGGCTTCTGCTTCCTCTTCTACAGGATCGGAGACCTTATTAAGATCGGGCAGGATTTTCTCCCTTAATTTCGCTTCGACTTCAATAGTGATCTGAGGGTTTTCCTTCAAATACTTTCTAACATTTTCCTTACCTTGACCTATTCTCTCTCCGTTATAACTATACCAGGCGCCTGATTTCTCAAGAATCTCATGCAAAGTACCTAGACTAATTATTTCACTCTCACGGGAAATACCTTCTCCGTAAAGAATATCAAATTCAACTTGCTTGAATGGCGGAGCGACTTTATTTTTCACTACCTTTACCCTGGTCTCGTTACCTACTATTTCATCACCCCGTTTGATTGCACCGATGCGACGTATATCAAGACGAACTGATGCGTAAAATTTCAGTGCATTACCACCAGTTGTAGTTTCAGGACTACCAAACATGACGCCAATCTTCATACGAATTTGATTGATAAAAATAACCAGGGTATTTGATCGTTTAATATTACCTGTTAACTTCCTTAATGCCTGCGACATTAAGCGAGCCTGTAATCCCATATGGCTGTCACCCATATCCCCTTCAATTTCAGCTTTTGGTGTTAGGGCAGCGACAGAGTCAATAATCACCAGGTCTACAGCACTGGATCTGACCAACATATCCGTAATCTCCAGGGCCTGTTCACCTGTATCAGGTTGAGAAATAAGTAAATCCTCAATCTTCACTCCAAGTTTTTCTGCATATTTTGGGTCCATGGCATGCTCTGCATCAATAAATGCTGCGGTACCACCTGCCTTTTGAATCTCTGCTGCAGCATGTAAAGCCAGGGTTGTTTTTCCAGATGATTCAGGACCATAAATTTCAACGACACGACCTCTAGGAAAT
Source organism: Gammaproteobacteria bacterium (assembly GCA_051275005.1). GTDB lineage: Bacteria > Pseudomonadota > Gammaproteobacteria > Eutrophobiales > Eutrophobiaceae > Eutrophobius. The sequence continues at coordinate 35,734 of JBNMOP010000005.1, read as the reverse complement.
CCACCTATACCCAGCGCAATATCAAGTCCCAAAGAACCTGTTGAGACAGCTTCAACATCTTTTACGATACTGTCCTCGCTCATACGCATGATTGATCCCTTGCCAAATTGTTTTTCAATTTGACTAAGCGCTATATCCAAGGCTTGCTTCTTTTTCTCATCCATTGATTTAATCTCCACTGGTGGTTTGCTATGTATCCCGATTATCCCACAAAAATGGCCTCAGGTAAGTGGCCAAGTGAGAATGAATTTGTTTTACGTACCTTCGAGCATGGCATTTGATTTAATGTCGGGAAATTCCTAAAACTTCCAATAATTTTATTGATAATCAATATACCTAAACTGTAGTATTACTATGAAAAAAGGCAATTGGACGTCTGGCATACTACAATTGGGGTATGTCTTAACACTTAGTATTAAACATTTAATATTGCAGTGAATTTACAGTTTTTCGACTAATTCCTGTAACCCTTGCAGCGCCATTAATATCGCCTGTTCGCGAATACTCTCTCTATCTCCAGAAAATACTGTAGAGGTGCTAATAGGTGACGATCCTTGTGCGGCCCATGCAAAACATACTGTTCCTACAGGTTTATCCTCAGTCCCGCCATCTGGCCCCGCTATCCCCGTTACCGCAACGCTCACCTCGGCATGACTATTTACCAGCGCCCCATCTGCCATTGCGATAGCCGTTTCAATACTGACTGCGCCGAACTTAATTAGCGTTTCATCCGTAACGCTAAGGTTCTCTTTTTTAGCCTCATTAGAATACGCCACATAACCGCGTTCGAACCAGGCAGAACTCCCTGGCAAACTCGTCATGGCATTTGCTATTCCACCACCCGTACAAGATTCTGCAACGACAACCATAATATCTCTTGCCAATAATTGTTGCGCCAATTGCTGCAGAAGATAGGTCTCCACACTATTCATAATTTAACGTCGGATTTTAAAAAAACTCGTTAATAATTCTGCACATTGACTCTCTAACACGCCACACTCCAGCTTTGCATGATGATTTAATCGCTGATCCTGAAACAGGTTAATAATACTCGATGCGGAACCTGACTTTGGGTCATATGCCCCAAACACGACACGCGCAATTCGGGCATTAAATATCGCCCCAGTACACATTACACATGGTTCCAGGGTTACATATAGTGTTGTATCTGGCATTCGATAATTTTCTTTCTGAATAGCAGCTGATCGTAGGGCAACAATTTCTGCATGTGAAGTTGGATCGTTAGTAGAAATTGGCGCATTCCAGCCTTCACCTATTATTTGATCATGCTCAACCAGGACTGCACCCACTGGGACTTCACCTTCCAGTTCTGCATGCTTTGCGAGTTCTATGGCATGCAACATCCATCTTTCATCATCATTCATCATAGTTAGATGAATACGAACGTATCAGGCAATGTCATAGTAAATTGAAATTAATAATAAGTTTGTTTCAGCGTACAAAGCAAAGATATTGTTTATAGCCATTACCAAGCTATGCAATAAAGCTAGTCCTTTTTACCTAATTGACCCGATATATCAGATAAAAGGTCGCTGTTAGATTCGGATGCTGCTTTTTTTGCTGCTAATGCCCGTTCCTTAATACGCTTCATATGTGCAAGTTGGGTCGTAGCATTGGCATATTCTTTTTCCTGTTCTTCCAACTCACCTTTAAACCCTTCGAGATCAGCCTGCAATTGTTTCGTAAGCGCTTCTTCCTCTGCCTTCTTTTTTGTAAGAACTTCCTGGTTTACTTGTTGTGCTACGACTGCGCTTTCTTCGTCCTTTTCTACTATTTTCGCTTTTTCTGACGCCTCAACCAATTTCTCCTGCGCAAATTTAATCTTGTCCTTCAATTCTTCTTGAGCAGATTTACTCTGGGTGATTTCTTCCTGGAACTGTTTAGCTTTAAGTTTAGTTAGTTCTGCCAAAGCTGATCGTTTTAATGATTCGGCCTGTGATTTGGCTTTATGTAAATCTTGTAAGGCCGCCTGAAGTTTCTTTTGTTCCTCCTCAAGCTTAAGTCGTTCGGCCTTAATCTGTTTTTCTTGTTCTTCCAGAGTTTTATCTTGTTTTGACTTGTACTCCTCTATCATCAAATCAGCTTCTTTTTTAGCGGCTATTCTGCCTGCCTCGGCAATGGCCTTGTCTCTTCTTGCCTGTTCAACTTCCTGATTATTTTTGGATAATTGTTCTGCCAGGTTACGTCGTTCAATTTCAATGGTTTTTCGCACCTCCATTTCTATATTCTTACGCATCTCATCTTGTTCGAGTTGACGTTTTTCAGATTCTTCCTCCATCGCCTTTCGTGCGGCTTCGAGTTCCAACCTGATTTGATCTGTATCCTGTTTATTCTTACGCGCCTCCTCAGCTTCCTTTTCCAGCCGCTCCTGATCTCCTTTCATTTTCTCTTCGGCATCCTGCTTCATTTTTTCGAGACGTTCCATTTCCTCCGCATTACGTGAATATACTTCTTCAATCTTTTTTCGATCTTCCTCCATGCGTATTTTTGATTCATCTTCAAGTTTTTTCAGACGTTGTTCTTCCAGTTGACGCATTTTCAGAATATCAGCTTCATTCCGTTTCTTTTCTTCCTCTATCCTGGAACGTTCTTGTTCCAGCTTTTTCCCTGTTTCCTGATTACGAATGACAGTTTGATCCTGTTTACTGGCACGCTCTATATCCATATTTGTGCGGGTCAGCTCAGCATCCAACACTGTCGCCATTATTTCTGGATCAATCTCATCGTCTTCATCAGAGGCTTGTTCTGGCTCAGATACCGCAGGCTGTTTGGGAGGTACCGGGCTTTTATCTGGGATTAGTGCAGGGGTTTTAGGTGCAACTATTTCCTCTTTGGGAGGCGCTGGCGCAGCTTTAACAGATTCCGGCATTTTTGGTGCCTGAGTTACATCTTCTGGAGGCGCTAATTCTATGTGATTCACAAGACCACCATCAAGATAACTAATCGTAAAACCACGTTCAGTTAATAAAAATGATGCCGTAGAACTTCGGCCACCCGTATCACAAAACGCAATATAATGAATATCTGAATCCAATTTATCCGCCTGCATGCGGAGAATGTTCAGCGGGATATGTAAACTTCCTTCAATTGAACTTCTGTCATATTCATTCTTAAACCTGACATCCAGCCATTTTCCACCTTGCGCAACAATTTCAGCAGCCACTTCTGAAGAAACTGTCTTAAGTGCCGTATTTTGAATTAGGGTTACAAAATTATCCTTACTTAGCTGTGCCACTACCCCATCGGTAATCATTCTTATGGTAGCGTTACGTGTTGTCTCAGTAATTAAAGCCTCTTCTCCAAAGCCATCGCCCGCCTTTAAAGCAGCTAACTTGAGTTCCTTCATCCCGGGTTTTGTCTGTCTTAACACCTCACAACGACCTTCTTGAATTATATAATAATTTTGCCCGGTCTCTCCCTGGGTAATGACATTATCGCCAACCTTATATTCGATTGGCTCCAGCAATGCGAATAACTGATGGATATTTGAAATTGGCATGCCCGAGAATATTTCAGACTGGAGCATAACCGTCATCCAATCAACACTCTCTTCTTCATCACCATCAATCTCGTCAACTTCAATGGCGCCCAAGCCATCTCCAAATCCATCTTCTACAACGTTCTGCCCTTGATGCATAACTAACAACTTATCCAGGGCATTACGATCTATGCGCATCACCATGGAATCAACCTTCGCTATACCTGAGAATTGGCGAGGTTGTAACTGCGCCATTGGGTATCTAGCCCTGTCAGATGCACCAACTATAGAGTTATGCACTTGATTATTTGCTTCGAGTTGAATCTCCCCATCAAGGAGATAGCAGGAAAAATTATCACGGTCTCCCTGTTTAAATATCTGACTCTTCTTTTTTAATTCAATTAATTCAGCATTTTTGATTATTTCATTTTGTACTTCTGGTGGTAATTCGTTCACAGGTATTAACTGCCGAATGATATCCGCATATTTTTGCTTTTCTTCAGGTATGCTCATTTGATCAAAAAAATCCCGACATTTGGCGTGTGTAGTTATTATTAATCATTTTGGCCCAATTTCGTGTTGGAATCCATGAGGTTATATGATTGTTACTCGGTAAAAATGCTACAGTATTCAAATGACTTGGGAAACTGCTTTTAACGAGGATAAAAATTCATAATGAATTATATAACGAATGGAACGTTAAATGGTGAGTTACAACGAAATTTCTGGCAAAAAACAATACTAAAACCCCAAGATTGCATATTGCCGGGAATACCCCTTAGTTTTGCCCCATATTAATTACTGTGTCAGCTAAAAAGTCAGGTTTTACGGTAATCGTCCATTTCTGGCACTAACAAGTTTGCAAACATTCAAAAATACCCAAGTAAATCAGATCAAGAGACCACTATTGGAAATGAGGCCATAAACTCTACGCCTTTCCTATTTTCAAGATTGCTCGCAGATATTTGACCACTGTGGTATTCCACAATTAATCTTACAATATAAAGCCCCAATCCTAAATGCGGCTCATCCTTATTTTTATCTTCTCTTACACTTATCATTGAATTAAATAATTGAGTCACCATGACATCCGGTAACGATGACCCGTAGTTAATGACACTTACATCCCATGTCTCATCATGAATTATTAACTTAATCTCAATAGGTTGTGATCCATTTTTAAAATCTATAGCATTTTTAATTAACTTATCTAACATCTGCACAAACAAATCCGTTGCAATCACTTGTGAAATATTTTTTTCAGGCATACTTAGTAAAAAATTATTTTTTGGAAATGCAATTCGATAGCCTTCAATACAGTTATTTAGTAATTCGGTGATTTCAGTTGTTTGTTTTTCAGCACTTTGTAATGCCTGCTCCAGTCGAGTAGCTTCACTTAATCGAATAACTATTGTATTTAAACGACTAACACCTTCTTTTGCTCTTTGTAAGTATGTTACTTTTTCATCACTTGCAACGGCATCGTTAAATTGATCTAGTGATGATTGAACAACCGCGATGGGTGTTCGTAATTCATGCGATAAACGTCCCGCCATATTTTCCAGATAATCATTGTAATTTTTAAGACGATCAAGCATTGCAGCATAGTTTCTGGAAAGATCACCAATTTCATCAGATGATTTACTAGTTCGGAATTCACCAACAACCCTGCCATGTACATCAATTGCTGCAGCGGCATCTTTTTCAAGTTGGCGTATACGAATAGATAATCGTGTTGCAAATATCAATAGTAAAATTGTCACAAACAGGAATACAAACAGTGATTTATTAAAAAGTGATGCCATTGCCTGACGTTGTTGGATCTGTATATGTGAAGTTGTTTCTTCAATCACAACTACGCCTCGAGTCATGGAATCAATCATTATCGGTGCAGCGGCCGAGACAATTATTGCCCTCCCGTCGGGTGACGTCCTCCATCGGTTTCCGGTTTTCCCTGTCAGTGCCTCATTGATTTCTTCACCCTGTAACCGAGATGCGCCGGATAAATCATCACTGAACCTTTGATGAACTGGCGGAAGAATCAGGCTATATAATAAATTTATATTTTGAGCAGACAAATCCTTTGTCAGATTTCCCATACTGGCTAGTACCTGACCACGGTTATCCAGTACCCAGATTCGTCTACCCTCCACTCGGGCATAACTTTTTATAGTGCTTTCAATCTCAGGTGAAGATTGCAGGATTCTACCCGGCAAAAAATTATTTTTATCTCCTGAGGTACTGACAGTTGTAACGATTGTTCTCGAATTCGAGTCATCAACATCAGTTACACTAATTCCCAACCTTTCGCCCACTACATTTACAGGTATTGCCATCTCAAGGTTGTATCCCAGATCAGTTTCTCGCCAAACTGCACTGACATTTGTCTTATAGTTAAATTCAGATTTACTAAAACCAAAATCATCATGTTGATTAACTATTTCAAACGGTGTGAACTCACCGGAGTCTGCAGGAGAAAAATAATACTGTGCGATTTCGTTAGTTGAAGTACTAAAGACAAGACTGACATGATCGTTATTAATAGCTGAAGGAATGTCAGGGCTTCTATACACACGTTGCGGATCATTAACCTGTAACAAGGCATAATAATATTGCTGATACCGACTAATAATGAATTTAAAAGAGGTAGGATCTTTAATGTTTCTCTGATTCGATACATACGTATCTGACCAACTAATATACGACAACCAATCATCTGTATATCCGTCAAGTTGTATGTCATGAGGAAGTTTATGAACAAATACTGAGGAACCTACAGACTCAGAGGAAATCGGAAAATAGGATTCTTGATTATGCAATGGACCGGCAACGGCTATCGCCGTATCGGTCAAAGATGATTCCAGGGAATCTCTTAAATACTGCTCCATCTCATGCAAATATTGATAGCCAACATAAGGAATACTTAATACAGCAATTGAGAGCAATAATAATTTAGTCCTGATACTCATGTCGCCAATTGCCAATTATTCGTAACTATTTTTTCCATCGGTACCCCATACCGTACACTGTATCAATACTATTAAATTTATCATCTAGCGCTTCAAATTTTCGCCTTAGCCGTTTTACATGAGACGTTACAGTACCGTCATCAACGAAAATATTTGCATCCTGCATTAGCTGGTCACGATTTTTTACATGTCCAGGTATTCGTACCAGTGAATTTAAGATCCAGAATTCTGTTACTGTAAGCGCAACCTTCTCACCCTTCCATTCGACATTCATACATGTGGAATCAATAGACAATTCACCTACCAGCCTGAGGTCTGCTTCTGCCAACTCTTTTTCCAATGCTTCAATCCTTCTGAATAACGCCGCTACCCTGGCTAAAATCTGATGAATGGAAACATCTTTGGTTAGATAATCATCCGCACCAAGTCGCAGACCGGAAATTACGTCAAAATCAGAATCTTTTGCGGTTAAAAATATTATCGGGATGGTACTGGACTTTCCTCGTAAGATCCGACACAGGTCAAACCCTCCTTCAAGCTCTTCACCAAGACTAATATCAATTATCGCCAAATCTGGCAACCGCTGCTGGAATGCCTGTAATGCAGTATTTTTACTGCCATAACTGCTTACTGAATAGCCGTGCTTCGTTAATGCCTCGGCATAATTATGTCTAATTGAAGGTTCATCTTCTACTAATGCAATTCTCCGGCTCATATTGCTCCTGAACAAATTAAATGCTTGATACAAGAACTTTATAGCAAACAGGTCTAACTGTAAGCGTTTGTGAGGAAATTTCCATAATTTCGCCAGAATTCATCGGTAGAATTCCTTTTCAAGTCAGATGATCTCCTTTATCTGGGTATTTAATTACTAGTGAAAGTAATCAAACCATAAAGGAGAACCAAGATGAGTAAACTTATTATTACAGGATTTATTGCTTTGTGCTTATTCAACATCGTAGCACATGCTGATCCAGTTTCGCATGAATCTGAAGCATTTAAGCATAAAGAAAAACTAGGCATAGGAATCGGCGCAATAATTGGCGGTCTTATTGCAGGACCACCGGGGGCGATTATAGGAATGGCCAGTGGAATTTGGATGGGAGGCAATGACAAGATGAAAGATGAAAAAATATCCAGTTTAAATATCGACTTGATAGAAAAACAAACTAATCTGGCAATATCGGAAAATCGATTATCGGATTTGCAAACCCAATACGGTAACGAGTTGCAAAAGGTTTCTGCAAGAAACCATACCTCCTCTCTGGAAGCGTTAAGTAATGGCGTCTCACTCGCTGTCTATTTCCGAACTGAAAGTGCAGACATCGATGCCGAGACCCAACCAAGGATCCAAAAGCTGGCTGAGTTCCTGACACAATTCCCGGAAATAAAATTATTAATAGAAGGCTATGCAGACAGACGCGGTACAACACATTTTAATCGTCAGCTTGGGTTAATGCGCACTCGTGCAGTTGAAACCGCTTTAATCCAGGCCGGTATAGAAGAGAATCGTATCCTCACACATTCTTATGGGGAGTCTCAAGCAAAGGCAGTTGAAACAGATATTGACGGTATCTTGTTCGATCGTAAAGTTAATATCACTTTGACACTGGACACCCAACTCTAATGATTAAACGACCAGTCTCTACTGTAAACATAAAACCTAACTTTTCGTTCACAACGATCCTGGTCAACTGTGTTATTGCTGGTACCTGTGCCGGGATATTTTTCACGCTATTGCTATCGGCATTGGTAATTTTACTTACAACTGTTTCATGACTGATACGAAGCTTCAATAAAATAGTCTACCCCAAAGGGTCTATCTAAAAACGATGGCCCTCCGAGTGTGCTCACGGTCCAGGCTCCCCCCTCCAACCTGGACCGTTGGGCCCCGGTTAAGAAATAATTTCCAATTTTCTGTTGTTCGAACCTAGGTAAGATATAAATTCATCTATAACGTTGGTAATTATCTCTAATCTAAAATTTTGGCAATATTTTTAATCTAGTACAACATATGATAGGGAAGTAGCATAAGTGAAGCGCTCAAGTTTCATATTTCGTAAGCCAACCTCTTCCATGACAGCCAGAGTTTCTCCAGGGAATAGCTTCATATTGAGTTCATCAAAGGCAATTACTGCTCCTTTTGGCATGCGAGGAAGCAACTGCTGTAGTGTTACCTTTGTTGGCTCATATAAATCTGCATCCAAATGCAGAAGAGAGACAACAAGATGTGGATTCTCATCGAGATATTTTGGAATGGTTTGCGTGGCGTCACCCTTAATTAACTCCACTTTCGAAATGTGTTCCATGAGCCGATTAATATCATATAGACCTATGGCTTGCTCCAGATCATTCAGTGCATCTTCTTCCAGAGAAAAACCACCCTGTTTCAGATGTTCGCTAGCACCTTGTTGATCTTGTTTAGATATACTTGGAAATCCCTCAAATGTATCGAAGCCTATAATCTTGCGCAAATAATTAACGGGTTCGTAGATGGAGCTGAAATATGCCCATGCCATTAGGCTGGCTCCTCGATGCACGCCAACCTCGACGACGGAGCCGCTAATGCCCAGTTGCATTTTAAACAGATCGTTTCGTGCCAAAAATTTGGTTAACGACTGACGAGATACGTACTTGGTGAACGCTTCCAGTTTCTCTACTTCCTTGCCGGTGCTGGAATTCCAATATGCATCCAGTTTCTCAAGATAACTGAGATCATTGCTTGATTGGTTAGCGGATTCTCGAACCATTTTTTGTTTCATTGGTATTATCCTTTATCTTTACGCCCAAGTGCATTACGGGCATGAGTTATGTTACCAACTTGCCAATTATCCTCAAGATATTGTCTATTCGCTAAATCCCGGTATCTAAGGTTGACAACAAACCTGACTTCATCGGATAAATTTACTTGGGCGGAATGGGGCATCAGACTATGGAACAACAAGGCATCGCCCGCCTCCATTGTGGTATTTACAACGTTGGTAAATTCTGCCACGGTATCTGGATCAAGCGTATGCCATTTACTTTCCTGGTTCTGAAGGTGTTCACTATGGGGCATCAAACCGCGCTTGTGCTCACCAAGTGCTAATTACAATGAACCATTGTGGGCGGTAGTTTTCTGCAGTGGGGCATAAACAGTAAGAGTGTCCTGGGGACCTTCATTATAATAATAGTCCTGATGCCAACGGGCGAGATGCCATATACCCATGGGCATGCTCATAAGGACAATCAATCTTGGATGAATAGCAATATCTGGTGAGAGAACACTTTTTGCCATTCCAATAATCGCTTCATGTGAGGCGAACTGATGTAAAACAGGTGCATGACAAATGGTATCATAAATACTGCTCTGGCTTCCCGGGTGCTTTTTTTCAAGGTTTAAAAGCCGATTGCTAACTTCACTGACCGTTTGATCCGCATTTACTCGTACAATTTCCTGATTAATGTCATTGTGTATTTCCAACAGTCCTACAAGGCGATCGATCTGGTGGATGATATTTGACCGCAATGATTCCATGACGATTCCACGTATAAGGACTGCGCCGTCCTCATGAAAATGATGCCGCACCTTATGGGGAGCTGCTAACAAACCTGTATAATCCGTTTCAAATAGATTTGACATTTATAAATCGGATTTTCCATGTTTTGCGGATACAGAAAAGAAACTATTCAGAGCCCGAATAGAAAAATCTGGACCACTTAGGCAATCATTTGTCATATATTTTCCAAGCAGATTTTACTCATCATATGTATCTTATACTAAGCTTACAATCGTCCTTAAGAAAGTTTAGCATCCTTATAAAGAGCATTGTGGTCTGATTTAAAGTTTACCAAGATCAATATGGATGTGTATCTTTATGGAAATCAACAAGCGCACCATTATGTTCAATTAATATTGTTTTGTAAGAGATGTTGTTATCAACCATTTCTTGAATTATATCTTTTGCACGCCATTGTGGCGGTATAATGATTACATCAACTGGATGGGTAAGTAACCAGTCTCTAAATCTGATTTCCTGGCCCATGCCAGGCACAAATGTGCCAACCTTTGATTGATCAGAATCAATTACAATAGGAAAACGTGTGTCGTCAAGGTCGTAACGACACATAAATGCACTAGATTTTCCTGTACCACCCCACACTGCGATTTTCTGCCCAGAAACATATAACTCTTTAAGTTGTTCCTTTATATTTTTAAGCGCAATTTCTGCCTGCTCATAAAAATGAGTAGCGTTATTTACGATTTGACCTGATTTGTTTGAGCTATTTATCTTTGAAAATGAATAAATTACTTCACTGTCGTAACCGTATCCAACATCTTCAATTGTCAGTGTAGATTGATTTAACATTTCCTTGAATGATTGTGAGGTAAATTGAGAACTATGCTCATAGTAGAAATCAACCGTACGACCGGTTTCAAGGACTCTGTCTATGCATGGCACTTCAAAGTACGTAATAGGTGTAATTCCATAATGATTTGCTGCAAAGGAAAGGTGTTGCAGGAATCCAAGCGGATTAACCAGGTGTTCAAGTACATGTCGACTAATTATTAGGTCCGGTTTTATTTCAGAAAAGTGTCTAATAGGATCAAATAATTCATTCTTGAATTTAATCTTCTTTTTTTGAAGCGCTTTATTCATATCTGCACCATGGGGGTCAAAACCAATAAAGCTACCATCAGGACATAAATTAGATAACGCATTTAGAAAACTTCCATCTCCATGACCAATCTCGACTATTAATGGGGAAGTGGGCAAATATGACAAGATTTTTTCCTGTATCTTCTTAATGAATTCCGACCATAGGGTTCCATCATTAAACATCAGGTTTGGATTTTGAGAATATGGAACACTGGCGTAATCAAATTTTGCGTTATATATATGGCTACATTTGACGCACTGGACAAAGTCGAGAGGTAGATGTGGAAGATTTTTAGATGATTCTTTATCGGCAGGCCAAGCGAGGGTAGCCAATGGTTGTTCATCACTCTTTAAAAATGAAATTGAAATATGATGACCGCAAGCCGGGCATGTTTTTTCACGAATTGAAGTAATTATCATTTTATTATCGAAAAAATATTAGTGGTTACAAAATAATTTAATATTTATTTGCAAAATAACAGGTAATCGTATTTCTGGATACAACACAAGTTTGGCTTCATTCTTTTTTCTTATTAAGTATATTATGACACCAATATTTCCACATACTCCAATATTCTAATTCAAGATTTTTTGTAAACCGTTTCCCATCACATAATGGCGATGATTCCAAAGTTTTTCGTAGAGTCGCTCTTAACATTTTTAATCGAGGAATATCGTTACTAAGTGATATTGCTATTTGTTGGTATTCATTATGATTAGCTGCTATCAATTCCGGTAACCCAATGGTATTTAAAATACTTTCACTTACCCTGCCGACCCACCTATCCCCTTTCATAGTTATAACTGGCACACCCATCCATAAACACTCCACGGTGGTGGTACCGCCTCCAAATGGGAAAGGATCTAGCGCGATATCGACGTGTTGATACTTCGTCAATAACGCTTCACGTGACGAACGGCCTTCCATAATTATCCGGCTACTGTCGATGTTATTACTAGCAAACATATCATGCACAGATTGCTGCACTTCTGGCTCATTATAATGTCTAGATTTAAGAATTATGCATGAACCAGGTATTGCCTTAATGATGTTGGCCCACAATGCAATTGTGTTCGGGTTTAATTTACCATAATTATTAAAGCAACCAAATGTAATAGCGCCAGTGACCGTTACAGGAGCAGTGTTTATGTCAATATCAAACTTTGGTGGTTCAAAACAAAGATAGCTATCCGGTAAGCGCCTGACTTTTTCTGTATAGAACTGTTCTTCCTGCTCAGGAAGCACAATGCGATCTGCCAGGATATAGTCCATTGCATTAAGGCCGGTAGTGGCAAAATAGCCAAGCCAGGTGACCTGTACCGGCGCGGGTCGTGTTGCGAATAGAGTAAGCCGATGTTTACCAGTATGTCCGGAAAGGTCTACGAGTATATCGATACCATCATTACGAATTAGCGTTGATACTAAATCATCAGACAGTCCAACAATGTTGCGCCATTGCTTGGCAGACTGCTGTAAACGAAGCGTGGTGTCATCTGACTTAATCGAATCTGAAAAACACATAATATCAAAACATTCACTATCATGTGATAACAATACACGCGTCATAAAATAACCAACCGGGTGATTGGAAAAATCACCTGATACATAACCAATTTTCAATCTTCGGTTTTGGTTCGGACTATTTTTGAAAAAATTATTTAATGAATACTTTTCCAGTGAGGCCGCCCAGGCTGTAGATTTATTGAATAAAATAGAATTTGTAGTGGAAGGCGAATAATTTAGTGCCATTAGCAGGTTGCTATGCGCACTTGCATTGTCAGGATTAATAACAATCGCCTGCTCATAACTAGCAAGCGCCTCATCCAATCGGCCCAGATCCTTTAGAACATTCCCCAGGTTGTTTAATACCGCAGCATTGTCAGGCTTAATTGAAATAGCTTTTTCATAACAAGTAATAGCGTTTGCCATTTTGCCCGGTATACCTGGTATATGAAAGGTAATTCCCATGTTGTTATGTGCCTCACATAAGTCAGGCTTGATAGCAAGGGCTTGTTCAAAACAGACAACGGCGTCGTCCAATCGGCCCAGTGCTTGATAAATTAGCCCCAGGTTATTATGTACCTCAGCATTTTCAGGTTTAATGGCCAGAACTTTTTTATAACTAACAAGTGCCTCATCTAATCGGCCCAGATCCTTTAGAACTTTCCCCAGGTTGCTAAGCGCCTCGACATAGTTAGGCTTGATGGTTAATGCCTGTTCATAACAGACAATGGCTTCATCTGCACGCTCCAGTTCATGAAGAGCTTTCCCCAAGTTATAATGCGCATTGGCATAATCAGGATTAATAGTCAGAACATTTTCATAATAGTTGATGGCTTCTTCATGTCGTCCTGAGATTTGAAGAGTCACTGCCAGGTCGAAAAGCACAGTAACATCGTCAGGTTTAATAGATAGGAGCTGTTTAATAAAGGCAATGAGATCTTCAAGTCGACCTAATTTATTAAGTAATTTCCCCAAGTTGCTATGCGCCTGAGCATAATCAGGTTTATTTGCGAGGGCTTGTTCATAACATGCAATGGCATCTTCATCTCGACCAAGATCTTGATAGACAATCCCTAAGTTGTTATGTGCCTCAGCATGATCTGGTTTTAATGTAAGGGCTTTTTCAAAACGAGCAATGGCCATTTCATTTTTATGTAGTGCCGTATATGCAATTCCACAATTGTTATAGTAATCTGCTGCATCAGGATTTATTTTTATTGCATTTTCAATATAGTTAATTGCGATTTTATTCTTTTCCGTCTGATGGAAAATTACACCCAAGAAATTTAATGCATCAGCATGCCTTGGTTGAGCTTGTAAAATATCTTTATATATTTCTTCCGCTTTCTGCAATCGACCAGCTTGATGATGAGCCAATCCGCTTTGTAATAATTTCAAAGTAGATGTGGCCTTTTTATATTTAGTATTAATGCGAAATTCCTATCAATAATTGCATTGATTAAATTATAAAGATTGAAATAGTTAGTGCATTTTCCACGTACAATTTTAAACCCAACAACTAAAATGCCTATGTTGAATTGAACAAATAACCAGATTTCAACTTAATCACCGAGAATAGATATCAGAGGACCCAGGTGCTTCTCATAACGCTTCCATTTATTAATAGAATTGTCGTTAATAGGGTCACGTACCTGTAAATTACTTGCTGTTTGTACTATCCGTTCATTTTTATAAAAATCCAGGCAGTTTTCATCCCACTCTAGTCCAAGATATTCAATTATTTCCCTGCTAATTTTCTCCTGATCTAATACTAAGGCTTCATTCTCCACATTAAATATTTCAGTAGGAAATAAATTGTGCCAATGCTCCATCAATCTTTTATAATCCAGGTAAAATTGCCCTATATCAATTAGATCGAATGAGTAATTATTTCCTTTTGCGAAATAATTTAAAAAGATAGATGTGCAAGTATCCAGAGCATTGCGCTGACAATGGATGATTCGCGCCTTAGGGAACAGGGTCTTGATGAAACCAATTCTGCGGAAATTATCGGGCATCTTGTCTGAAATACGTGTAGCGACTTCTGAGTATCTGCGTAAATCATTGAGATAGTCGCCAGAAAATTCAAGTGCTAATGAATCGCTTATTAATAACATACATTCAGGGTAAGTGCTCTCGGACTCAATTTGTCCAGCAATTTTCTTTTCAATATTCATTATTAAAGTAAGCTCACCAGCACCAAATACCTGTGGGTGACTTGAGATAATTTGTTCTACAAGTGTAGTGCCGGAACGCGGCATACCAACTATAAACACTGGCAATTCTGAATCCGAACCAAATGACGATTTTTTCTGAAAGTAATTTTTAGAATAGATTTTTATTATTCTGTCGACTAGACGAGACTGGTTTTTATAATTATATGTTATCGTTTTACGCTTAAGCGCATTTGCTTTGTCAAAGTGCTCAAATGACCTGTCATACATTTTGGAATCGTCATATATTTTACCAAGCGCAAAATGATAACGCATTGAGTTTTCTTCTGAAGTTGAAGGACTATTTAATAGTTCTTCAATAATTAATACATTCTCTTGCTTTGGTTTAATAAAAGCTAAATGTCTATGCGCCTCGGCATAATCAGGTTTGATGGTAAGCGCCTGCTCATAACAGGCAATGGCTTCATCCTTTCGGCCAAATGCTTGATAGACCAGGCCCAGGTTATTATGCGCCTCGGCAAAATCAGGTTTTAAAGCAATCGCCTGTTGATAATATGTAATGGCCTCATCCGTTCGACCTAGTTCATTGAAGACAACCCCCAGGTTGTTATGCGCATCGGCATGGTCAGGCATGAGCACAAGGGTTCGTTCATAACATGCAATTGCCTCATCTGATCGACCCGATTCTTGATATAGAATCCCGAGGTTATTTTGCGCCTCGACATAATCAGGCATGATGGCAAGGGTCCGTTCAAAATAGTCAATAGCCTTATCAGTGAGACCCAGTTTTTTAAAGGCAAGCCCCAGGTTATTATGCGCCTCAACATAATCAGGCTTGATAGCAATCGCTTGCTCATAACAGGCAATGGCCTCATCCGATCGACCTTGCTCTTGAAAAACAATCCCCAGGTTGTTATGCGCCTCAATATAATCAGGTTTTATCGTTACCGCCCGTTTATAACAGGCAATGGCCTCATCCGCTCGACCCTGCTCATTTAGGACAATCCCCAGGTTACTATGGGCCTCGGCGTAGTCAGGCTTGATAATCAGGGCCTGCTCAAATCGGGCAATGGCCTCATCCATTCGACCTTGCTCCTTGAGAACATTCCCCAGATTATTATGCACCTCGACATGGTCAGGTTTGATAATCAGGGCCTGTTCAAAATGGGTAATTGCCTCTTCCCTTCGGCCTTGTTTTTGAAGGACTATCCCCAGGTTGTTATGCGCACCAGCAAAAGTAGGCTTGATAGCCAGAGCCCGTTCAAAACGGACAATGGCATCATCCTTTCGACCCAGTTCCTGAAGGACTATCCCTACATTGTTATGTGCCTCAGCAAAATGAGGCTTGATAGCCAAGGCATGCTCATATAGGTTTATGGAATCTTCCTGTCGTCCTAGTTTTTGAAATAAACCTCCCAGATTGAATAGCACATTCACATCGTTAGGCCTAATAGCTATAGCATGCTCAAGGTGATTAATTGCATCTTCTTGTCGTCCTAGTTTCTGAAGTAAATTACCCAGGTTGTTATGCGCTTCGAAATAGTCAGGATTGATGGTCAGCGCCTGTTCATAATATGTAATGGCTATATCATCCATATGTAATGCACGATGGGCTTCACCACAATTATTATAATAATCTGCTACACGAGGGTTTATTTTAATTGCCTTCTCAATATAGTTAACAGCAATCTCATTTTTTCCAGTCTGATGGAAAATTACACCCAATAAATTTAATGCATCAGCTTGTTGAGGTTGCTTTTTTAAAATATTTTTATATATTTTTTTCGCCTTCTGTAGCCGACCAGCTTGATGAAGAGCCAAACCGCTTTGCAATAAACTCAAAGCAGACACGGCCTTTTTATTTTTATTGTTAGTGCGCATTTCCTATTTGTTATTTTATTTTTAAATTCATACAAAATAGTTTTCAGAGATTATAATATAGTAAGTCATATAATGAACAAATTCTAATATCAGAAATTGATTGCTTTCATCTCCATGCTAACAAAAGCACTTATTCGCTCGTAGCAAAAACTGGAAAGCTAATTTATTAATTGTTAATTCTCAGTTATGAGTTGAAACAAGTGCTAAGGGTAATCTGCTTTGAAATGGGTGTAGTTAGTGAGATAATTTTTGGACACATCTTCAATTCCATCATATATGTGGGATTAATTCGTTCGACTTAATAGTTTTACTACCTATTAATTTATGATGGCTTTATTAAGAAGCATATAACCAAGTAATTGTTTGCCATGAAAATTATCGTCATTTTTTTGAGTAATAATTAATATTAATTTAGTATGATCTGTGTATTTTTTTGGGATCTCTGAATAAGTCCGCCCATGGCTACAAATAGCATACAAAACTTTGTGAGAGTTTTACTTCACTCACCAACTAAATTACTTGTAGAATTCAATTTACGCTGTACATCTGTATACGATGATAACTTTTGAGTTAATTATATATTCATTTACTTTTAAAGATTAAAAAATAAGAGGAGAAATCATGTCTGATTCAATAATGCTAATCGTTATCAACGGTGCAATTGCAGTAGCAATACTTTTAGTAGGTTTATGGCTAGCCAAACGCATCAAAAATATTGCTACTAGTGTCATGGGGAAACGTGGAATCGACCCACTACTTGCCAGTTTTTCTGCCAGCATTGCCCATATACTTATGGTTGTCTTTGTTGTCATCGCCTCTTTGGGGCAACTTGGCATACAAACTACATCCCTAATTGCCGTATTAGGTGCTGCGGGTTTGGCTGTGGGTCTTGCTCTACAGGGATCACTATCAAACTTTGCTTCTGGTGTGATTATCATCGCCTTAAGACCATTTAAAGTGGGAGATTTTATAGAGGCGGGTGGTGTGAGTGGTGCAGTAGAAGGCATACAAATATTCTCAACCACTATGAAAACAGGTGATAACAAGGCCATCATCATACCGAATTCAGCAATTACTGGTGGAACCATCACAAACTATTCTGCTAAAAATACTCGTCGTGTAGACATGGTATTTTCTATTGGATACAACGATGATATCGCCAAAGCGAAATCCATACTGCAAAAACTGGTAGATGAAGATGATCGTATACTCAAGGATCCCGCTACGGTTATTGCTGTGTCAGAGCTTGCGGATAATAGTGTGAATATTATTGTCCGACCCTGGACCAATTCGGTAGATTATTGGGGAGTGAACTGGGACCTGACGGAGAAGGTAAAACTAACTTTTGATAAGGAAGGCATTTCCATCCCTTATCCTCAACGCGATGTACATTTACATCAAGTTGCCTAACGATTGAATATTCGATGCTTTTATTTAATCAAAAAATCAATGATTTTACCGCAGCGGTGAAATAGTCAACGATAGGGAAAAAAAAATCACCTAACACACCTGTAAAAAGTAATACCAGAACTATGATTAAGCCATAGGGCTCTAGTCGATTAAAATACATTGCCGTCCTTGGTGGTAGTAGGGCACTCAAGACCCTACTGCCGTCCAATGGAGGAATAGGAATCATATTCAGTACCATCAATACTATATTGATAGTGATACCGACCATGGCCATGGTAATAAAAGGTAACGAATAATGATAATTTCCCAGACCCGAAACGATTATTAATTTTGCTATTATCGCCCATAAAAAAAGCATAATTAAATTCGCTGCAGGTCCCGCCAACGCTACCCAGGCCATGTCCTGACGAGGTCGCCTTAGGTTACGCCAATCCACGGGTACCGGTTTTGCCCAGCCCAACATGAATGGCGACACCATTAACATTAGTGCCGGAACAAGAATTGTACCAACAGGGTCAATATGTTTTATTGGATTTAAGGTTAATCGACCCATCATCCTGGCAGTTTGATCACCTAACTTACTTGCGATCCAACCATGCGCGACTTCATGCACTGTTATTGCAAACAGAATTGGTATTGCATAAATAATAATTTTTTGAATGAATGAATAATCAGGCACGACTAATTTCCAAAATATATAGATGTCTTGAGTAGGTCTTCAAGACAATAAACTATTTGTTTCGTCAAATTTAGATAGTTCTGTATTACCAAGAGTCTTGAAATCAAATGAATTGAAATCAGCCAAGTGTGAGGGCACAACATTTTGGATCGCCGTAAAAATAGTTTCAATCCGTCCTGGATACTTCTTGTTCCAATCAGTTAATAGATGCTTCATTGCCTGGCGTTGCAAATTGTCTTGTGACCCACATAAAGTGCATGGAATAATTGGAAATTCTTTAACTTCTGCATAGTGTTTAATATCACTTTCCTTACTGTAGGCCATGGGACGAATCACGGTGTTCGCACCGTCGTCACTCAACAGTTTTGGCGGCATTGCCTTTAACTTACCGCCATAAAACATGTTTAAAAATAACGTCTCGATGATATCGTCCCGATGATGCCCCAGGGCAATTTTGGTATATCCCTGTTCTTTCGCAAATCGATATAATATCCCTCGTCTTAATCGCGAGCAAAGCCCACACATGGTTTTACCTTCAGGGACTACTCTTTTAACAATACTGTAAGTATCTCTTTCTAATATATGATATTGCACACCAAGCTTACCGAGATAGTCCGGCAAAATATGTTCTGGAAAGTCAGGTTGTTTCTGATCTAGATTTACTGCAATTAGTTCAAATTTTATTGGGGCGCTACGTTGCAAGCTGAGCAAAATATCTAACATGGTATAGGAATCGGCACCACCTGAAAGGCAGACCATGATGCGGTCGCCCTCTTCAATCATATTAAAGTCTTCAATAGCGCTGCCAACATTTCTGCGCAAGCGTTTTTGTAGTTTGTTAAAATCGTAGACTTCTTTTTTTGAGACGACTTCCATCATATTCCTGCTTTGTTGTTTCCAGATTTTGCAAATTGTATCAGGTCTGGATTGCTGTTCCTAACTCGAACATAAATATGTAACAGGAAAAATAATTAATGGACAGGATTAACAAGATTTACAAGATGTTTGTGAGGATCTAGTTATTTCTTACCTCCAAAAAATGATGTAATTCATTTCACCTAAGTTATTTACTCAATTTCTGATGTTAGTAATTAGCCAATTAATGTACGTTATGATGGTAATAGATAGCATCCAATTTTATAAAGAATCCCCAGCGGGAATAACAATATTTTTAGATACTGATTTTCGCGGGCATGACGATTCTTGACCAAGAATTTTTTTTATCTTGTAAATCTTGTCTTTAAATTTTAGAAAAAACGTGCCTGGTTGTTTCCATGAGCTATATTTTTATTTACCCCAATCAAGAATTTATTAATATCATTGTAGTTATTCATAGTTTGTTTACTAATTTCGTGCCATATATATTAAAAATATAACAAACAACACTACCAGACCTATTGGCAGTAAAGCACCCTGCCAATCTGGATTTTCAGCTTCTTTGCTTCTTTGCATTGCAGCTTTGGCCCCTGGCCAGAACAAGAATAAGATAATAAATGCACCGATACCAAGTAATACCTGTTCCCACATTCCCATAATTAGACCCGGATCCTGTTAATTTAGTTAACTTGCAAAAAACCCCGCAAACGCGGGGTTAATCCTAAACGACATTTATATAAATAGCTGACTATTATAACTATCAGTCCTCCTCAATCATCACTTCCGTTGAGTGAAAGCCTTTGGGTCCTTGTTCAGATTCATATGTTACCCTTTGTCCCTCATTTAAGGTTTTATACCCTTCAGATTTTATGGATGAATAGTGAACAAATACATCATCCCCTCCACTTTGAGGCTCAATGAAGCCAAACCCTTTTGCATTATTAAACCACTTAACAATACCACTACTCATATTCAATCCCCCCTCCCCAGTATTGATTAAATTTTGATTGTGCAGTCGGTTGTGCGGATGGCAGGAACAATTAGATAAGATCTTATTGCTACCTTTACGTCAATTTACTGCATTTCAAAGATTAGAATAGACTATAAATTTGGGTTTTTGCAAATATTTTGGATAGTTTTTTATGCAAATGCCTTGGATAAAAAATATCCTACAAAATTTATACCTTATATATATGTATCAGGATTCATGTATAATCCGCGCCCTTTTACGAACCGACTAAATATGACCGACAAAATTCGAAATATCGCTATTGTTGCCCACGTGGACCACGGAAAAACTACCCTGGTAGACCAACTACTTAGACAATCCGGCACATTTAGTGCCCGCTCAGAGATGACTGAACGAATAATGGATTCAAATGACCTGGAAAAGGAACGTGGCATCACCATTTTAGCAAAAAACACCGCACTGGACTGGAATGGCTACAGGATCAATATTATTGATACACCGGGTCATGCCGATTTTGGCGGCGAGGTAGAGCGCGTTCTGTCCATGGCAGACTCTGTCTTGTTACTGATTGATGCAGTCGATGGGCCAATGCCGCAGACCCGGTTTGTAACGCAAAAAGCCTTGGCCAGGGGATTAAGCCCCATCGTCGTCATCAACAAGATAGATCGTGACGGTGCCCGTCCAGAATGGGCATTGAACCGGACGTTTGATCTGTTCGATCGTCTTGGAGCAACTGACGAACAGCTGGACTTCCCCGTTATCTATTCATCGGCAAAGTTTGGACAAAGTGGCGTTGATATTGATCATGTTGAGGACACTATGAACCCGTTATTTAATGCAATCATTGAATATGTTCCACCACCAAAGGTTGATATTGACGGTCCATTCCAACTACAAATTAGCGCGCTGGATTATAATAACTATGTTGGCATGATCGGTATTGGTCGCATTGCCCGTGGAAATATTAACAAAAATTCACCTGTAGCAATTGTAAAAGCCGATGGGGTGATTAAAAAAGGTCGTATCCTTAAGATCTTTCGTTTATTGGGAATAGAACGGATTGAGATTGATTCAGCATCGGCAGGTGACATTGTTGCTATATGCGGAATCGACGAACTAAATATCTCAGACACCTTATGCCATCCCGATACACCGGAACAACTGGAACCTCTTTCCGTAGACCAGCCTACTGTCACCATGACATTTCTAATAAATGATTCACCCTTTAGTGGTACAGAGGGAAAATATGTCACGTCCAGGCAAATACGTGAACGGTTATTGCGCGAAATAAAACACAATGTCTCACTGCGAGTTGAAGAGACGGAGGATCCCGACAAGCTGAAGGTGTCAGGGCGAGGTGAATTACATTTATCAATACTGATAGAAACTATGCGGCGAGAAAGTTATGAATTTAGCGTTTCAAGACCTGAAGCTATTTTCAAAGAGGTAGATGGCGTTCAGTGTGAACCATATGAACAATTGACCGTAGATATGGAAGAGGCCTATCAGGGTGCGGTAATGGAAATGCTTGGCAACCGCGGAGGTGAACTACTGGACATGAGTCCTGATGGTAAAGGCCGGGTACGTCTGGATTATCTGATCCCGGCTCGAGGTATAATTGGCTTTCGTACCGATTATTTGACAGCAACTGCCGGTACAGGATTGATATATCATGTTTTTGATCACTATGGACCCTATAAAAAGTCAATTCAAAATCAGCGAAAAAATGGTGCGCTGATTTCCAATTCTCAGGGAAAGGCCGTAGGGTTTGCCCTGTTTAATCTTCAAGAGCGCGGCCAAATGCTTATCGGTCATGGTACCCAGGTATATGAAGGTATGCTTATTGGGGTACACACCAGGGAAAATGATTTAATTGTCAATGTCATTAAAGGCAAGCAACTTACTAATATCCGTGCGGCAGGAAAAGACGATAACATCCTGCTGACACCCCCATTGAATTTATCATTGGAGCGTGCACTGGAATTTATTAATGACGATGAACTGGTTGAGATTACACCCATCTCCATACGACTACGTAAGAAAAAACTGAAGGAACACGAACGAAAACGCGCATCGCGTCAATCAGAACCAGCATGATAAAGTTTATGCCCTGGAGTTCTTCTCCATTTCAATATGGCGCTTTCATAGTTTCCTGAATGACTGAATTAACCTGTGTATGACGTTTCAAAATTTAATAGCGATTATAGCTGATTAAATTTAACGATCTGAAAACGAATTTAATTTTTATAGATGTAAAATAAACAAGATGTCGCGTTCAGAATTTGCAAGATTAAGCCGCATGAACGCGACGATTTTTCATGTGTATCAATTATTGATTAGCAATACTTTCATTATCTAACCGCTTGACGATTATTGAGTCGCGAAAGAACGCTGGATGGAGAGGCTCTAATCTAACCTTAATAGCCGCTTTTTCACCACCGAAACCATCAGCATAAATTATGACATCTTCTTCCGGTACAAGCCTCCCCATTAAACGCATGGAACCATCTGGAAAGATAGTCAGAATCTCAGGGACATTTACCCTATCTTCTGCTGCCGGAAAATAACTACATGCTGATAACAGTAACCCTGTTAATAGTAATATTAATTTAAAATATTGTGTTAACTTGTTCACAATGTCACCTATTTATTTAAGTAGTTGATGTAAGTATATATAATTTCATATATATATTCTGAGAATGCAATCACAGATCCAATTAAAACTATAAATACAAATCAATATAGCGCAAGCATTCGTTACCTTAAGTTAGTGCAATTGAGCGCTTGAAAACCTAATAATTCCAAATAATTAGTATATTTTTATAAAATAACTACCCCATAGATAGTATTGACGATTAAAAAAGTCTGACTTTATAACTTTACCGTTAAAGTTTACGTAAAAATCGATGATTAATTCGTAAAATAACACTGTTAGCATAATATTTTTAATTATCAAGGTATCTATTAAATATTCATAATCTATCCTTAATTATGTAACAGTTAAACTTTATTGGGGAGAATCCACATGTTTACTACCACGTATAACTATCCAATTTTTCGTTTCAGTTTTGCAGGGATCTTTGCCTTAATCACGACCTTTATGCTATTTCTACTTATGCAGCATCTAAATTAGTAATGACTTTGTCTATGTAGAGTCAATTGGAAATGAAAGTACATTAGAGTTCATCCGCATAAGAGAACAAGACGTAACGGCACCGCCAGCCAGCAAGCCAGATTTTCTGGAACCTGAGATACAACCACCATTATTAAGTGACATGGAGACTGGATCTGACAACGTAATATATGTGACGAAAGACTGGAAGAATACAGCGCCTGGCTTTGAAAAAAACCATGGAATTTTGATAAACCAGACTCAGATCCAGTGATGATTGTATCAATAAATCCGGATTACCCTGTATCTGCGATTGCCAGAAATATTGAAGGTTATGTCACTCTGGAATACACAGTAGGCAAGGACGGTGCTACTCGCGACATAAGGGTAATTGAATCTTACCCATCGAGTACCTTTGATAAGTCAGCTATCCGGGCACTGGAAAGATACAAATATCAACCCGCTATCTTTAATGGTAAAGCGATTGAAAGCAGGGGATATCAAATTAGACTGACATATAAAATGGAGGATTAAAATTAACTATTAGAATTTAATAATTAATTTTTAACTACACTACATAAGCCTTGCAATCTAATAATTGCAGGGCTTTTTTTCGTTATTTACATTAATCCCATTCTCACCATTGTAGCCACTCACAATTATTTAAATTAGCCTTAACGGGGTGGGCAAGACGCGGTTCCTAATGTAATCTTGTAACAATAATTAATTTGTAAGTAGTTAATGGAGAATTATTGTCATGTCAAAAGTTAATCCCCCTTTTAGGGCTGAACAGGTAGGCAGTTTATTGCGTCCTGTATCGGTATTAGAAGCTCGAATCAAATTTAAAAAGGGTGAAATAAATTCTGAGGAACTACGCGGTGTGGAAGACAATGCCATTCTTGAGGAAATTAAACAGGTCGAGTCCATTGGTATGCAAGTGGTTACTGATGGTGAATTTCGACGAGAATATTTTCACCTGGATTTTCTCGAAAAACTCGATGGTGTAACAGTCGCAGGAAATATTGAAGCAAGCTCGGACGCCAAGGAAAAAGTCGGTTTTACCCCACCAACCCTGAGCGTTACAGGGAAACTACGTCATGCACGAAATATTCAGGTGGATGATTTTAACTTTCTAAAAGAAAATGTTAGACAAACACCCAAGGTATCTATCCCCTCTCCAACCATGATCCACTTCAGAGGAGGTAGGGCTGCGATTGATATCGAATCTTATCCTGATCTGGACGTTTTTTTTGAAGACCTCGCCCAATGCTATCGGGATGAAATAAATGCACTATATAAAGCAGGATGTCGTTATATACAAATGGATGACACCAACCTCGCCTATCTATGTGACCCGAAAATGCGGGCGGCAGCGGTAGAACGCGGTGATGATCCTAATGAACTTCCAAGAACCTATGCAGCATTAATTAATGATGTAATCGATAATCGTCCCGAAGATTTAATTGTAGGTGTACATTTATGCCGTGGTAATTTTCAAAGTACCTGGTTCGCCCAGGGAGGTTATGACCCTGTCGCAGAAGTCTTGTTTAATGATATGAACGTGGATGCCTATTTCCTGGAATATGATGATGAACGCTCTGGTGACTTCGCCCCACTAAGATATGTACCAGCTAATAAGACAGTGGTACTGGGTATTGTGTCATCCAAACTGCCACAACTGGAACCACAGTCGGAACTTATAGAACGTATTAATGAAGCTGCAAAATTCATGCCTCTGGAGAATATGTGTCTGAGTACCCAGTGTGGATTCTCCAGTACAGTTCATGGCAATAAAATTACCCCGGACGACCAATGGGCTAAATTAGAATTGGTCGTAAATACTTCCCGTGAAGTGTGGGGATAAAATCAAAGAAGCTCTGATTAAGTCAGAGGTTCCCGCCGCACAGGAATGTACGGCCAAAATCAAATTCTAGTAGTATTTGATTTCGTGAGCGAAATAAAATCACACTTTTTATTTCGCGTGCTCTGATAAGTCCCGGATGGACTTATTCAGAGCTTCCATAAAATAGTAATAATCAGGAGTAACGAATGCCATCTACATATCAAACTGTAAATATTTCAGCGCCGGTCTCTGATATTTGGGAAAATTTTATTGATTTTCATGCATTTCCCTGGTCAAAAAATGTCATCACCAAGGTTAAAAAGGTGGGAGATATATCCGGAAATGAAATTGGTGCAAAACGCATCCTTAATGATGCCTTTCATGAGACATTAATTGAAATAAATCACGAAAAATATTTAATAAAGTACTCAATTGATGATGGACCATCACCGGTTTCAAAAGATGAAGTTGCAAATTACATAGGCATTATTCAATTAAGTTCTCTACCAGAGAATGAAGGGACATTGGTTGAATGGTCTTCGTCCTGGAGTGCTAACACAGAAGATGCAATAGATTTTTGTCATGGCATCTACGTTGCCTTACTTGAGGAATTATCCAATTCATATAAGTAACAATGAATGTAATTGTTGAATCTAATCTAACTTGTCCGTTATGTAACCATATTGAAAAAGAACACATGCCTGTGAACGCATGTCAGTTCTTTTATGAATGTAAGGCTTGTGGAGAATTATTAAAACCCCTACAAGGAGATTGTTGTGTATTTTGTTCATTTGGAGATGTTCCATGTCCTCCAATTCAAGAAGATCCGGATTGCTGTGTAGACAAGTGAATTTAGTAAGATAAACGTTAATTATCTACATAATTAAAACCACAATGTGATTTTAATTTCAGGAAAAAATTCTACTAATCTGGCTTATCCCACGTACGACGATTAATGGCATATTCACTTATAGTGTCAATAAAAGGTAAGGCCAACATGCCGGGTAATTGATCGACCTGTTTAGCATCTCTAAAGTGATGAATTCCTATTACCATGGCTTCATGACCCGCCCGCGGTTGGTCTTTGTATGTCGCAAATAGCCTGTCCCACCATGGTAGATTAAAACCAAAGTTGCTATTCGCCTCATCGTCTTCAATCGAATGGTGCACACGGTGCATATCCGGCGTCACTACAATCCAGCGTAAGATCTTATCTACCATCAGCGGCAAACGGACATTGCTATGATTGAACAAGGCAGCCACATTCAGAACTACCTCAAAAATCACAACCGCAATCACGGCTGGTCCCAAAACCAGGATGGTGAGAAATTTTATTAGCATAGACAATAGTATCTCTATGGGATGAAATCGAGCACCCGTGGTTACATCATAGTCAAGATCCGCATGGTGTACCCGATGTATCCGCCAAAGTAATGGCACTGCATGGAACATCACATGCTGTAGATAAATAACAAAGTCCATCACTACAATAGTTAAAACGATGGAGAGAGATAACGGTAACTGATAATAATTCATTAAACCCCATTGCTGACTCTCTGCCAGACTGGCTACACCTACTGCTGCCGCAGGGAATAACAATCGTAATATGACGCTATTAATTATTACCAATCCCAGGTTATTGACCCAACGGACACCCTTGGAGACTATCAATTGACGTCTGGGTAACAATATTTCCCAGATTGCCATGACGGTGAATATACAAAAAAAACAAACCAGCCTGATCGGGACTTCATTTATTAGTATCCACTCACTCAAGTCCATAATTTTCCCGATTCTGACATTAATATATGCGTCCTATACTACTCATAATGCAGGTTTACTTCTAAATTTTACATAACATGATGAAAGAAACCAATCTTCTCAAATTTCTATATTTATAATTTTATAATATTGCGATGCAAAAGAACCGTTTCGTTAAAATACGCTATACTTTAATACTCAATGAGTAAAATTAATTTATTGATTTAATCCAAACGAAAACAGGCACGATAGAACATGGATAATTCAGAAGCGATAGAAATATTAGTCCAGGAATTAGACGTATTCCGGTCAAAGACATATGCCGAATTAAAAACTCTGATCAGTGACAAGCCAATTGGTAAGGAAATCCGCACATACAATGATGCCGACTATAATGTAGAGATCATTATAAACTGGCATGAAAATCCAGATGGTAATATCAAGGTACTGGCCTACGTAGAAGATGGTGAAATGCGATCCTTTATTCCTTTGACCAAATCTTTTATTAAAAACCCGGACAATGAATTTATCGAAGATTAGTTTGAAATATCGCTCTGATCCCTAATTAAATATTATCAATATATAACTATATGATTGTACCTCACAGAATTTATTACATTTTATTTACAGCTATTTTTACGCTTATATACATTGATACTGTGCATGCACAAAATCCGGATATCAATGTGCATGAGGTCAAGGCGCTGGAGATATACCGATCTATCATTGGGATGCGTACCGCAGCAGGGTATAACAAGGTCCCGGAAATGGCGGGCTATCTTACTAATCAATTAAAAAATGCTGGTTTTACTCAAAAGGATATACATATCCTGACTTACGATGAGACAGCGGCATTAGTAGTCCGGTACCGTGGTAATGGAAGTGCCGGAAAAAAGCCCATATTGTTCCTTGCCCATATGGATGTAGTCGATGCCAGTACTGATGGCTGGAAGCATGACCCATTCCAATTACACGATGACAATGAATTTTTTCTAGGGCGCGGTAGCTCAGACAATAAATACGGCGTTATGAACCTCGTGCAAACCTTTATCCGTCTAAAACAAGAAGGCTTTATGCCTACACGTGACCTTATCCTTGCATTTTCAGGCGATGAGGAAACTACCCAGGGAACCACTAGCTTACTTGTGAATGAACGATTTGACCTGATAGATTCTGAATTTGCACTTAATTCTGATTCAGGTGGGGGTAGTCTCGCTGAAGACGGCACACCCCTTGCCTATACTTTTCAATCCGCAGAAAAAACCTATGCTACTTTTGAAATTACAGCCCGAAACCCAGGAGGACATTCAGCAGCACCCCGTAAAGATAATGCCATTTATGACCTGGCAAATGCGCTATTAAAAATTCGTAGCCATAGATTTCCAGTTATGTCTAACGCAATTTTACGTGAGTCATTAAAGGCCAAAGGTGAACAGATGGATGGTGAGCTTGGTGATGCACTTGTTGCCTACTCTAATGATCCAATAAATGAAGAAGCAATTAACACCATTCTGCAAAGTGAAGATTATGATCATGTGATCAGTACCACGTGTGTGGCAACCATGCTACGCGGTGGTCAGGTGGAGAATGCCTTACCTCTAACCGCTACCGCGACAGTAAACTGCCGAATATTTCCTGGCACAGAAGTTAGTGAGATAGAAGAAACACTTGAGAAAATAATTGCAAATGATGAACTGGAAATTAAACCATTAGAAGAATATATAGCCAGCCCTGCCTCTGAACCCCGGAATGATGTTACCAGCGCAATATCCAAAGCAGTACATAGTCGCTATCCAGGTATAAACCTGGTGCCTTCCATGAGTTCCGGTTACACCGATGCATTACATTATCGTAGGGCAGGCATTCCAACGTATGGTGTAAGTTCTCGATTTACAAAATCGGGTATTAGCAATGCCCATGGACTTAATGAACGTATTCCAAAGGTTACATTTTTTGAAGGATTAAATCATTGGATCATAATTATCAAGGAGTTGGCCGAATAGGTGTTTGGACAATCTCCAAATTTAATGCTTAAAAGACTCTCTGGCATAACATCCTTTAGATACACATCACAAATATAGTCATTAGTACCCGCAGTAAATTAAATTTCCATCATCATAAATACCAGGCATGAAAATAAGATCTGGATTAATCCTGACTAAATACGAGAGTTAACATTTATTTAATATATGCCTAACGCATTATTTATGGATAAAATATTAGTATTGGTAAGAAAACTAGTACGGTTGCGGCGCAAACCCGTGCCTTGTTTCGTGGGTACTTAATTGGTACAGTCTGCGGTGTACTCTGTCTTTATTTTTTTGGCGATGCACTCTGGATTTACGTAACGTCATTTATCCTTTCATTTGTATTAATGCTTATAACACGGACAGTACATCCTCCAGCAGGTGCCAATCTACTTATGGTATTACAATCTCATGCACCATTCTCTGCTACCTGGCCACCAGTAATATTAGGGCTACTGATTCTATTCACAGTGGCAATGATCTAGAGCCGTCTGATTCTAAAGATGCTACCCTACCCCAGCAATTGGACAGAAAAATCACCACCAACTATCGCATGGAGTGGCTGGCAGGAATAAATAACCAAGTGAATACAACAAATACAGAAAAATTTAAAGCCCAGCTTATACAACTCAAAGCTGAAATTGAAGAAATTCAAAAATATTCTCATGAGTCAACTAAACCCGTAGAGCTAGATCAAGCAAAGGTGGGAAGACTCTCACGTATGGACGCTATGCAAGGCCAGCAAATGGCAAAGGAAACCTCAAGACGTAGAGAAATTGAATTGTTAGCCATTGGAGGCGCATTACGGAGATTAGAAAGCGGAGACTTTGGTAATTGCAGTGTCTGTGATGAAGAGATCGATATAAGAAGGTTAACTGTAAATCCTACATCAACGCGCTGTATAAAATGTGTGGAGGACTAACTTACAATAATATTTATAAATCAGGATTCACTAAAAAACATTTTTAATAAATAACGTACTTATAGTGACAACTTCCACATCCTTTCTATCTTTTCCGGGGCTAGACCCGTCCGTTCTGCATAGGTCTTTGGGCATTCAAACTGGGAGGGTATTCCTCAGAATATATATTACGGTATCACATTTATAATATTGATCGTCCGCATTTACCCATGATAAATCTTCATAAACAACACTATCAACCTAAAAACCCTGAGAATTACTACCCCATAGCATATCATCAGACAAAGTCGCGGCTAGCATAAGTAATGGTATAAAATATATTCATGGATCAGCATCGCAATGCATTACCCAACGGCCATCAGGTTCACTGGTATGTCATTCAAAAGGTATTAGGTCAAGGTGGTTTTGGAATTACCTATCTTGCAGAAGACGTAAACCTGGGTCGGCAAGTTGCGGTCAAGGAATATCTTCCTAATGATATGGCATACAGGGAGAAGGATTCGTCTATCCATCCTGTGTCAGGCGAAACGGGGGACCTATTCAAGTGGGGTCTGGATCGTTTCATCAGCGAGGCCCAAACACTGGCCCGCTTCAAACACCCAAACATTGTTCAGGTATATTCCGTATTCAAGGAAAACAATACCGCTTACATGGTAATGGAATTCGAACAAGGTAGCGGACTGGATCAAAACCTCAAACAGCAAAATACCCTGCCCGAACAAACATTGATGAATATCCTGTTACCGCTTTTGGATGGGCTGGAACAAGTGCATGAAATTGAGTTCATTCATCGCGATATTAAGCCAGCCAATATCTACTTACGAGAAGATGGTACACCGGTGCTACTGGATTTTGGGTCCGCAAGACAATCTTTGAGTGCACAGACCAGCACATTGACTGCAATGGTCTCCCCTGGGTTTGCTCCTTTTGAACAATATACCAGTAAAGGAGAGAGACAAGGACCGTGGACAGATATTTATGGTCTTGGTGCTACCCTCTATCGATCTATTATTGGTCGAGCACCCGCTAACGCCATGGATCGTAGTGATGCAATATTACACACCTCGAAGGACATCTATGTTGCGGCATCAGAGATACACCCTGGCGGCTATTCCCTCTCACTACTTAATGCTGTCGATTATGCATTGGCCTTTCGACCTGAAGACCGGCCGCAATCTATTTCAATATGGCGAGATACTCTGCTACAGGATAATTCAAGAACTGCTGCAACTGTTGCGGAAAATGATCTAAAAAGCCCGGTATCTATACCTACAATTACAGTTGGGAACACTGGAATTACCAATAAAAATCAGTCTACAGAAGAGTTAACCGATAATAATCCTAACGACTCCATGTATATGTGGAGATGGCTAGGGGTCACAGCGATAGTTGTGGTATTCGTAGTATTTATGGGTATCTGGGCAAATAGCTCGCGCCAATCGCAATTATCCTCTGCATCGAGTGTCGAAGAGAAAAACTCAATAGACATAGCATCCACTGACCTGCAATACAATGAAACTATCGCCTCTAACATTGTATCAACCCCTGAACCATCTGTAGATGAAATTGATACAGCGACATCACAAATATCAACACCAGAACCAACAACAAATGTAGACTATACACCAGCGTCTAAATTATCTACCTCAGAACCAATTGCAACAACAGGCAAACCTGAAGCTAAAACCGAAATTCCCATAGCATCCACTGACCGTAGACCTTCAAGAGCAACCGAAACAGATGTCACGCCATTGGAGCAACTACGTCGAAGGCTGCAACAGAATCCTCAAGATACAGATGCCAGGCAAAAACTCCGAACTATCTATACGCAATACGAGCGCCGTGTCAGGGAGGCGATCAAAGACAAAAAATTTGACCAGGCAGAATCAACTCTCAAGGAAATACTTACGATTGCACCAGAAAATAAAAAACTCCAGGAAAGTCTTAAAAGAGTTCAAGAAATGTCTCTACGACAATAAATCAGATGGTGTGCCTGGCAGGACCTCGGTGCCCCTTGAGAGTATTACTCGCGACATGGCCCAGGCCAGCTTCTCGACCGCATTGCGGTCTCACCTCCTGGCCCAGGCCAGCTTCTCGACCGCATTGCGGTCTCACCTCATCCTTGTTGTTCTCCCCCATCGGGGTATTTTTTTCCTACATTATGTCGAATCTGAAACCCTTGGGTTCCAAGATGCCTCCTAAATCCAGGTGCTTTATAAATCATATCCTTGTGACGCTCGCAAATTTTTAACATAGCCACAATAATATCTAGACCAGTCTAGTTTAGTCATACTACGCTACAGAATTGCTACACCTGCTTTCGGCCAAAAGCAGAGTATAATTCGTTAAGGTAACCTGGAGATTTCATGAAAATATTTTTTATTACAGGCCTTTTAACCACATTTATAACGATAGTAAGCGCACAAGAAATAAATACCCACCTTGGCGAGCACACTGCAACGTCATCTGTTGTGGAATTATTGGGAGAAGCAGCCGCCCAATCTTTCGAGAATAAAATTCCAATTAACGAACCCATAGAATGGGAAATATATGTGCCCGAGAATTATGATTCTGGCATTCCTCCAGGCGTTCTGGTTTTTATTAACTCTAGAGATTCGGGGGAAATAGAAAACGAATGGAAAGAATTAATGGAAAGACATAATCTCATTTGGATAGGGGCAAACGGATCCGGTAACAAAATTTCACTTTCGCAAAGAGTTGCTTACGCCATACTTGCTCCAAAGTTAATAAATAATAGCTATGTCATTAACCCGGAAAGAGTTTACATTTCAGGGTTTTCAGGTGGTGGGCGCGTTTCAAGTATGGTTGCAACTGAATATAATCAAATATTTAAAGGTGCTATATATAATAGTGGTGCTAATTTTTGGGGAGAAGCATCGTCATCCCGTTATGAAGAAATGAAAAACAACTACTATGTTTTTATAACAGGAACTGAAGATTTTAATCTGGAAGATATCAAAGAAGTCTACAATGCTTATAAAAAATCGGGGATTTATAATAGTAAACTTATTGTCATTCCCAATATGGCACACAAGAGACCCAATGCAAAAAATTTAGACGTTGCAATAAGATACCTGGACTCAGGTAGATCCAATCTCATTTTAGACATAACTGATAAAAATTAATTTACCTGAATGTTAAGTTACTATTTGTTTTTTGTACCATGCAATCGTTTATAGAATATTATCGACTCAATAAAATTAACGTAGACTATTGGTACAAAGCAATCAGAGTTCGCATGGACTACTGTGCGTCATTTTTTGTGGAGAGTTGATTGGCGAACTCTGGCAACGTCGAGACGACCAATCTAATTGGACATACGCCTGGAACATTGGAGGGACAGATGCAATTCCATCTTAACGGCTTCAGGACCGGAAATCCTGAAATTTCTGAAGCAGTCAACCCTGCTCAGGATCGCAACAATCTACCTGAAGAACTAGATGTTCTAATTGTCGGTTGCGGTCCAGCAGGCTTGACCCTCGCCGCGCAACTTGCCGCCTTTCCCGAGATCAAAACTGCAATTGTCGAACAGAAGGTCGGACCGCTCTTGCTAGGTCAGGCGGATGGAATTGCATGCCGGACGATGGAAATGTTTGAGGCATTCGGTATTGCCGATCGGGTAAAGAAGGAAGCCTATTGGGTAAACGAAACAACATTCTGGAAGCCCCATGATGAGCAGCGTGATCGAATTGTCCGCAGTGGCCGCGTCCAGGACGTTGAAGATGGTCTGTCCGAGTTTCCACACGTTATATTGAATCAGGCCCGAGTTCACGACTTCTACCTTGAGGTCATGCGTAACGCACCAAGCCGGCTGGAGCCTTACTACGAACGAAAACTGCTAGGGCTCGATATTGCTACCGAACCGTCTACTTCTCATCACGTCACAGTGAGATTGGAACGCCTCGAACCTGGGCATCAAGGGCCGGTGGAGACAGTTCGGGCGCGATACGTGATTGGCTGTGACGGTGCACGAAGTGCAGTACGCACATCGCTTGGGTACACATTACACGGCGATTCCGCCAATCAGGTCTGGGGGGTAATGGACGTCCTCGCCATCACGGACTTTCCCGATGTCCGTCTAAAGGCCTTAATTCAATCAGCCAAAGAAGGCAGTGCATTGATCATCCCGCGTGAGGGTGGGTACCTCATCCGAATATACATTGAGCTCGACAAACTCAACGAAAACGAACGCATTACTGAACGCAACATTACACTCGAACGCTTGATAGCGGCAGCACAGCGCATCTTCTGCCCTTACAAACTGGACATAAAGGAGGTGGTTTGGTGGTCATGCTATGAAATCGGCCAGCGCCTTTGCGACAAGTTCGATGACGTCCCCGAAACTGAAATTACGACTCAACTGCCCCATGTGTTTATAGCAGGAGACGCCTGCCATACTCACAGTCCAAAGGCTGGTCAGGGTATGAACGTTTCCATGCAGGATACCTACAATCTTGGCTGGAAGCTCGCGGCAGTACTGCGGGGGCAGTCGAAGCCAGAGCTGCTGTCCACCTATTCGACCGAGCGACAAGCAATTGCCAAGGAATTAATCGACTTCGATCGAGAGTGGGCAGCAATGTTCAGTGCTCCGCCCAAGGATGCCGATGATCCAAACGCCGCAGGAATCGATCCGGCAGAATTCCAACAATATTTTGTCAAGCAGGGGCACTTTACAGCGGGTACCGCTACCCGTTACATGCCCTCTATGATCTGTAGTGACGTTACCTCGCAGGATCTCGCTCATGGTCTGGTTATCGGCATGCGATTCCATTCGGCACCAGTGATCAGATTGGCCGACGCCAAAGCTATCCACCTCGGCCATACGATTAAGGCGGACGGTCGTTGGCGGCTGTTCCTGTTTGCTGGTAGCGAGGATACCGGCACTGCCGGTTCGGGTATTGCCGCAATGTGCAACTTTCTTACTGATAACTCGACTTCACCAATTCGTAAATACACCCCATCTATGGAAGACATCGACTCGGTAATCGATGTACGCGCAATTTTCCAGCACAGCCAGAGCGACCTTTCGTTGGAAGACATGCCAGAAATTCTTCTCCCCTCCAAAGGACGTCACGGACTGCGCGACTACGAAAAGGTGTTCTGCGCCGACTCAAAGAACGGCAATGATATCTTCGAGATACGTGGAATCGATCGAAAGCAGGGATGTGTGGTTGTGGTTCGTCCCGATCAATACATCGCGCATATTCTTCCTCTCCATTCTTATGACGAACTAGAAAAATTTTTTAACGGATTCATGATTACGTCAAATAATGAATAACTTCGTGATGGTCTGAATAGGTCACAAGATTTGTCTCGAAAACGCTAAGATCATGGCCCCGAATCGAGAATGTCATACATGAATTTTCTTTGCTGCTTTAATTGCCTTTGCCCAACTCGTTACCTCATTAACACTTAATGCAATTGCATCATTTAAACCGTAGCTATT
>JBNMOP010000004.1:0-51740 GCA_051275005.1 Gammaproteobacteria bacterium | reverse complement strand
TTAACAAATGATAAACGAGCAAAGATTAAAAGAATGTTAAATGAAAAACTTAAGTCAAGTCTGATTGAAGTAAAATCATACAAGGAATACTAGCAAGAAAAAGCAGCAACATAAATAACCATGCAAGAGCAAGTCAAATCAATTCTGTTTATTTCACTAAGTTGTGTGGGCGATGCTGTAATGACTACACCTGTGCTAGAAGCATTAAACAACAAATATCCAGACGCAACTATAGATATAGTTTCAGATGCTCGATCAGAAATTTTATATAAACACTGTCCTTACAGGGGAAATATTATTTTAAAAAACAAAAAGAAATTTCTTCGAGGCGCAATAGACCTGCTTAAAGAAGCAAGAAGAAAACAGTATGATTTAATCATAGATCTTCGAACTGATGGTTTAGCTTACCTTTGTCGTGGAAAAAAGAGGCTCACTAAATGGGGACGAAAACCTTATGGAAGTCATGCGGTTGAACAACATATGGGAACAATAAGGAATATTCATGATAGCCCAGATATACCAAAAGCCAAGGTATGGTTGACAAAAGCAGAACAAGATTATGCAGATTCTTTGTTGTTGGGTTTGCCAGGAAAAAAATGGTTGGCTTTTGCGCCAGGAAACTTTAACGAAAAGAAAATTTGGCCGAGCGATAATTATGCTGCTCTTGCAAATAATTTCGGCAATTTATTTACAGGTGTAATACTTGATGGTAGCAAACTAGAAAAACATGAAACCAAAGCTGTTGGTCGAAAGTTAAATTTGCCTTTCGTTAATCTTGCTGGGAAAACTAATTTGCTTCAAGCGGCTGCAGTGCTACGAAGAGCAAGTTTTTTTGTAGGTGGCGATTCAGGGCTGGGGCATATTGCCGCTGCTATGTCTATACCTACCTTGACGTTTTTCAGTGTAGATCGTCCCGAAAGAGTGTTGCCCTGGGGCGGCAACGCACATTGGTTGCTCAGTTCTGATAATTACGCTAGAAATATTTCTCTTGAAGACGCTATCAATAAAGTAAGAACAATTATTAATATTTAATAGAGGTCATTCCAGAATATTGAAATATTCTTGTATTTTATTTTGCCATAGAAATTCTGTGGATCGAAGCTGAGCCTGCCTCCCCAACAAATGTCGTTTTTCCTTGTCCTCTAATAAATCCAGAATACTTTTTTCCAGTTGTGTCTGGTTGTCGACATCACAGATAACCCCTGTTTTGTTGTGAAGCACGGCCTCTGAAGCGCCTCCCGTATTAGTAGCAATGCTAGGAATGCCAAAAAACCCAGCTTCTATATATGCCAGGCCAAACCCTTCCACATTATTTTTAACGACTGTTCCAGGCATTACAAACAGGCTGCTATTTGCAAGATATGCATTTTTCTCTGAGCCACTCAGAGTGCCTGTAAATAAGACATGGCTCTTTACATTTAACTTTACAGAGAGGGCCTCAATTGTCCTGCGTTCTTGACCTTCTCCAATTACGATATATAAAATGTTTGGGTGATGTTTTAATAATTCAGGTAGCGAGCGGATAATAATTTGATGGTTTTTTCTTGGCTCTAATCGGGCAACCGTTGTTAATATAAAAGAATGTTTGTTTAGCTGTAGTTTAACTGACTTTTGGTGCCGTTGGTCGACCAGAGGAAGACTTATGCCGGGATGTATTACACTAATTTTATTATGATTCTCCAGATATGGTTTTGCCCTTGTCGCCGTGAATTGAGAATTCGCGATTATACTAGTGGCGTTTGAATAGGCGCGTTTTATACGATCACACTTAGATCGAGTAGTGGTTAGAGGCGTTTCAGAGCCATGAGCAAGACAAACTATCTTTGAAAATAAGGAGGCATCAATAAATTCAATGCTTTTCCAACTATCAACCAATAGAATTTTTTGGTTGTAAGCATCAAGATTGCTTACATATTTATGTATATCTCTTGCTTTTTTTTGTCTGCGCAAGAGCCTTATGCCAGAATATCTATGTGTTGTAAATGGTTGTCTCGAATCAAACAGTTGTTGTTGAGGGCTCTTCGTTTGGTCTGCAAATACAACAACTTTTTTGCCCGACGAGGAAATATTTGAAGCTAGTTCATGCATCACCGACTCAATACCTCCGGCCGTAGGCGCAAAACATTGGGTAGAGATAATTACCATTAACGGATTCTATTTATTCTCGCTTTTTATCAGTTATAACAAATAAACAATTATGTCAGTTCAATTATTAAAAGTAATTTGTTAATTTCAGTATTTGATTACCATTCAAGTATATGTCCATATATTTTGTAGAGGACAACGTCTACCATAGAATGCAATGGTTGTTTTTGCGAGGAATAATTCGATAAATATTACCGTTGTGCAAATAAAAGTAACTACTGATAGTATATTATGACAAGTTAGCAAAAGATTATTATAAGCATAAGCAGTAACTGACTAAGGTTGTAAATTAACCTCGAACACAGGTTTTACGTTCAAGCAGATACTCATGCACAATATTAATTAGTGTTATTTTATTTTTGAATCGAAAGCCAATGATTCATATAGTGCCATTGTTTCATTTTGCATTCGCTCAAGTGTAAACGGGTTTGTTTCTGGTACTGTTGGGGGAGTTTTTATAAACGATCGTATTTTTTCGATAGCAATCTTATTGTTTTTGTCGGGTACAAGACCAGCAGGAAATATTGAACGCATTATTTCTCTTGCTCCACCATGATCATACGATATTACCGGAACACCTAAGGACAATGATTCAAGTATTGTTCTGCCAAACGCCTCGGGCTTCGTTGATAAAGATAATACTATGCTGGAGATGCTCATAATTTCTCGTATGTCATTACGGTGTCCTGTAAAAGTTATTGTGTGTTGCATTCCCAGGTCTAGAACTTTCTCCTTGAGCTCGCGATAATAGGCTTCTTTACCAGGATGTGGCCCGCCTACAATAATGCCATGAATGTCTTTGTTTGAGCGCAAAAGCTTAAACAATTCCAAAAATTCCTCGTGACCTTTCCAGCGTGTTGTTCGAGCAGGCAACGTAATTAATACTTTTCCTGTAGTTTGAGGATATTCTGAATTCCAATTAGAAGTCCATATACCATTTGGCCGATGACCATAGGGAAAGTCTTTGGTGCAGACCCCTCGTGGAATCATAATAATTTTTTCTGGTGCCGTGTCGGGATAGTTCTCACATATGTAGTTCTTTATGAAATTTGATACTGCAATTATCTTCTCGCCTCGCATCATTATTTTGCTATATTGATTGACACTATATGGGCCGTGAACACTTGTAATAAAATATGGTCGTAAATTTCGTTCTAGTCCTGTCATGGCCAGGTAGCTAATCCAGGCAGGAAATCTTGATCTGGCATGTAATATCAGTGCGTTGCTGTCTTTCAATAGTTTTCGAAGTTGAGGAATATGTTTGAGTGTCATGGGTGACTTTTCACCTATCGGTAAGGTGATATGTTCGCTGCCAATACTGTTTAGTTCCTCCAACATTCGACCGCCAGCTGAGACAACTATGGAACGATGTCCTCTAGTAACCAGTGCTTTTGCAATCTCTATGGTTCCACGCTCTACTCCTCCAGCATCCAGTGCGGGCAGGGTCTGAATTACAGTCATGTTTTTGCTGTTATTCATTTTTGTCTAAGCCGGCGGAAAAAACGGTCAAGCAATATATTTGCGCAACGGTCAGACTCATTTATTGCTGGATTTGTCGACATCAGTTTTTGTCCTGATTGCCATTCGGCAAAAGAGGTGACCAGATTAGATTTTAATAATAATTTTATTGCATTGCTGATGCGCCCATGTTTTTTTACAGGTATAGATAATAATCCGACGCCTGATCCTGAACTTAGCGCTTCGCTAATCATTGATACACTATCTTCAGTTACCCACACAGTTGAAGACGTTTGAAGTTGTTCTTCTAACCATTCTCTTGATGTGTTTGTATGTGGCTTATAGATGATGTTCTCTCGGCTCAGATCCAAAAAGATTTTTTTTGTTGATGCTGGCGTGCGACGTGAATCAGTTAAAAACCATTTGACAGTAGGTGTGCCACAAATTTTTTTTATTTGATCAATTAATGTGACTTCGTTCCAGTTATAATGTTTTGACGGCCCACCTATCATAAGCAATCCTTTGCCAGCTTCTTTTTTAGCACAAGACCTAATAGTAGTGAGGGCACCAACAATAGATACAATATTGTTTCTGTTTTTAAATGTGTCGTGTTCCGGTATCAGGCATATGTCAAACCAGGAAGGGGGAAAAGTGGGTTTCATTATTACAATAGACTTCCCTCCGCGAATTATTTTTGCGCAAATTATTGGCAAGTGGGTCGCGTGCCCTGCACCAATAATAATGTCAGGATCTGGCAGCGCAACAGCCGACGTGAAGTTGTGGGTTAATAGTCCTATTAGCGTTGTAGTAAGTGTGGGAGCTTTAATGTGATATGTTTGACATGGCGATAGTCTTGAAAGTGCCTGAGTTAAACCAAGGCTTTGTAAATAGTGTCCGGCCAAATCATCATAAATCCGCCAGACTATTATTGGCTTGTCTTGGATGGTCAAGACGAATCAGTTATTCTTTAAGAATAAAATCAGTTCCACAATAGGGACACTTTGCTTTACCTGTTTTCTCTATCGGTAAATAAACCCGAGGATGTGAATTCCATAAACTCATCTCTGGTAAAGGACAGTGCAGGGGGAGATCAGACCGCGCTAATTCGTAGGATTCTTTATCGTTAGGTGTGTTTTTGCCAGTTGCATGTGTAACCATAGTGCATTAATCCTGTTTGTTTACATATGTTAACCAATCTAAATGACCATCATGTTTACCATGAACACAATCGAAATATAATTTCTGTAGTTTGGTGGTTACTGGGCCTCGGCCACCTGATCCGATTTTTCTATTATCAAGTTCGCGTATTGGTGTAACTTCTGCTGCAGTCCCGGTAAAAAATGCCTCA
Organism: Gammaproteobacteria bacterium; assembly: GCA_051275005.1. Lineage (GTDB taxonomy): Bacteria > Pseudomonadota > Gammaproteobacteria > Eutrophobiales > Eutrophobiaceae > Eutrophobius. The sequence continues at coordinate 46,789 of JBNMOP010000004.1, read as the reverse complement.
TCAGAGATGTAGACTTCGTCCCTGGTGATGCGTTTTTCTTCTACTTGATGACCGCATTCTTCTGCAAGTGCGACAATTGTGTCACGCGTAATGCCTTCGAGAGCTGATGTTCTGTCCGGTGTATAAATTATATTATCGCGAACAATAAAAATATTTTCACCGCTACCTTCAGCAACATAGCCTTCATTGTCCAGGAGTAACGCTTCATCATAGCCGTCATCCTGCGCCTCCTGTAAGGCAAGCATCGAGTTAATATAGTGACCATTTGCTTTGGCCTTACACATAGAAATATTGACATGATGGCGAGTATACGAAGATGTCTTGATGCGTATTCCATTTTCTAGGCCCTCAGTACCCAGATAAGATCCCCACTCCCAGGCGGCAATAGCTACATGGGTTTTTAAATTATCAGCACGCAGCCCCATGCCCTCAGAGCCATAAAAAACCACGGGTCTGATATACGCTGTTTCGAGGTTATTATTTTTAACAACGTCAAGACAGGCCTGACTAATCTCGTCTGGTTCAAACGGCATTGCGATTCGCATAATATGTGCAGAATTATACAATCGATTAGTGTGTGCTGATAATCTGAAAATTGCCGTTCCTAAATTTGCTTTGTATGCCCTTATTCCTTCAAATACACCCATGCCATAATGCAGAGTATGAGTTAATACATGGATTTTGGCGTCTCGCCAGGGTTGTAGCGATCCATCAAACCAGATGACGCCATCACGGTCATCCATAGTCATGTTATTCTCTCCTAAACGAATTATTATTATTTAAAGTGTATATTGCACCATATTCTTATGTTATCCGCCATATGAGTTTTTAATTTTTTGATATTTGGACTATATAACCAGCGGCATAGATTTCTATTGCGCGGTTGTAATTCTAAACCGAAGCAGGGGTATGACATGACATTAAAAAAAAATAAACCACATATTCAGGAAATTTCACCTCCTGAGGCACTGGTGATCCTAAATTCCAGAAAACAAGCCGTGTTAATCGATGTTCGTTCAAAAGTCGAATATGATTTTGTTGGGCATCCATTCGGCGCGATAAATATTCCCTGGCAAGAGCCACCATTATGGGAAATTGTTCTCGACTTTGCCAACCAAGTTAGATCACAGTTAATTGAAATACGAGCAGATATTCCGCTGGAAGAAATGACTGTCTTGATGCTTTGCAGAAGCGGAGCAAGGTCTATGAGTGCCGCAATTGAACTAAAAAAGAACGGATTCACCAATGTAATAAATATTACGGAAGGATTTGAAGGAGGTCTGGACAGGAGCCGACATAGAGGCAATATTGGCGGCTGGCGGCATCATAATTTGCCTTGGGAACAGACTTAGAGGTCTAACTGTCTGTAGCTATACGTCGTCGTAAAATTCTGAGGCTGGATTATTACTTTTCTCATCAGCAGTATCCTCGGTTGAGTCCACTTCTTTTTCATCTGTAATGACTGGAATAAATCTTTTGCTAAGAATAAGCCCCGCTTCAAATAATATCCACATAGGTAGCGCGAGCAGAAACTGTGAAATAATGTCTGGCGGAGTTAGTAACATACCAACAATAAAGGCGCCGACTACGATGTAAGGTCTTTTACGTTTGAGTTCTTCATGTTCAACAATTCCTGAGCTGACCAGAAGTATTGTTGCTACAGGGACTTCAAATGCCAGGCCGAAGGCAAAAAACATTTTAAGTATGAAATTTAGATAATGGCTTATATCAGTCATTACTGCGACACCTTCCGGAGCCACTGAGGTGAAAAATGAAAACACCAGGGGGAAAACTACGTAAAAAGCAAATGAAATCCCTGCATAAAACAGAAAAATACTGCTAATTAGCAAAGGCATGGCAAAGCCCTTTTCGTTTTTATAAAGTCCCGGCGAAACAAAAGCCCATAATTGATAAAGTAAATACGGCATACAAATAAAGATCGCCAGAAACCCGGTAAGCTTAAATGGAACAAAAAATGGCGATGCAACTTCAGTTGCAATCATATTTGTTCCTTCGGGTAATTGACTAATAAGCGGGGTTGCAATCGTTGTATAGATTTGCGAATAAAAGGGAGAGAGCAATAGAAATACCACAAGTACACATATCATGCTGCGGATCATTCTGTTCCGAATTTCAGCCAGATGAGCAATTAAAGGTTGTTCATGGTCCTCACCTTCTTTAGTGGCGTTCTTCTCATTTTTCATTGGCTTAACAGCTTATCTTTATTTGCCGTCTTCTCGCTCAGGTTGCTGTTCGGCTTATCAGTCTCAGCACTTTCATCCTTTATAGTGTTAGTTGTTGGTCGACCTTCGTCATCAATTTTATCAGGGGCGACTTTCATTAGATCGTCAAGCTCGTCAATTGCGCCAGTTAAGCCTTCACTATCTTTTTTCAAATCTGTTTGCAGCTTCTTGCGCTCTTCCTCGAAATTAAAATCCCTTTCCAGTTCATAGCGGGTTTGAGTAACGATGCGCCTTAATTTTCTTACTACACGACTGACATCACGAATCAAACCCGGCAAGCGCTCTGGCCCCACTACTAGTAATGTGATCACACAAATTACGCTTATTTCCAGGAAACTAATATCAAACATCTTGAGTTACTGCCAGGCCGGAGAAATATTTGGGATAATGCAGGAGGGAGACGATCTAATTAAACTTTCTCTTCTTTATGTTCGGCAGATTGTTCATTATCTTGAACTTCTCCATCGATAACGTTTACTGTTTCATTTTCTGAATTCTCAGCATCCTTGGGCTCATCATCTTTAATTGCATTTTTAAATCCTTTTAATGCTGAACCGAGATCGCCACCAATGTTCCGCAGTTTTTTTGTGCCGAAGAGTAATGCGACAATTAGTAAAATAATCATTAATTGTGGAATACTGATGCCCATGTGAAATCTCCGTGTACGTTAATTTAGTATAATGTCGGGATTATACCCGCTATTTGGAACGCTCCGCCTTTTCTTTTAGTCCTGATTTGCCGAATCTTCGTTCAAGCTCGCTCAGAACCATGCCTGGCGTCAGATTTTGTTGGCTTAGCAATATCAGTGTATGAAACCAAAGATCAGCAGTTTCATGAATAAGTGCCTCTGAATTGTTACTTTTTGCCGCAATTATTGTCTCTATAGCCTCTTCGCCAACTTTTTTTAGAATTTCATCCGTACCTTTATGATACAGCTCGGCGACATAGGAGGAATTAGGGTCTTGGCTTTTTCTTTGCTCTAACACCGCCGCAATTTTATCGAATATATCGGTCATTTTAACAAGGATTGTATAATTAACTATTTGATTTGTATATTAATTTTGGATTTTTTATTATCGGTTCTGATATTTTCCACTGATTTTTATCAAGTTGGTAATAAAAACAGCTTTGCCTGCCAGTGTGACAGGCTATACTGCCAGATTGTTCGACTGACAGTAAGATAGTATCTTTGTCGCAATCAAGTCTTACTTGCTTAACTTTTTGTATGTGGCCAGAAGTTTCGCCTTTGGTCCATAGTTTTTTTCTCTTTCTTGACCAGTATACTGCTTTGCCATGTTCCGTTGTCATTTGTAAAGATTCTCTGTTCATCCATGCAAGCATAAGGATTTTACCGGTTTTGAAATCTTGAGCGACGGCGGGTATCAGGCCGTTTTTGTTCCAGTTAATTTCATTTAGCCAACTATTCAGATCGGTCGTCATATTTTAACCTTACAGGAATATTATTTTTTGACATCATATGTTTTGCTTCTAGTACAGTATGTTCACCAAAATGGAATATGCTTGCTGCAAGCACAGCATCTGCTTTTCCTACAAGTATTCCATCAACCAAATGTTGCAGACAACCTACACCACCTGATGCGATAACAGGAATGGAAACAGATTTGCTGACTGCCCTGGTTAGCGCCAAATCAAACCCGTTTCGAGTTCCATCTCTGTCCATGCTGGTAAGCAGTATCTCGCCTGCGCCAAGAGTTTCAACTAATTTTGCCCATTCAATTACATCAATTTCTGTATCATGCCGTCCACCATGTGAATAAACTTCCCATCCTGAACTATCTTTTGCAGTCTGTTTAGCGTCGATTGCAACAACAATACATTGGGAACCAAATTTTGCAGAGGCAGTTTTAATAAGGTCGGGGTTAAGTATTGCCGCTGTGTTTATGCTGACCTTGTCTGCGCCAGCGTTTAACATACGTCGTATGTCGTCAAGCGTTCTAATGCCTCCGCCCACAGTCAGAGGAATAAATACCTGGCTTGCAACGTCCTCAACAACTTTGATCATCGTATCGCGATTATCACTACTAGCGGTTATATCTAGAAATGTTAATTCATCAGCGCCCTGTTGATCATATCTTCTTGCGATTTCTACGGGGTCTCCGGCGTCTATAATATCAACAAATTTAACACCTTTTACAACCCTGCCGGCATCTACGTCCAGGCAAGGGATCACTCGTTTTGCGAGCGTCATATGTTATGCCTGCTAAGTTTCGCAATTCTCATTTATAAATTTTTGTGCGTCCGCATGATTGAGAGTCCCTTCGTAAATTGCTCGTCCGGAGATTGCTCCTTCTATGCCTTCCTCCGCGACGTTACACAATGCAGTAATATCGTCCATGCTGCTGATGCCGCCAGAAGCAATAACGGGTATTGTAATCTGACGGCAAAGCTCCAGTGTTGCCTCAATATTTACAGCGGTCATCATTCCGTCTCGTCCAATATCTGTAAATATTATTGAGGCAACACCGCTTTTTTCAAATCTTTGGGCAATATCTATCACATCATGATTAGAAAGTTTGGACCAGCCCTCAGTGGCGAGCTTTCCATCTTTTGCGTCCAGACCGACAATAATATGTCCAGGAAACTCAACACACATGTTTGACACAAAATGTGGCGTTGTTACTGCTCGAGTGCCAATAATGACGTAATTTACACCAGCATCCAGGTAAGTTTGAATGGAATCTTCATCTCGAATTCCTCCGCCAACTTGAATTTCAATGCCAGGGTGAGCCTCAGATATATTGTGTATAAGGTCTGCGTTGACAGGTTTGCCCTGGATTGCCCCATCTAGATCAACAATATGTAGTCTCTTGGCGCCTTCTGATACCCATCGTTGAGCAATGTCTAAAGGGTTTTCGCTATAAACAGTAACGTCGTCCATTCGCCCCTGGCGTAGACGGACACATTTGCCGTCCTTGATATCGATTGCGGGGATTAACAACACGTGAATTATCTGCCGAGTATGAAGGTTTTGAGTAAATTTTTAGTAAGCGGAAAGGATATATTTAATTTCGTTAAATGTTGATTAAATTTTAGCACATTAATACTAAACCAGAAATATATTCCCGAGTCCATTAAATTAGTTGTCAATGAGCCTGGTCCCAATTTTTACCAATTCCTATATCAACAACAACAGGAACGCTAATTTCAGGCGTAGAAGTCATTATTTCCCTAATTAACTCTATATAATAATTGACGGAGTCTTCAGCAATTTCAAATACCAGTTCATCGTGTACTTGCATAATCATCTTGATAGTTTCAGCTTTGCCACATAGTCGCGTATCAATATTTATCATTGCACGCTTGATTAAGTCAGCCGCCGAACCTTGCATCGGTGCGTTTATCGCAGTTCTTTCTGCATATTGTCGCCGTGCTGCATTGCGAGAATTAATTTCTGGCAGGTATAGTCGCCTTTTGAAGATAGTTTCCACATATCCGTCTGACTTGGCCTGTACACGAATATTGTCCATATAAAGTTTTACTGCAGGATATTTTTCAAAATATCTAACCACATAATCTTTAGCTGTGCTTATGTCTATACTCAATTGTTTAGACAGGCCAAACGGAGACATGCCGTATATTAATCCGAAATTAATAGCTTTTGCGGCGCGACGTTGATCGGACGTGACTTGCTCAGGTACAACCGAAAAAATTTCAGCAGCAGTTTTTCTATGAACATCTTCGTTGACTGAAAAAGCCTCGATTAATGTGTCGTCGCCAGAGAGGTGGGCCATAATTCTTAATTCTATTTGTGAATAGTCTGCAGCGACTAACATAAACCCAGGGGGGGCAATAAAAGCCTGTCGAATCTTGCGCCCTTCTTCTGATTTTACAGGGATATTTTGCAAATTTGGATCCGCTGATGATAATCGTCCTGTTGAAGCTACGGCCTGGTGATAAGAAGTATGAATCCGCCCGGTTTGTTCATTGATTTGTTCTGGTAATTTATCGGTATATGTTGATTTGAGTTTGCTCAAGGTTCTGTATTCCAGGATTATTCTTGGCAATTCATGTTCCTGTGAAAGTTCCTGTAACACGGATTCTGCAGTAGACGGCTGTCCTTTAGGAGTTTTTGATAATATTGGAAGACCAAGTTTTTCATAGAGGATGTTTTGAATTTGTTTCGGCGAGGAAATATTAAAGTATTCCCCGGCCAGATGCTGAGCATCATTTTCAATTTTTATCATCCGGGCAGACAATTCAGCACTTTGTTTTTTTAGCATGTCGGCATCAACAAACACGCCTGTACGTTCAATGCGTGACAAAACGTTAATCAAGGGAATTTCTAGTTTTTCATAAACTTCCTTCAGCCCGTCTTCTGCCGAGAGCAATGGCCAAATGTGATTATGAAGGCGCAAGGCAATGTCTGCGTCTTCAGCAGCGTACGGACCTGCCGCTTCTAACGGAACTTGATTAAATGGTAATTGTTTTGCACCTTTGCCTGTTACGTCTTCGTAATGAATCGTTTTATGGTCAAGATAGCGTAATGCCAAGGCATCCATGTTATGTCTTCCAGACATGCTGTTAAACACATATGATTCAAGCATTGAGTCATGTGTTATGCCGTTTAGTTCTATGCCGTAATTGGCGAGAACGCTTTTATCATATTTTAGATTGTGTCCAAGCTTTTTTACATGTGGAGAGGATAAAACTGATCCGAGTTTACACAAAACTATATCTAATGAAAGTTGCGGTGGTGCGCCGGGATAATCATGGGCTACTGGAATGTAAATGGCATTGCCTGGTTCGATAGAAAAAGACATTCCTACAATTTGTGCTCTCATGTATGCAAGACTGGTTGTTTCTGTATCAAATGCTATAAGTTCAGCGCATTCCAGTAATTTCTGCCATTTGTTTAAACCTTCCTCCGTAAGAATAATTTCATAGTTAACCGGTTTTTGCTGATCGTTAGAAGTCTCGGCGTCGCCCGTGTGATTGATAGGCAATTGGGATAGCCAGCTGTTAAAGCCCCAGCGTTTGAATGACTCCGCTAGTACATAAAGATCAGGTTCTTTTTTGAATAATTCTGGTATCTCTACGCCAAGATTTAAATTACAGTGAAGCGTTACCAGCTCACGGCTTAGGGTTAACTGATCAAGAGAGGCGCGTAAATTTTCACCGACTTTGCCGCCTATTTCGTTAGCCTGTCTTATTATTTCGTCTAGAGAACCATATTCGTTTATCCACTTTACTGCAGTTTTAGGCCCAACTTTGGGAACGCCTGGCACGTTATCAGCGCTATCACCGACCAGCGTTAAATAATCAACTATTCTCTCCGGAATAACGCCATATTTTTTTACTACTCCTTCTGGATCCAGCAGCGTATTAGTCATGGTATTTATAAGATGTATCTTGGTGTTTACTATCTGCGCTAGATCCTTGTCGCCTGTTGAAATAATGGTTGATATCCCCGATTTGTCAGCAGACTGCGCCAGACTAGCGATAACGTCATCTGCTTCTACATTTTCAATTATTAGCAAAGGGAACCCTTCCGCTTTAATGATTTCATGTAAAGGCGCAATTTGACAGGAAAGGTCGTCGGGCATGGGGGGACGGTTTGCTTTGTAGTCCGGGTATAGGTCGTTACGGAAATTTTTACCCTTGGCGTCGAACACAACCGCAAAATAATCAGGATTGTAATCATCAAGTAATTTGTGAATCATATTAATTACGCCAAATATTGCTCCAGTGGGCTCTCCCGAAGAATTAGTAAAATCTGGCATAGCGTGATAAGCCCTAAAGAGATAATAGGACCCATCAACCAAAACTAGTAATTTTTTAGACATGGATATAAAAAGCTCGAGCCTTACTGTTGTATCTACAATGATTAAGTTTTTGTTTTTAACATTCTAACATTACAGCATTCAGTACTTACCTATCCAGCAAATCATAAAGAAAATTTTATAATTTATTGAGGTGGATTAATAAAGTTGCAAACAAAAATATTTCTCCAAGTTTCTTGATATCAGTCTACTTAATACTATGGCATCTTGTTCTTAAATTGATCTGAAGGCCCTCTCAACGAAATTGTAGATTTATTTCACTATTATGGTAATTATAAGAAAATTACTATAACTGTTGCTATATCAGTATATTGGATGTTCCAGAATTGACAAAAGTGGTTGTTAAAAAATAAGGCATAAATGAACGTGCAACCGTAAAATACGTAAATAAAATGGAACAGATTATGTTATGAAGGATAATTTGGTCTATTATTAATTAACAAGACAATAAAGGAAAACGGCCTGCAAATATTACATGAATAAATTCAATACAATATTGGTAATGTTTTGTTTAACGGGATTGGTTGTGGCTCAAGACAGTGGTGAGTTTGCAGAAGCTCTTCCTCCTCCAGATATTCCTGATTCTATACAAAGCGGTGAACCCATAGAGCCAACTGTGACAATAATACAAAAGGACGATTCTGTTGTGGAAGAGTATCGTGTAAATGGCAACCTCTATATGGTGAAAATTACACCCTCTGTGGGGCCGGCCTATTTTCTTACAGATCAAGATGGCGACGGATACCTTGAATCAAGGACTGATAAGTTGCGCAGCAAGTCTGTGCCCCAGTGGATCCTGTTTAGTTGGTAAGATAAAATTCAAGAATTAGCTAAGTAGATATATTGATGCTAGTCCCAAAAAGGTCGCAAACCCTATCACGTCTGTAACGGTAATTAACAAAACACCGCCAGCGATTGCAGGATCGACGCCAACTTTTTTTAATATAAGAGGAATAACTACCCCGGCATAAGCGGCTACAACCAGATTAATAACCATGGCTAGCCCGATTATTGCTCCCAAAGCATAATTTTCAAACCAAAGGATAGTTATAAATGCAACTACACATGCCCACGTGACGCCATTAAGTATCCCGACCCCAAGCTCTTTATTGATTAAAATTTGGGAATTCACACGGGTAATTTGTCCTGTAGCTAATCCACGTATTGTTATATTTAGTGTCTGACTTCCTGCTACACCTCCCATGCTAGCAACTACAGGCATTAAAACAGCTAACGCTACAAGTTCCTGAATAGTTTCTGCAAACCTTCCTACAACAAAGGATGCCAGAAATGCTGCGATCAGATTAATACCCAGCCAAATACCTCGGTATTTAGCGCTGGATAGTAGTGGCGCAAACATGTCGTGGTCAACCAGGCCTGCCATGTTGCGTACGGTCTGCTCGGCTTGTTCCTGTATTACGTCGAGTACATCGTCCACAGTTATGCTTCCAAGCAATTTCCCTTTATTGTCAACAACTGCTGCAGAAAATAGATCTCGTTGTTCAAATGCCTTGGCAACCTCCCTAGATGGAGTATCGTCTGGAAAGTTAATTTCTGAAATTAGAAATTCCCCTACACTTACCTCAGGATTATTTGTAAGAACATATGACAAAGGTAATACACCAAGATATGTATTTTCCCTGTCAACTACCATCAGGTTAACAGTTTGTTCTGGTAATTTACCTCGTTGTCGTAGATATCGAGCAACTACGTCTAGTGATACATCTGCACGAACTGAGACAATATCAGGATTCATTAGCCCGCCAGCAGTATCGTCTGGATAAGACAACACTGATGTGAGACGCTGCCGATTTTGTACATCCATGGACAGCAAAACATTGTCAGCTATGGTTTCTGGCAAGTCATTGAGTATGTCTGCGAGATCATCTGCATCCAGATGCATGGTTGCTTGAGCAACCTCGTCTGGGCGCATTAACTCGAGTAATCCTGCCCTGACAGAGTCCTGGGCATGAGAAAGAACATCGCCCTTTATGTCGAACGCAATATGATTCCAGACGGTATTTCTGTCTTTTTTAGGTAGGCTTTCAAGAAGGTCAGCTATTTCAGATGGGTGTAGTTGGTCAAATTGGCGCCGAATATCTTCGGGCAGCTTTGCTTCAAGAGCTTTTAACAACTTTTCCTGTGATTCAAGATCTTGCATCGAATAATCGTTACCAAAATTTCAGCAAGTTTTATTAGTCATCTCAGTTGCTGGTGAAACTAATTTTATTTATTAAGTCCATAATTATGAATTGTCAGCCGAAGCTAAAAAGAAAATAATACTGTTTAATATTATAGATGATAATTAAATATAATGTTTCCTTGGCAGAGCAGGTAAGTCATATTTTATGAATTTATATATTGATTATTCATTTTCTCCAAAACGATTCACAATAAGTGACTCTATTTCGTTTAGTGCAGCATCTTCATCAGTGCCAGAAGTAATTACATCAATTGAATTTCCTTTAGATGCAGCTAACATCATTATTCCCATAATGCTTTTTCCGCTCACTTCCTTTCCCTTGTGACGTACAATTACATCGCAATTAAATGTAGACGCTGACTGAACAAATTTAGCGGCTGCGCGAGCGTGCAAGCCTAGTTTATTGGTTATATGAATTTTTTTATTTTTCATGTATCAGACCTTTCTATAAGTCTCTGTGTTTAACGATTACCTGCCTTCCTTTGGATCTAATTGATTCACCAAGTTTATCTACAAGGTAAACAGATCTGTGTCGTCCTCCCGTGCATCCTATGGCAATCGTTAGATAACTGCGGTTCTCTGCTTCAAAATGTTTTAACCACTCAGAAAGAAAATTAACTAAATGTTCGGTCATTAACATGACCAATGGTTGCTTACTTAAAAATTCTATTACTTTCTGGTCTTTGCCAGAAAAATTTCTAAGATTTTTTTCCCAATATGGATTTGGGAGACATCGGACATCAAACTGAAAATCAGCATCACGAGGGTTGCCATACTTATAACCAAAAGACTCAAGCTGTATCGAAAGTGAATTATGGTTTCTGCCAACAACTCTTTGGCCAATCAATTTACGCAAATCATGTATTGTGGTATGACTTGTGTCTATTTTGAAATCTGCTTTCTCAGCAAGTGAGATTAACAAATTGTGTTCGTTATTAATCGCGTCATTTAAAGGTAGATTTGCATCACTAAACGGATGTTTTCTTCTGGTTTCATTATATCTTTTGATCAGTATGTCATTTTCCGCCTCAAGATAGATTAATTCAGCATTGATTTTAGATTCTCTTAATTCATCAATAAAATTACTGATAGTTGCAATTAATGACTCCTGTGATCTTGCATTAATTCCAATGGCTATCCAGTTTGGATAATGCGCTAATTGTTGAGAGAAATTTTGCAACAATCCGATAGGAAAGTTATCAATACAATAAAAATCTAAATCTTCTAAGGTATGTAAAACAATAGATTTGCCTGCCCCGGATAGGCCGCTGACAAAAATAATTCTTCTGTTTTCGGCTTCATTCACATTATTAAACCTTGTTTTCAGTATTTAGTTGTAATTTATATTATAGCTCTGCAGAGTTCATGATGTATTGATTCTTATTATGTATCCGTTTACAGTGAGATATTAAGCATACGATACAAATATTGTGTTGCGGCATGGTGTATTCTATTCCAGGTAAAATAGAAATTAGAAAAAAGCTTTAGCGTTAATACAAGTGCGTCTGTCTTTAAAACCACCTCGCTCTATTGGCCCACCAGTATCTCAAATATGGCTTCTGCCGTTTCACATTCTCTAAGGCTGCCTATTAGAGAATCTTCGTTGAATATAGTAGCAAGTTTAGATAGAACCTGCAGGTGCTCTTCGGTAGATTGTTCGGGCACAAGCAGGGCAAAAAGCAGGTCGACAGGTTTTTGATCAATAGCGTCATATTTTACGCCCGTTTGCAATTTCATGAATGCGCCTATTGTTTGGTTGCCTCCTTTTCTTCTGCCATGGGGCAATGCAATGCCATGACCAAGACCAGTGCTACCAAGCTTTTCTCTTGCAATCAGGCTTTCAAAAACCTCAAATTGTGTAAGGACTGGATCGGCAGAAGAAATCAACCTGGCTAGTGACTCAAGCGCAGCTTTTTTGCTGCTCATCTCTGTGATTTTGATCACTCGGTTTTGTGAAAGAATTTCAGAAATTTCCATGAGTTGTTTTCTTAAAAAATAATTAGGTTAGGTCTTGTGTTTTAATGCTGGCATTAGATTTATGATTGGACAGTTTTTCTTTATGTTTGATAACTTGACGATCCAGTTTATCTATAAGCATATCAATTGCTGCATACATATCATCATGTTGCGCATTGGCAAATATATTTCCTTTATTCACATGTATAGATGCCTCAGCTTTTTGGCGGCCTTTTTCAACTGTTAGGATCACGTGTATATTTGTTATATGGTCAAAATGCCGTTCTATTCGTTCTAATTTTTCATGTACGAATGATCTGAGCGCAGGTGTGATATCAAGATGGTGCCCTGTCAGATTTATTTGCATAATATTCTCCGTTTTTAATATTTGGTTTTAAACTAGTCTTTTTCGTTCATTTGATGGTGGTATTGATAAGGCTTCTCGGTACTTGGCAATAGTTCTTCTCGCAACTTTTATACCCTGTTGTCCAAGCACAAGTGCAATTTTGCTATCGCTTAATGGTTTCTGGTTGTTTTCATTTGTTATAAGCTTTTTAATAAGGGCGCGTATTGCAGTGGAGGATGCGGCTCCGCCAGAATCTGTGCTAACGTGGCTAGAAAAAAAAAATTTTAGCTCATATATTCCTCTGGGTGTATGCATGTATTTGTTGGTTGTGACCCTAGAAATGGTTGACTCGTGCATGTCTAATTCCTCAGCAATATCGTGTAGCACCATTGGCTTCATGGCTTGTTCGCCATGATTTAAAAAGGCTTTTTGCCTTTCAACGATACTAGTCGCGACCCTTAATAATGTTTCGCTTCGGCTTTGCAGGCTTTTGATTAGCCATCGGGCTTCCTGTAAATGTTCCTTAAGTGAGTTATTGTCAGGACTATTGTCTGCGCGTTTTATCATCTCGGCGTAGCCTGAATTAATTCTAAGACGAGGCGTGGATTCTGAATTAAGTTCAACCGTCCATCTTTCATTATCTTTTTTTACATAAATATCAGGGGCAATATATTGGACAGGAAAATTATGAATTATGCCTCCCGGCCTTGGGTTTAATGATTGTATAAACGTAATTGCCTCTGATAGCTGTTCACGATTGAGTGAAGTTTTTTTCATGAGTTGGCTGTAATCATGAGATGCAAGAAAATCGAGGTGATTGTTTATTATGTTTTTTGCCTCGACTAACCAAGGTGTGTTGTCTGGTAACTGTAATAGTTGAAGAATTAGGCACTCCTTTAAGTCCCTGGCGCCTATGCCTGCAGGTTCCATGGATTGTATTAAGTGTAGTACTGCCTCTAGTTCTTCTATATCTGTATCTGGTTCGTCTTCAAATATTGGTAATATTTCAACTAGTGGACAGGTTAAATACCCGTCACGATCAATAAAATCTATAATTGTTATTGCTATGGACCTGTCTGTATCTGAAAGTGGTGTCAAATTGAGTTGCCACATGAGGTGGTCTGCTAAACTACGCTCTTCAGTGTTTTGCTGTTCAAGATATTCATTTGCGACACTTTGTGATGTGCTGGTGTTTACGTTTCCATCATATATATCGTCCCAGGCGGTATCTACCGGTAGATCATCGGGGATTTCAACGTTTGCTATTTCTTCTTTTAGTCCAAGTTCTGCAGTTTCGTTTCTTGTTTCTGATAGTTGTTCTGGTTCTGTTGCATTATCTTCATCGGTTTCGTCAACTTCAAGCATCATATTTGAATCAAGCGCATCTTGTATCTCAGTTTTAAGCTCAAGACTTGATAGTTGTAACAGGCGAATTGCCTGTTGTAATTGAGGGGTCATTGCCAGATTTTGGCTGACCCTTAACTGAAGCGAATGTTTCATTTAATTTTATTAACGCAAAATTCCATCTTTTAAATCTTTAAGGTGGCAGGTTACATTCTAAATTGTTCTCCTAGATAAATATCGCGTACCTTTTCATCTGCCAGTATTTGGTCAGGAGAGCCTTCTGCAATTATGTGACCATCGTTTACAATATATGCTCTGTCACAGGAACCTAATGTCTCCCTTACATTGTGGTCAGTTATTAATATGCCTAAACCACGCTTGCTTAAATACCCAATAATACGCTGAATATCTGATATAGATATGGGATCAATTCCGGCAAACGGTTCATCAAGTAATAAAAAATCGGGGTCAACCGCCAGTGCTCTTGCTATTTCTACTCTTCGGCGCTCACCTCCAGATAGACTTTGTCCGAGATTATTACGTAAGTGTGAAATGTGGAATTCTTGTAACAGTGCCTCGAGTTGATTTTTTGCCTCATCAGAAGACAATGACTTCCGGGTTTCAAGAATTGCCATAATATTATCTTCAACAGATAATTTACGAAAAATTGAGGATTCCTGAGGCAAATAGCCTAATCCCATTCGCGCGCGTTTATCCATGGATAAATGGCTAATATCGTAGTCATTAAGCTTGATTTTTCCATTGTCACAATTAATGAGCCCTACTACCATATGAAAACTTGTAGTCTTTCCTGCGCCATTTGGGCCCAAAAGGCCGACTATTTCTCCCGTGCTAACGGTAATACTGACATCGCGGACAACCTCGCGCTTACGATATTTTTTTGAAAGGTTCTGTACAGACAGAATGCTCATTAGATAGTATTATTTACGACAATAGATTAGTTTGTTGACTCTGGGTTATCTTTTTTGCCAGGAATTATCAATTTAACTCTTGTGTCTTCGTTTGTATTATCAACAGGTGTGCCGCCTTTGGCCCTGACCTGGCTCAATTCAGTGTCGTATTCAATATGTTCCGCAAGTAACCTGCGATCGCCTTGGTTAACTTTAGCTTTTTTAGTCAGGATAATCATGCTTATATTTTCCTGATATTCCATAATCAGTGCTTCAGCCTCATCGTATATTTCACTATTGTCCGGCAATTGTCGAAAAGTAGCTGGCAGGCCCTCAACGATTATTTTTTCAAGTTCATTTTCGGTTGTATAAAAAACGGTTAATTTGTCTCCGGTTATTCGTATGCTTCCTTGCACAATAACTACATTACCGTTATATATTCCGAGACTTTTTGTATCATCTAGGTATACAGTATCGGATTCAATTTCGATATCCTGATTTTTATCCGTTGTAAGCGCACGGGCTTCTATCAAGCAGATAAAATATAGCAGCGCGATGCTATATCTTGTCAGGTTGCGAAATAATTGTTTGTTCATGGTTTAGTATTTCCAGTCGGCTATCTTTGAAGTTTGCACGAACTCCTCGGCCAATAATAGTTGTATGTTTGCCGGTTATAACCGCATTTTGGTCGGTCTCAGCGTATTCTTCAAGGACTAATATTCGGACTTCAGATGTTTCTAAATTCAGTGTAGTTTCTCCAGCGTTGTTTTCTTCCCACATTCTCACCTTGCCTTGCAGCAATATTACCTCATTGTTATCGGTAGCCCTGCCTTTTTCAGCGGTTATATATAGAGGATTATTGTCAGTTCTGTATATCTCCAGTTTTGGTTGTTGAAGTTGGAATGAATCATCGGCCGGATTATGTTCCATGTATATGGCATAAAGCGTGTTTAATGGCAGTCCATCGTCGCCAATGGTAATTGTAGTAAAGTCTTCCATGTAATAATCGGGTTCTATATCAAGGCTAGAGAGGTCTTGCGGCACAGGTCTAATTAATCTATTCATCATCCAGCCGCTGCTTAATGCAGCTATGGCGAGAATGACGATCAGCACTATTCGTCCTGACATGATTTTGCCCAGAATAATTTCATTATTGTTTTATAATTTTTAGAGATTTATTTATCAGGTAATTAGATTATATAATTATTATTTATCGATTCTAGTTTTCCCTGAGAAGAAAGAATCAATTCACAAATTTCTCTTACTGCCCCTGCCCCGCCCGATTTTTCTGTAATCCAATCAGCGTGTTTTTTAACCAATGGATGTGCGTTAGCTACTGCGATCGCGAGTCCGCATGCTCCCATTGCCGGAATGTCCAGAATGTCGTCGCCAGTGTAAGCTACATTAGATCGATTAAGGTTTAATTTGTTAACTATGGTAAGCACTGTTTCGCGTTTGTTGCTTTGTCCTTGTAAAATGATATCAATGTTTAGTTCGTTCATTCGTTTTAATACAATGTCACTTGAGCGTGAAGAAACTATCGCGATTTCACATCCTGATTTCTTCAGCATTTGTAACCCAAGTCCGTCATGCACATGAAATATTTTGTGCTCTTCCTGGTTTTTTGTATATATCAGGCGACCATCAGTCATGACGCCATCAACATCAAAAACGGCAAGTTTTATAGCTGAAGCTTTGTCGATGGCTTTATTTTTGTCAGACAACTTTTGCCCTCAGTAAATCATGCATGTTGATGATACCTTTCAGAAAATTATTGTTATCAACGACAGGCAATGCATTAATTTTATGATCTTCCATTATTTTTAACGCCTCTGCAGCGAGCGCCGTTTCATTAATAGTTTTGCAGTCCGCGGTCATAAGATCTTCAATGACAGCGTTGTTAAAATCAACTTCATTATCAAGTGCCCTGCGGATATCGCCGTCGGTAAAAATCCCCAGTATTTGATTTTCATGATTAACAATGATAACTGCACCCAATCTTTTTTCTGACATTTCTGCTAATGCACTTTTAGCCTTTGTTGATACTTTCACCAAAGGAATTTGCAAATCCTTATGCATTATATTAAAAACCTTTAATAATAATTTGCGACCTAAATTGCCGCCGGGGTGAGACATTGCAAAATCATCTTTACTAAAGCCACGTGCCTCCAATAATGCAATTGCAATAGCATCTCCCATTGCAAGTGAAGCAGTTGTGCTTGCTGTTGGTGCCAATCCAAGAGGACAGGCTTCTTTTTCTACACTTACATCTATAAAAACATTTGCATTATTGGCAAGTGTGGAGTTCGGTGTCCCAACCAGAGCTATCAATGGCACGCCAAGACGCTTAATAACAGGCAACAGTGACAGGATTTCTTCTGTTTCACCTGAGTTAGACAATGCTATTACAACATCCTGACTTGTGATCATGCCAAGATCTCCGTGATTTGCCTCTCCTGGGTGAACAAAAAATGAAGGTGTGCCAGTGCTGGCCAGTGTTGCGGCAATCTTGTTTGCTACATGTCCTGATTTGCCCATACCTATTACTATAGCTCTTCCTCTGCATTCCAGAATTGTCTTACAACCTACAATAAATTCCATTCCAATACGATTAGATAATGCTGAAACAGCATTTGCCTCCGTTTCAATCACGGCCCTGCCCAAGTTTATTAATTTATCATTTTCATGCATAACCAATGTTTCGCTGTTTAAGAATAGCGGCAGTGTTTATCACATCATACTCCGGTTGAATGTGTGAAAAGCCATGATTGGTATCCCAGGAATATAGATAATAAGATTAGCCCTGCGGGCCTATCAAATTTCTTGCGTTTGAATATTATCCATCCGAGTATAAAAGAGAGTATAAACATAATTGATACGTCTCTAGTTAAAACTTCAGAGACAAAGCTATCCGGGTGAATAAGTACGGGGATGCTAAGGACGGCAAAAATATTAAATATATTTGAACCAATAATATTGCCGATAGCTATATCTGCTTCATTTTTGATTATACTGGATATTGATGCCGCTAGCTCTGGAAGACTGGTTCCAACGGCAATTATCGTAAGCCCAATTACCACATCGCTTATGCCAAAGGCTTTTGCTACATTAATTGCGCCTGTTACAAGTATTTCAGCCCCAAGTAATAGTGTGATAAGCCCGAGTATTAACATCACTATTGATTTAATTTTACTGTAAGTTTTTGGTGTTTGATGTTCAGTTTCTATTATTAATGGATCTGGTGCTCGAGACTGTTTTGCCATATAGATAGACCAGAATATAAAAGCTATTAATCCTGATAACAGTATAAATGCATCCAACCTGCTTAAATTAAGATCAATCATAACTATCAGGCCTAATAATAGTGCGCCCATCATGACCAGGTATTCGCGACCAAGAGTTTTGGAGGTGGCGACAAAAGGCAAAAAAAACGCAGCACCACCCAGCACAAGGCTAATATTTGCAATATTTGATCCAATCGCATTCCCTACCGCAATGCCTGTTTTTCCTTCAATAGCTGCAACTGATCCAACCAGAATTTCTGGTGCAGATGTGGCCATACCCACTATGGTAATTCCAATAATTAGGGGCGATATACCTAATATGCGGGATATGCTGACGGCACCAGAAACAAAGCGGTCAGCGCCAAATATTAACAATATTAGTCCAGCAATTATTTCAAAACAGTATAGAAACATATCTTTGCAATCTCGTTAGTATTAATTAAATTTATTGATGTTAACAAACTTGCGTTACAAATCACTCATTGCATCACATCGATGTACAATAATTGTACTTCAGCAGCATAAGATTAGGAGAATGATAGTGAAAGCAATGATATTGGCAGCAGGAAAGGGTGAGAGAATGCTGCCACTTACAAAAGAAATACCAAAACCACTATTACATATTGGAGGTAAATCATTAATTCAATATCATATTGAGGCCCTTGCCAAGGCATCTGTGAGTGAAGTTATTATTAACACTGGGCGGTTTGGAGAAAAAATCGAAAAAAAATTCGGTAATGGTAAAAACTATGGGATAAATATCCGGTATTCACATGAAGGAATCGAGCCCTTAGGAACAGGCGGCGGCGTCCACAATGTTTTACCTCTCTTGGGAAACGCCCCTTTTATATTAATTAACGGCGATATTTATACAAATTTTAATTATTCCTCGCTGCAATCCCTCACAGACCATTTGGCACATATTATTATGGTAGATAACCCTGCTCATAATTCTAATGGAGATTTCACATTACATGGACGTACGGTTGGTGAGAATGGTCAAATAATGCTGACTTTCAGCGGAATTGGCGTGTACCAACCAAGATTATTTTATGATGCAGGTAAGCAGATGATTTCATTTATACCTGCATTAAGACAGGCAATAAACCAAGAAAAGGTGACTGGCGAACACTACCAAGGCAAATGGCATGATGTGGGCACACCAGATCGTTTAAACTCGCTAAATCAAGAATTACAATAAGTATGTATGTGCTTACTATAGTTTATAGTGTTGTATAAATTTGATAATTCTTTCACTACTTTTTCTTTATTCAATAGCTTACATACTATATCTAGTATAATTATATAATGATTACCGCAACATATAGATTTTAATACAAGATTACCCTATAGTGTGCCTACTTTTCGTACGCTAGAGGGGTGAATTGGTTGCTAGGTCAAGACACCTCCGGATTCAGACGTATTGTAATTTGGGTAATTTCCTCTCTGTTAATAATTATCCTGTTACTTGGTGTTAATTCAAGAATGACATCGTCCATAGCAGTTATTCAACAGTCCTCATATGTATCTCTTGGCACTAATCAATCTCCACCTTTACAAAATTCATCTTCTGAAAAGATAAAGATACTGAAAATATTGCAATTGTCCCCTGCAGGGGTATCTGTAATTAGTAACAAAGAAAAAAGCCTGTTATCTCAATTTGCTCTTGCCGAGGGTCTTGTTCTGGAGACAGAAATGGTTAGTGGTTTCTCGGAACTAATATCAAAAATAGAGGCAGGCGAAGCAGACCTTGTAGCCTCTTTAAATAATGATTTGCTAAAGTCAATTCAAGGTCGAATCACAAATACATTGCCATGGGCGATATCAAAACATCAGGTTATTGGTCGAGCAGACAGTAATACGCAAAATAATATAGAAGACCTATTTGTTAGACAGGTAGCATTAAAGGTGTCTTCACCAGCTTGGAAAAATTTATCTAATCTTGCTGTGGAAAATAAAAGCATGGAACTATTGAAGATTCCTGAAGAAGTCAGTGTGGAAACGATACTTAAACGTGTAAAATCAGGACAATATGATCTGGTCGTGTTGGACAGTTTATCTTTGCCAGTAGATCTTGAGTTTAACTACAATTTAAGAGTATCCATGGATTTGTCAGACGAGTCATTTATGACATGGGGGGTACGCCCAGAGTCCGTGGTTCTGCTAAAGACGCTTAATAAATTTCTTTCAAAAAAACATCTAGAGTCTGGTATTAGTAGAAGCTATCGCCAGGATTTTCCAAGTATTAAACAAAGAAAATTACTAAGGTTAATTACATATCAAAGTCCTGTAAATTATTATTATGATCGGGGTAGGTTTAAAGGTTTTGAATACGACTTAATTAAAAAATTTGCGGAAACTCATGGAATGCGTCTAGATGTAGTGATTGCAGATACGCATAAAACCATGTTGGAGCTTCTGGGTGATGGAAAGGGTGACCTGATTGCGGCATCTGCACCAGAAAATAATTATATAACTTCACAATCTGTAAAAGTTAGTGCTCCATATAACTACGCTTCAGCCGTATTAGTAGGCAGAGATGATGACCTGATTGTAGATGTTAGAGATTTACAAGGTAGAACAATTCACCTGCCCTTGGAAAGTCCGTACAAGGAGATGTTGAGCAGGATCAAGAGACAGGGTGTAGACATTACCATTTTAGAAACTGGAACAGAATTAAACACAGAGTCTGTATTGTTCAATGTCGCACAAGGTATATTTGACCTAACTGTTATATCAAGTCATGAGGTGAAGGCAGAACTGTCGCGTCAGTTAAATCTTAAGGCTCATTTTAATCTGGGCGAGCCACAGCCGTTTGTTTGGGTTGTTAGACATTCTAATACACTATTGCTGTCTGCTTTAAATGAATTTATTTCAACTGAATACAGAAAAGGTTATTACAATGTAACGTATGCAAGATACATCAAAAAACCTAATGCTCGAATTACAAATTCAAATCTTTTTGCGCAAGTTGACCAACTTTCTCCATACGATGAGATTGTCCATAAATATGCTGATTATTATGGATTTGACTGGAGATTAATTGTTGCCCAGATGTATCAGGAAAGTAGATTTAATCCAAGAGCGATTTCTGATGCCGGAGCTGGAGGTTTAATGCAGATATTGCCATCAACGGCACAAATGATAGGTATTGAGGATCTTTATGATCCTGAAAATAGTATCGGGGGAGGAATTCGTTATATGAATTACCTAATGGGGTTGTTTGAAGACGACCTAAATGTAGAAGATAAAATCTGGTTTACTTTGGCTTCTTACAATGCTGGCTACAGCCGGGTTAAGAGGGCCAGGGAATTGGCAGAAATTTTGAATCTAGATAAAAACAAATGGTTTAATAATGTTGAAACAGCATTATTAAAATTAAATGTTCCTTATAAAAAAAATGGAATTGAAATTCAGGCGTGTCGATGTGGACAAGCTGCATCATATGTAAGAGAGATCAGAACGATTTATAATAATTATTTAAGATTAACTCAATCTGTAAAGGCAGCTTCAAGAGAGGATCCTGAAAACGAAGAAAGTTAGTGTAGTTCTTACTGTAATAGTATTTATTATTAATAGATTTTTTGATTGATGCAGGATTGTTGTGTGTAAACTTAATTATTTCCTATTTTATATTCCCAGGTACGTTGGTTTTTTCTTGCATCTTGAATATAAGGCGACCATTGAATTAGCCTTAATATAATTCTGTTGAGAATAGAACCGGGGAAACGTACTGGTCTGACTATATCAAGAAAGAGGACAACTCTAGAACCATCAGTATTATTATGAACATTGTGTGAATATGTGTCATCAAACACTAGGCATTTTCCCTCCTCCCAGTTTTCTATTTTCTCGTCAACCTGGATCCAACACTGTTCCTTCGGTTCAGGCACTTTGAGTGCAAGATGGCAACGTAATAATCCTTTATAAGGACCTCTGTGTGGAGGAATAATTTTTCCAGGTGCTAAAACTGAAAAAAAAGCTGTCATCATTCCAGGAATTTCTTCTACTATACGGGTTGTCTCAGGGCAGAGCTTACAATTTTTGTCCTCTTTATAACCATAGCCATACAGAAAAAATGTTTTCCATAAGTCATCGTTAGAAATATTGATTTGATCTTTCGAAATGTCTTGAAAATTTGGTACTCTTTCAGGATGCTGAAGGATCAAATCTAATTCCTTTCGAATTGTTTGCCATTGTGCTTCTAGACTGCTGGTCCAGGAAAAATCCTCAGGATCAAAAAAAGGTGCATTACCTACGATGGAATAGTGAATCAATATTTTTTCTACTCGTTTTATTATCCATAATCCGATAGCAATTATTGGTCTTTGCTTTTTTTTATGTGGTGTGTTCATTTAAATATAATAAATTTTAATTAACCGTTATTTCTGATTATAAAATAATTTTTGCCAACTAACGTAAAGTATTACGTCTGAGTAAATGCCATAACGTATATAAACCAAATAGAATGGGATGTTTTTGTAATATTGGGGTAACCTCGATATTTATTCCCGTGTGGCGCTTTATTTTCCAGGCTGCGTAATCAACACAATCTTTAAATGTAAATACTGCTTTCATTAGACGAAGTATCGAAAGTATCCGGCCCTGCCAGCGTCGCAATCTCCAAATTCTCATGCATTTTTTCATTTTTGTGGAAGTCGTGTTTGTTTGATAATAACCTCCTGGCAGTTCCTTTATAATTCCTTGAATTGCAGGGGCTGCATGCAGTGTTAATTGAACTAAGTCACTTATCGACTGGTGTGCAATATCCTGTGCCCTGGTTGTTTGTTCAGGTCTTAGTTCTGCCGCGTAGGTTAATGTAAGGCCGTTTACCCAGATTGCTTCGGTATTAAATCGCCCTGGACCTAATGCAGCAATTGTCAGGTTTAAAAACTTAATTACAGATTTTGCAATAATATTGTACAAGTTTATTTTTGTCTCGCTATCTCGAGTGTATAAAAAACGTACTGGTTGAGCAAATCGAGACCAGATATAAGAATGAAACCAGTTTTCTACACTATTGTCTAAATCTTCTAATGATATAACGGCATATTTAGCTCGAATTTTATTTTCATTCTCGCCAACTTCTGTATAAAAAACATTTGGAGCTAATAAAGAGTTTAGAATTCTTAAAGATTTTTTGTCATATGCGGCCTCGTAAGAACTAATTACAACATACAGATCAATTATACCATTCTCAAAATTTTGATTTCTTAAACATGATCCATATAAAATTATTGCAGAGACTGATTTGCCATATTTAGATATTAGATGTTCAATCAATTCTGTAAAGTCGCCACCCACAACATTACTTTCGCACAGCAATCTAATTTCTGTAAGTAAAGATGCAGGAATATTATTGTGGTTGGTTTGAGCCAAAGGTTATATAGGCCTGATTTAATCTAAGGAACTACAAACTTAATTGGTTTTGTTGTAGATATTCTCAACGGACCGTTGTGGTAATTAGTATTAAATATTTCACCGTCAATTATAAAATTACCATTCATATGTATTTCAATATTCTGACTATTGCTACTGTAATAGCCATCCGATTCAAGCAGGGATGCTCCGCGCATGCATATAATTGCGAATAAAGAGCGCAAAAAATTATTTGAATTTTTCTTGATATTGGTAAAGTGTACTGGTTTTTGTTCGTATCCCCAGTATGGTTTTAGACCAAATAATAGCCGATCAAGCGTAGTGGCGAAAAGTAATAATGAAGTTAATTTCTGAGAGTCCCGCTCATCGTTTTTAAGTTGTACGTCAACAGTGTTTAAATATTCAGATGTTTGGCCTAGTAGCATTTTAAATATAAAATTTAATACGACTATAAACGATGCAAGCTCTCCGGTAACGCCAGACTTCCGAATATGATTTTGAAAGTATTTAGAGCCATTCGATATAAGTCCTGCGCCAAAAAACATCCCATGTATATCAGGTTTGTTATTCTGCGAAATAATTAAGGCAGACCGATTAACAGTTGCTGTTGTTTGCTTGCCAAGCATTAGTAATTTAAGTCGTTTGACAAATTTTACAGGACCTCCATGAATGCCAATATCTTTAGCAGTCATATTAGTTGTGCCACCAGGTATAATCAAAATATGTGGCAAGTCTGTTTTATTTTTGTTTGTTAAGTACCTGTCAATAACTGCTTGTACCGTGCCATCACCTCCAATAATAACCAGAAATTTTGTTTGTAAAATTATAAAACGATCAATTGATTGATTTATTTCTGATAATGAGGAAGCCTCATGGGTTTCTATGCCCGGTATAGAGGATATAATTTTTTTTATCTGCTCAATTTTTTTACGTACTTTACCGCTACCAGGATTTAATAAAATTCTGGTTTCTGATTTATAATCGTTCGTATTTAATTGTTTCAAATTGAAATTAATAAACTAGACAAAATCTTCAGTTAACGCGCCCAAGCCAAAGTCGGGCAGTCCAGATCAACATTGTTCCCGGCGCCAACGCAACCAATAACGGATTGAGATTAAGAATCAGTCCTATGTTAGAGAATATTTGATTAAGTAGATATACAACGATCCCTGTAACGCCGGCAAGCACTAGCCTATTTGCAAAACCGGTTCTTACGGAACCAACAACAAAGGGAACAGACAACAATAACATCCCCAGCATCGTTAATATTTCCCCTGGTTTGCGCCATAATGCTAGTGAATATATGTCATATTCTTGTCCAGTGTCCTGGAGGTATTCTATATAATAGTACAATTCGGTCGGCGATAGACTTTCTGGTTGTTTAGTTAGCGTTGTAATTTGGTCAGGTTCAAGAAATGTTTCCCATGACATGCTGCTGGTTCTGGACGAAATAATTTCATCATCAAGTAATAACTTGCTTGTGACATCATATAGTGTCCATTCTTTGTCGCTGACAATTTCAAAACCCTCAGCTGAAATATATTCTGAAAGAAATCCATCAGGTTTTAGATTCACAATCTCAACACTGGCGTTTTTCGTATCAGGTTGCAGATTGCCTATTCGAATAATATGTTGATCATTGCGCGACCAAATCCCAAGATTATTTCCTGCAACTGTACTTTGCTCCAATGCGGCAGCTCGATAAGCGATGGCATTTTGTTGTAATATCGGGGCTACAAAAAATTCAAAAATTGTAATTATTACCAATAATATTAAGCCAACCTTCAATGAGGACGTGCTAATATTAATTGGTGAATATCCAGCAGACCTTAGAGAAATAAGTTCGTGATTAACTGCAAGTCTTCCAAGGGCAGTAACGTTTCCCATAAGTGCAATGAATGGTGCGAGTTGAATAAACCGTCTGGGCATAGTCAGCAGGACATATAGAAAAGCATCGCTAGTTTTATAAAATCCGGTGCCAACATCGTCAAGTTGTTCTACCAAGTCGAGAAAACTAAATAGTGGCAACAACACTAGAGTAGAAACAAATATCCCCATCGAAATCTGTTTAATTAAATATTGATCGAGAATCTTCATGCAGATTGAAAGTATTTTTGAAATTTTGGAGAAAATATTATTATTACAATTATCAACATAAATACATGCAACCACCAAATGCCTGGCATACTGCCTACGATACCTTGTTCAACCCAGGTTTGTGCAAGCCCACTTAGGTTATAGTAGATTGCAAATATTACTGCCGCGGCAATAATTTTTTCACTTTTCCCTTGTCTGGGAGATGATCTGCTCAATGGGATAGCTATCATAGATAGTAAAATCGCTGATAATGGCCTGGAAATTCGCCATTGAAACTCAGCTGTATCTCTGTTGTCATCTGAGAATCCTAGCTCAAAAGTTGAAGCGGCTTTTCGTTGATAGTCACGGGCAATATCTGGACTAGGCATATAGACAAACCTGGAGAATTTAATAATTGAATCTCTTGTGGAAGAGTGATTCATTCGATACATATAACCATCCAGCAAGTGTAATTTAGGAGGCTGGTATTCGCCCGTTGGTTCCTGATACCCTTCCTTTGCCAATATTATGTCGCTGGTATTATCTTTTCTGACATAGTGAAATACTCCGTTTAATTTATCTCCTCCGTCTTGTTTATCACTAATGTATATAATGCTGCCGCTATCATTGTTCCCATAAAAGCGCCTTGCTTGGTATCTTTCTATGTCCAGCTCAGTTGTAGCGCTATTATCAAGTTGATAAATATGTTCATAAGCCCATGGACGTCCATAAATGGACAATGTTCCAACTAATATCCCAATTAACAGGCTAATAAAAAAAACAGTCCTAACGATAAAGTTCTCACTGATCCCTGCAGACTTAAGAACGATAATTTCTTGATCTCTATGTAGACGCCCCAGAGCTACGATGATAGCTGCATAAAATGCGATTGGCAGCAATACCTCCATGGCAATTATTGTTTTTAAAAAGATTAGTTTTGATATCAACAACAGGCCAAGCGTTTCAGTGACGTTTTCGGCAAGATAGCGCGCCGTATTGAAACTTGTAAATAGCCCGATAAGGATAAAACTAATTACCAAAAATGGTTTTATAACTTCCCTGGTAATATAAAAATTTAGTATGTTCACAAAATCAATCAGTTAATTTGGTTGTACCATTGGATGCATTTTTTGTTTATATTGTTTTTTCATAGATTCGATATCGTTTATATTCTGGGCTGCCTACGTTATCAAGTATGTTACGCATTCCTTTGTTGTTCTCAAGTATCCATGACATTTCTACACCCTCTATGCCCTTTTTAGAAGCGTGATCTCTGGCTGCACTACACACCATAAATGATAATGCCATGCCAACTGGGCTATTCTGATATTCTTTACGAACCCCCATTAGTGGTACGCGTCCTGTGCGTATGTCATTATTCTTAACCGCCTTTAATAACTTTAGCCATCCAAAAGGAAATAACTTTCCATCTAAGATCCTCAGCACTTCGTTTATATTTGGCAACACAACAATAAATGCGACAGGCTTTCCATTAAGTTCAGCTATTTGGATAAATTCATCAGGGATAAAAAAACGCAAGCTATTACCTAATTCTGCAAACTCCTTTTTACTAAAAGGAATATAGCCCCAATTTGTTGACCAGGCATCATTAAAAATATCTCGAAGTATTTCCAGCTCTTCCTTAAACTTATTGCGACGAAGACTTCTAAGATGAATCCGTTTTTTATAGCGATTTACAATTGTACTCATTACGCGTGATGCTTTAAAATCTAGATTAATCCAGTAAGCAAGCAAGTCCATTGCTGGACGGTATCCATTTTCTTCAATCTTGGGCCCATACCATTCTCGGGAGTGCGGCATTAAAATAACCGGTGGTGTTTCGAACCCGCTGACTAAAACACCACATTCCTGATTTATTGAAAAGTTAAAAGGGCCAGAAATATTTATTGAATTTTGATCCTTTAACCATGTCTCGCAGGACTTAAATAGTGCAGCAAATACCTCGGGGTCATTGATACTTTCGATTAATCCGAATTGTCCAGAGCGTTTGCCGTGAAGATTACGGTGTACCTGGTCAATTTGAGCTGAAATTCTACCTACGGGATGTTTACCACGAAAAGCTACCCATGCTTGCCATTTAGCTTGTTTGAAATATGGGTTCAAAGATGAAAAGTGTAATCGGCGTTCTAGTCGTAAGGGTGGGACCCACTGTGGATCGTCAGAATATATGTGCCAAGGTACCTGTATGAAGATTTTTAATTCTCGTCGTGAGCTTACCGGGACGACAGTCAAATTATCAGACGGTAATATATAGTTTGAAGTGGTCACGACTTTTCCAAGTTTGTTTAGCAACTAAAGGATATCATGTTTTTTGTAATTATTGCCTAAAAAACAATGAATTACAGTATTATTCTGTCAATAAAAGTTGTCTGAAATGACGTATATAAAAGTGTATCAGACTGGACTGCTATGCTTAACATGATTAAATAATTATGCCTGCATTAGACTAGAATGATAATAATGCTGGCATCTTGTCTACTGAATACTTTAAACTTCGCGTCTTTAGTAAACTCGGCTAGTGGATAGTGAACCTAAAGATCATATTAACGGGCTTAAAATATTACCCAATTAATGCTAGCATACTACGTAAAATTCTTTTATATTATCAGCGGGATAGGACACTTTTGTATGGGGAGTATGAACTCTGTTCTCTAAAATAAGCAAAATAAAGACGCCTGCAGCGCAATCGAATGACGATCTGCATACAGGTGACGTACAGGTTGAATTAAGATCTACAGTTACTCTTAACTCGCGACCCAAAAGGTTGGCTGATTTTGAGACGCTCATTGACGCCTTGGATTATGCAGCCACTGGTTTGACTGGTTATAATTTTTATGACGCCAGGGGAAAGCTGAAATCTGTACTCACGTATAAAGATTTGCAAGAAAATGCCCGGACGACCGCTAAGCGATTAATAGGACTTGGTCTTGAGCGTGGTGAGCATGTTGCCATCATAGCCGATACTACGCCTGAATTTATAACGCTTTTCTTTGCCTGCCGTTATGCTGGGGTGGTTCCTTTTGCGATGCCTGTTCCTGTAAATCTTGGAAGTCATGATATATATGTCAAGCAATTGCGAGGCATGATGTCAGTAAGCAAGGCCTCCATTGCCGTAGCAAATAAAGAATACATTTCTTTCTTGGAAGAGGCTGTCTTAGATCTGGATTCTATCAAGTGGGTTGGCACCCCTGAACTTTTAGATAATATTCAGGCTCCAGATGTAGAATTACAAAAAAACCAGCAGGATGAAGTAGCATATTTACAGTTTACTTCTGGCAGTACTCGTGCCCCACAAGGGGTTATCATTACTGAAAAAGCAGTAATGAGTAACCTTCAGGGAATTGTTAGGGAAGCTTTAACAATAAGCCCTGAAGATCGATGTGCATCGTGGTTACCCTTCTATCACGATATGGGACTAATAGGATTGGTATTGGCGCCAATGGTCTCGCAGATGTCAGTAGATTTTCTACGTACCCGTGATTTTGCTGTTCGCCCGATTCAATGGTTGAGAATTATCAGTCGAAACAAGTGTACAATCGCCTTTAGTCCCCCGTTTGGATTCGAACTATGTTCATTGCGAGTACGGACAGCGGATCTTGAGGGCCTGGATTTAAGTAGTTGGCGTGCCGCTGGAGTTGGCGCCGAAATGATTAGCCCGACAGTCCTGACGAATTTTACAAATAAGTTTTCATCCGTTGGATTTGATTCCAATGCATTCCTGCCCTGCTATGGTCTTGCTGAGGCATGTATAGCGGTAACTTTCTCAAATGTTGGTAGTGGTTTGGAGGTATTAAAAGTCGATACCGAATTGCTTGCAGATAAAGGTATTGCAGTTTGTGTCGAATCGGACAACAGAAAATATAATGATTTTGTAAACTGCGGAAAGGCCTTGCCGGGACATACCGTGATCGTTGTAGATGAGGAAGGTAAGTCACTCCCGGACATGAGAGTAGGACATGTATTATTACAGGGTCCAAGCTTAATGTCTGGGTATGTGAATGATCCCGAGGCTACAAAACGGGTAATGAAACCAGATAATCGGATGGACACTGGTGATCTAGGCTTTTTATCAGACGGCAACCTTTATCTTACTGGTCGCCACAAAGATATTATTATTATTAATGGTAGAAATATTAGAGCCCAGGATATTGAAGAGATCGCTGAGCAGCAACAAGAAATACGGACACGAGAGACCTCGGCATTTTCCGCAGTTGATAGTAAGGGTATTTCCACCGTCGTACTAGTCATAGAAAATCGTCTGTCTTCGGCAGAAGAGAGGCAGTCCTTAATTAGTAGAGTACAACGCCTCGTATATAATGCCTTTGGAATTCATTGCCTGGTTGAACTTGTCCCGCCACACACACTTCCCAGAACCTCATCAGGTAAATTATCTCGTGCAGCAGCATACAAAGGGTTTTTAGAAAGAACTGGATTTTCAAATCCGCAGTCACTTCAAGCAGAATCTCATCACTAATTCATGCCCGGGGTCGTCGCAGTTACCGGCGCGACAGGTTTCATCGGTCAATGCTTAGTACAAGCTCTATTAAAAAATAACTGGCAGGTTCGTGCGTTAACAAGAACGCTTCAGCAGGATATGGTTAACCTGCAATGGGTAATCGGGGATCTGGAGAATAAGATTGCATTAAATGAACTCGTTGAAGATGCCGATGTGATTGTTCATTGTGCAGGTCAGGTTAGAGGAAATAATCTAAAACAATTTATTCAGACAAATGTAAATGGTACAGAAAATCTGATTAAGGCAACTCTGCTACAGAATACACAACCTCGATTTTTATTAATCTCCTCTCTTGCAGCCCGTGAGCCTGACCTGTCCTGGTATGCACGTAGTAAATATCAGGGTGAGCAGGTACTAATCTCTCTAGCAAATGAGATGAAGTGGTCTATTTTTCGTCCAACTGCAGTGTATGGCCCAGGTGATCGAGAGTTATCTCCATTACTATATTTAACCAGAATTGGATTTTTGCCGATGTCTGGTAGACCAGACGCTAAATTCGGATTGATATATGTTGATGATTTGGTTCAGGCTACTATCGATTGGATAAATACTGATATAACCTATCAAAAGATTTATGAGCTTGATGATGGTACTTTTGGAGGCTATGATCGTTATTCATTGAAAATAATATCAAGTAAAGTCTGGGGGCATCCAGTCTTTATTGTTTCTGTGCCAGTATTATTGATTCGGTGTCTATCATATATTAATCTGGCGATTTCAAGGATATTTAATTATTTACCAATGTTAACACCGGGAAAGGTGAGAGAATTGATGCATCATGATTGGGTTTGCGACAATCGTTCTATAGTAGAAGATACAGCATGGCAGCCTAAAACTACGTTAGATAAAGGACTTGGCAAAACCGTTGAAACTAAAAAGTAAAGCTATCAATCGAGGTTATTATGCACACAAAAGAAGATATTTTATTTAAAGTAAGCGAACAGCTTAAACAATCAGCAGAAGCTGATATAGAAATCACTGCAGATACTAATATTGCTGAGCAATTTGCACTCGATTCAGTAAAGGTGCTAGATTTACTTATGGAAATCGAAGATGATTTTGATGTCTCAGTGCCTTTAAACCTGATGGCAGATGTTCAGACTGTAAATGATCTGGTAGAAGTTATTTACAAGCTAGAGTCAGAAAAATAATGTCGCTGTTGGATAAATTTTCAACCTTTCTTGAAGAGAGTGAGTCTCTTCTTTCAATTAGGCCTGATATTTTTGGTACAAAAATTGAGAAATTATACTCGTCGACGGAAGCATCTATTGATGGGCGCAAGGTATTATTGGCTGGCACCAATAATTATCTCGGACTTACGTTTGCCCCGGAATGTATCGCTGCAGCTCATAAAGCTATTGACGATGAAGGAA
Source organism: Gammaproteobacteria bacterium (assembly GCA_051275005.1). Taxonomy (GTDB): domain Bacteria; phylum Pseudomonadota; class Gammaproteobacteria; order Eutrophobiales; family Eutrophobiaceae; genus Eutrophobius. Next base: position 15,336 of record JBNMOP010000004.1, on the reverse strand, counting down.
CTGGTACTACGGGCTCAAGAATGGCGAATGGTAATTATGACAGTCATCGCGCCCTGGAGCGCGAGTTAGCAGAATTTTATAATTGTGCGACAGGCATAGTATTTTCAACAGGGTATCAGGCTAATTTAGGTACTATTTCAGCTCTGGTAGGTAGCGGTGATGTTTTGCTTATTGATGCCCACTGCCATGCAAGCATATATGATGGATGCAAGCTTAGTGGTGCAGAAGTGATTAGATTTCGCCATAACGATGTGGCAGATTTGGATAAAAGATTAAATAGACTCGGTGACAGGGCGCAGTCTACATTAATTGTGGTTGAAGGCATCTATAGTATGTTAGGCGATACAGCTCCATTGGATGAGATCACAAAATGTAAGCAAAAATATGGTAGTTACCTGCTTATAGATGAGGCTCATTCGCTCGGGGTTCTTGGTGATACAGGTCAGGGTTTAGTAGAAGTTGCAGAGGTAGGTAATTCAGTTGATTTCATAACCGGTACGTTCAGTAAGAGTCTGGGTAGTATTGGAGGTTACTGTGTTAGCAATCATCAGCAGCTCGAAGTTATTCGTTATTTAAGCCGCCCTTATATATTTACTGCTTCACCCTCACCTTCCAATATTGCATCTGCACGTGCGGCGTTGGTTTTATTAAAAAATGGTACAGCATTGCGTGAGCAACTCTGGAACAATGCAAATAAACTTTATTCTCATTTGTTGGGCTTAGGTTTAAACTTGGGGCCGGAGCCTGGTCCAGTTATATCAGCACAACTTGATTCAACAGAAGAGGTGTTGAGGATATGGTCATCCTTAATTGAAAAAGGAATCTATGTTAACTTAATTTTTCCTCCGGCATCTCCACAAAACAAGCCTTTAATCCGTATTAGTGTTAGTGCAGCACACACGGAAGAGCAGATTGATTATATTTGCAATACATTCAGTGAAATAATGTCATAGTCTGGGACAATATTTTTAGTTCGGGTCTGGCTTCCTTGCATAAAATAACATGCCAGCGGCATACACTATCAGTCCAGTGAGTGTATACACTACCATGCGTGCTCTCCTGATAAGACCAAATACGACAGCTGTTGCAGCAGCATAACCAATAATATCAAATGCAGAAACAATGCCCGCTTCATTGACCCCCAGTCCTTGAGGAACAAAGAAGAAGAGGTTGACGCTGGCCATTATCATGCCTTGTACAAGAACAAGGTCTGCAAAACTCGGGATAATTTCCAGCACAAGGAAAATTATATATAACTCCAGAAACCTCCCTGTGCGGCCTACCAGCCTATATGATGTTGCTACTAATAATTTTGACCAGCTAAGTGGGTCGTGTCTAAAGTCTTCAATCAATTTAAACTTTGACAGGATAAAGCCTGTAAATTGTGTAGGCGCTTTAGACATAGTCAGCCACAGAATTAAGACAGTCGCAATTACCATAACAATGGTAAATACAATCAAAGCAACTTTTAAGCCAGGTAAGTTAGAAAAATCAATTAAAAGAAGACAGATAGTTAGTATTACTGCTGTATAGATCACGCCTGACAACGCATGAATTAAACGGCTTTGTACTATTGCTCGGCTAGAGTCTTGTAGTGGGACAAAACGTGACAGGTGTTTGGCCTTATAAGGTTCTCCTCCCATGCCCAGTAATGGTGTAATACCGTTAAACCCATCTCCACTGAGCTGAGTATAGAGTGCATCAAAAAATGAAATTCTGTAATCTAATAAGACCATTAGGGTCATGGCATTGGGGATTGCCCAAACAGCAGGAAAAAATATTAGCCATGTTACTTCTCCTCCAACCGAGTTAATGGCTTCCATTACTTCACCAATGGGCAATCGTAATACCAGGTATAATAATATTGCTGCACCAAAAAGATAGAATATGAATGTGATAACACTCCGTCTCAATGCGTGAGCTTCATCCGTGTTATGACGGCCTAACAATCTTAGAATCACAATAATTGATAAGATTAGTGCTGCAGTACTACACCAAAATAATAACCCCGATGTATTGAATGCAGATGCTATTAGAACCACCAATGGTACGCTTTCAAATCTAACCATTGGATAGAAGTATAAATATCTGCGTTCCCAGATGCATGGAGTAGATTTGCGTAGTTCATTAATGCTATTGGAGAGGACCAAACTTTGCATTGTAAGTGTGTCAGAAGAGATTAGTTTGGTTAACAATATCGTCAGATAAGACCATAAAATTACTACAAAGGAGACTGAAATTAGATATAAGTTGGCGCTATTTTCCAGGTAAGCAGCAATTCCACAAGCACTGAAGAAAGTTGTATAACCAAAATAGCGGATAACAATACTTATTACTTTATAATTTTGAACTTCAGCTTGATTGTTAGACGTTATCAACTCAGCAGATTGATTTAGTTGGCTGGCGATAACAAATATTATCCCTGCAACAATTAGATATATATCGCTTACCGTGGCTAAATAGGCACAAAGAAGAAATAAACCTATGGCTGTAATTTGGATTGCAAAAAATGGTGCATTGATACTGAGGAACAACGAAGCAAATAAACGTACAGGTTTTGTTATACTTTTTATAATAGACCCATCAGGTTTAGAATAGCCTGATTGCGGTTGATCTGAGTTGTCCATAATACTTTTTTTTTCTAACTATTATATATAGAGAGTGGGATCAGTAATCCCTCCCTGTTCAAAACCAATTTTTCTAAGTCTGCAGGAATCACAGGTGCCACATGCAAGACCATTCAAATCAGGCTGATAACAGGAGATAGTCAAAGAATAATCAAGCCCAAGTTTTAACCCTGCTTGAATTATTTGAGGCTTGGTCATGTTTATTAATGGCGTTTGAATAATAAATTTATTACCTTCGACAGATGCTTTTGTTGCCAAATTTGCAGTATGCGTAAATGATTTTATATATTCAGGTCGGCAATCAGGGTAACCTGAGTAATCAATAGCATTTACACCTATATAGATTTCAAATGCCTGAATAATTTCTGCATATGCGAGAGCAAAAGACAGGAATATAGTATTTCTCGCTGGTACGTAAGTGTCTGGAATCCCATTAGACGGAGCATTCGGGACATTTATGTTTAGGTCAGTTAATGCCGAGCCGCCTAATTGAGTAAGATCTACTTCTAGAATTTTATGCTCAGTAACATTAAAAGATCGAGCTATTTTTTTTGCAGCTTCAACCTCAATACTGTGTCTTTGCCCATAGCTGAACGTTAATGCAAAACATTTATATTTTTGAGCGTTTGCAATTGCTAATGTTGTGGCTGAATCCAGTCCGCCGGATAATAGTACAACTGCTTTTTTGTTCATAATGTGAGGATTGTTCAGATAACTATAGAAAGAATAAGAGTTCTGTAAGCAAACTGTTATATCTGGGTCTCTGTATATATTGTCAATGAATTATTATTTTCCACGTACATCTCCCCATAGGTGCTTATGTAACTGAATCTGAAGTCGTACGGGAAGTTGATCCTGGAGTACCCAGTCTGCCAATTGTCTGGCATCTTGCTCATTGTGGCTAGGGGAAAATAATACCTCACATTTTTTATGTAACATCATTTCGAGTAGTAATTTTTTTGCCCATTGGTAATCATTATTGTTACAAATAACAAATTTTAATTCATCAGTCTTGTTTAGAAGATGAATGTTTTCTAAAATATTTTTATTTGATTCGCCTGAACCAGGAGTTTTTAAATCAAGTATTATTTTTACTCTAGGATCTATTTCCGATATATCCATTGCGCCACTGGTTTCTAGAGATACTTTGTAATTTTTATTGCACAAATGGTGTAAAAGCTCGCGGCAATTTTGTTGTGCCAGAGGTTCGCCGCCAGTAACGGTTATATGGTGCGTTTTGTAAGTTGATATTTTATCTATAATCTGTTTTATGCTTAGCTTGTCGCCTTCATAAAATGCATAGGCTGTATCACAATATTGACAACGGAGAGGACAGCCTGTTAACCGAATGAAAGTTGTGAGTAGCCCAGACTTAGAAGTTTCGCCTTGCAGAGATAAAAAAATTTCGTTTACACGCAATAATTTGCCGACTATTTCAGAGGCAAGGTTGCTCTTAGTCTTGGTTAAAGACATTATGTTTCAGTTTGTGACGGGTGCAGTAATCGGGGTTGCTGAATTAATTATTTTTAGTCGTTCATCTGCTAGACGCGCGACTGTAGTCCCTGGTTGATTTTCAGTTAATTCCTGTAGTTTTGTTTTTGCTGCCGCCATATCTCCCAGTTCAAATAAGGTAAATCCGATTTTAAGTAAAGCATCATTTACTTTTTGGCTCTGTGGAAATAGATTTATAACATTATTGTATTCTTGCAGGGCTTGTTGAAACTCGCGTTTGACATAAAAAGCTTCGGCCAACCAGTATTGAGCATTATCAGAATATTTATCGTTTGGATGTAACGCTAGAAATTGCTGAAATGCGCGTATAGATTGGTCATAAAGAGATTGCCTTAACAAATTAAATGCCTGTTGATATTCAGCCTGTAATTGTACCGGGTCAACAGGTGCATCTGGTGCATCTGGTGTAGCTGTAACAGGACTAATCTCCTGGTGTGCGGCATCAGAAGTTTGGGTATCAGAACCAGGTTGATTTTCTGCGGTATAGACAATATTTTGTGTCGGCAGGATTGTCTGAGTGTCGACGATTTCAAGTTGTAATGGGCTATCTGACTGTATTGCAGATGTTGAATTGTCCAGACTAGGCATTGCTGCCAGAGTTTCAAGTGGAGGGCCGTCTATGTTTTCAGTATCAAGGACAGCTATGCTAATTTCCTCTAACGGCAGGCCGTCACCTTCAATCCTTTGAATCCTTTGATCGATATCTGTATAGAGATCTCGTTGACGACGAGTCAGCTGTTCGAGAGTATAGTTTTGTGTTTCAATCTCACCCCTGAGGAGACTTATTTCACTCTGTAGTTGTTGTAATTGATCTAACATTCCCAGCAAGCCCTGACTTTGCAGCATACTTTCCAATCGAGCTAGTCTTTGTGCAATACTCAGTTCTTCGAGCCCTGAGGCCGTCCCTGTTACGGGCGCTTGTGCAAAGCTAATCCCTATGCTTAGCGTTAGTATGCCTAGCGTTCGGAGTATAAACGTAATTATGTAAGTCATATTGATACAATCAATATATGATTTCAACGCGCCGATTCTGGCTCCATGACTCATCATCATGACCATCAACTACAGGCCGTTCTTCTCCGTAACTGGTTGCTCTAATTTGAGAAGAAGATGGGCCAAAAACTATCATGCGTTGTTTCGCGCTTTGTGATCGTTTTTCTCCTAATGCTAAATTGTACTCACGTGATCCTCTTTCATCTGCGTGGCCTTCAAGTGAAATAGTTATCGTTGGGTTTTGTAAGAGATAATTGGCGTGAGCTTCTAGTACCTCTCGATAGGCAGGCAGAATATCACTACTATCATATTCAAAATAAAGTATTCGTACTGATAAAGGACTGGCCGGATCGTCCAGCAAACTTAATCCTGTGCGGGAATCACTGTCCGTCCCAAAAGATGTTGTATTACTAGTGTCACTAGTCTGTGATCCGTTGCTAGAAACGCCGCCTTCAACTACGTCTGCATCTTCTTTCACATTTGAATTGCCGCAGGCACTTAAAATTACTGTAATGGTTAATATATATATAATTCGGATAATCATGTTGGGTCACTCCTTAATGGACCTGGTGGATAAAAGCATAACATTCATTAATATCGTTATTGATTAGCTTATTGTGGGGGGAATGGCCCCCATTCAGGTTCTCGTACATCTCCGTCCTGCAGCCCTAGTCGTTGATGAACTCGCCCATCTGCTGATACTGCGGCTAGTTCAGAGCCATTGGGGCGTGTTGTTGCATATATTATCATGCTTCCATTTGGAGAAAAGCTAGGGGATTCATCTAATCTGGAATTTGTTAAAATAGTTATTTCTTTTCGTATTATATCCATTACTGCTACGCGATCTTGTCCAGCAGATCGATGTACCAGAGATATTGATTTTCCATCAGGTGAAAACCTGGCGCGGGTATTATAATTTCCCTCAAACGTCAATCTTCTAGGGTTTCCACCAGTAGAGTTTACTTGATAAATCTGTGGTGCGCCGCCTCTGTCAGATGTAAATATTAGACTACTACCGTCAGGAGACCATGTCGGTTCAGTATCAATTGCTCGGTTATTTGTAATTCTTAGCAAATTTTTGCTTGGGAGATGCAGGATGAAGATTTCCGGATCTCCTTCTTTAGATAATGTCATAGCTAATCTAGTTCCGTCCGGTGACCAGGCTGGCGCACTATTTATACCCGAATTATTAGCAACTCTTTCGCGGTTTCCGGTAAGGATGTCCTGAATATATATTGCTGAGTTCTTATTCTCAAATGAAACATAAGCAATTTTAGTACCATCTGGCGACCAGGCGGGGGACATAAGGGGTTCGCTGGATTCAAGAAGAATTTTCGGGTTGAAGCCATCGGCATCAGCAATTTGTAAAGTATGTTGCTTACTACCATTTAATAGTTTTTTTACTGTTACATATGCAATACGGGTATCAAATGCACCTCGAATGCCTGTCAGTTTTTCAAAAATAATATCACTAATACGATGTGCAGTTCTTCGTAATTGGTCCCTTTTAGCAGGAATACGAAAGCCGGCAATCTGTGTGCCTGAGTAGACATTTATTAATCTAAATTCCACATCAAATACATCGTTAGACTGGTTTAAAACGGTTCCAATGACGATATTTTCTATTCCTAACAATCGCCAATCTGCAAAATTTATCTGGCTAAATTGGGATGGTGATTGAGGCATGTCATCCGAAGACATGGTTCTGAATCGTCCACTACGTGAAAGATCATTTGCAATAGTGACTTGCATATCTAAAGGCCTGTTTTCAGGTGGCCCTTGCCATTCAAATGGGACGATAGCAATAGGCAGGGCTTCTTCCATGCCCTGGGTGATGGTGATATCCAGAACTGCCGCAACATTAGTACTGGCTACTAACAATGATAAAAAAACATAAACCGATTTAATCATAATAATTTATAATTCAACTCCGTTATGGATCAAATGTTAATCTGATTTCTCGCATTTTACCAAAGATACGTGGATTGTCAGGTACAGGTAATGGTGACGCTCTCTTTACAGCAATTTCCGCTCTGCTATCAAATACAGCATTACCGCTCGATTTGTCGATTCTAGCTTCTACTACGTCTCCACCAGGTATCATCCTGATGCGGAGTATACAAGAAAGCCCTGGAGGTAAGCCTGCTGTATTAAACTCTCTTTCTATGGCGACGGTTATTCTGGCGACATAGCTATTTATTTCATTGACATCCTGTCGGTCTTGCGCCTCATTCTGCTGTCTTTCTTCTTCTGCCAGTTTACGTTTTAATGAGGCTTCGGCTTGCAGGCGTTTCTTTTCTTCTGCTAGTTTTATTTCTGCCTGTTTTTTTTGTTCCGCTGCTTGCAGACGTTTGTTCTCTTGTTCTTCGCGCTGTTTTTTTAGAGCTTCTTGCTGTTTTTTAACATCGGCCAGTTTCAGTTCTTCTTCTTTACGTTTTTTTTCCTCATTTTGTTGTCTTTGTTTCAGATCAACCAGACGTTTTTCTTCTGCCTTTCTTTTTTGCTCTGTTTCATTAGTTTGTTTCTGTAGCTCCTTGAGTTGTTGTTCTAACGCCTGTTGTTTTCTTAACTCCTCATTAATCTTTTGTTGTTCAATCTCTTTAATTTTTGCAATTTCTAGTTCTACCTGTTCATTATTTACCGATACAGCATCGATAATAATTTCTTGACTACTTATAGTCTGACGGGGCGTTGGCGTAAGATCCAGACTAACCAATAACATACCGAATGCTACGGTATGTAATAGAATTGAAAGTAATAACGGTTTGCTGAGTATTAAATTCATATGTGTATCATTTAACCGTCTGGTGGTTCAGTTACCAGACCAACCCCATCGACACCTGCATTTTGTAGCATAGACATTAATTCAACTACTCTGCCATAGGGAACATTGGTATCGCCTTTTATAAAAACTCTTGTTTTTGGTCTGTTCTGTTCAGCTGCATATTTTAGCAGTGCAGCAATCCTATTGACTAATATATTAGCTGCCACAGGTTTCCCCTGGTCTTCCTTTGTTTCGCTACCATAGGCAATGTAATAATTTCCTTGGCTGTCTACACTAATTATAACAGGGGGATTATTTGGCTCTGGTAACATGGGCTCAGAGGATATTTTTGGTAAATTAACGTTAACGCCTTGACTCAGCAATGGTGCGGTAATCATAAAAATTATTAACAGTACCAACATAACATCAATGTATGGCACAACATTAATTTCTGACATTGGTTTCTTTTTGTTTCTGGGTCTCATTTCTTATAATGATTTTTAATTATTGGCATAGTTTTATGAATGAGCGTAACGATGGAGGATGGATGAAAATTCCTCTGTAAATGTGTCATATCGATTAATCAATCGCTCAACATCATCAGAGTAGCGATTGTAGGCAATAACAGCAGGTATTGCTGCAAACAGCCCCATTGCCGTAGCAATCAACGCCTCTGAAATACCTGGAGCAACCATAGAGATCGTTGCTTGTTGTACGCTACCAAGAGAGCGAAAACTGTTCATTATTCCCCAGACTGTTCCAAATAATCCAATGTATGGACTGGTGGACCCAACAGTGGCCAGAAAAGGTAAGTTTGTTTCAAGGTGTTCAATTTCTTTGTTCAGTGAAACTCGCATGGCACGTTGTGCACCTTCAACTATGGAGTCAGCATCAATACTTTTTTGTTTTCGAAGTCGGGCAAATTCCCTAAACCCTGCTTCAAACATTTTCTCCATTCCCGTAGCAGAGTTTCGTCTGTTGCTAATGCTCGTATAAAGTGGCGTAAGGTCTTCAGTAGACCAAAACACTTCATCAAATTTATCTGCTTGTCTGCGCGCATTTTTTAATAGTTTCATTTTAGAAAAAATCATTGTCCAGGAAGCCAATGAGGCGACAACAAGAATTAACATTACAAGTTTGACAATAAGGCTGGCGCCAAGTATTAGTTGGAATATCGAAAGGTCAGTTGTCATAACAAAGTTTAGCCTTTATTTCGTCAGGGATTCGTTTGGGCTTAAAGGTATTTGGGTCTATACAAGCTATTTTTATATCACCATGGCACTTCATCTGCTCGCTTTGATTTGTGATGGTCTGTCTAAACTCTAATTTTGAACCCCCGCTAGAGGGTATTGTTGAATGCACATTTAATAATTCGTCAAATATTGCCGGGGCAATGAAATCTATATTAATATTTGCAACCACGAATGCAATTTGAAAATCCTTTGCTAATATCCGCTGTGAATATCCTGCAAATCGGAGCCATTCAGTCCTTGCCCGTTCCATGTATTTTAAATAATTTGTATGGTAAACCACCCCAGCAGTATCCGTGTCTTCATAGTAGACACGTACTTCCCAATTAAATTCCAGAATATCTAATTCAGTAACAGAATTATTTAAGTTAGCTTTCGTCATCAAACATGTCCGACTCTGAGCTAATAGACTTAGGCAGGTCAAAACCAAAATGTAACCATGCCTGACGTGTAACGACTCTACCTCGAGGGGTACGCATCATAAAACCCTGCTGGATTAAATATGGTTCAATTACGTCTTCTATTGTATCCCTTTCTTCGCTTATAGCGGCAGCAACACTGTCCAGCCCAACTGGTCCACCATCAAATTTTTGTATGATGGCGAGTAACAGTTTTCGATCCATCATATCAAAACCATGCTCATCAACATTCAACATATCCAGTGCTTGCCTTGCAATAGATTCAGACACATGACCATCGGCTCTGACTTCGGCATAATCTCGAACCCGTCTGAGCAGTCGGTTTGCGATGCGAGGAGTACCGCGTGATCGGGATGCAATTTCATCGGCTCCATTCTGATCCAGGCCAACATTTAAAATTTTAGCCGAGCGCTCCAGAATATTGGAAAGTTCGCTTCGATTATAAAACTCCAGTCTCTGTACAATTCCAAATCTATCTCGCAAGGGCGAAGTTAATAGGCCCGCTCTGGTAGTGGCACCAATTAGCGTGAAAGGAGGTATATCGAGTTTAATGGCCCTGGCAGCAGGTCCTTCACCTATCATTATATCGATTTGATAGTCTTCCATGGCTGGATAGAGTATTTCCTCCACTACAGGGCTTAATCGATGTATTTCGTCAATAAATAATACATCTTTTGGTTCAAGATTTGTTAGCAACGCAGCAATATCACCAGGTCTTTCCAGTACAGGCCCAGATGTTTGGCGCATGTTTACACCCATTTCATTTGCAATGATATGTGCCAGAGTCGTTTTGCCTAAGCCAGGTGGGCCAAAAATTAATACGTGGTCTAATGATTCAGAACGACGTCTAGCTGCATCAATAAATATCCCCATTTGTTCATGAACTGCAGTTTGACCTATGTATTCAGCAAGTAATTGAGGACGTAAACTAGAGTCAACGATAGCATCATCTGAAGTTTCTTCTGCGGAGATTAGTGGACTTTGTTGAATCATGATTTCTTAGAAACAGCCGTGTCAGTATATATCGATATTATAGGGTGCTAATCATGGCAATCATATGGAGATAATGTGGAAATATAGGCCTTAGATTAAAAATTCACACTATTTGACTGAAGCCTTCAAGGCCGCTCTAATAATTGATTCACTATCCATGTCTTCAGTGGAGACTGCATGAACGAATCGACTAGCCTCTTGCGGTTTATATCCTAATGAAATAAGAGCGCTGATGGCCTCATCAGCTGCAAACACATTATGTGATTTGTTTTGGGATCCAGAGGGTTTGGCTGAGGAGTCGGTTTGCCAGTCTTTCAAGCGGTCTTGCATTTCAATTACGAGACGCTCTGCAGTTTTTTTACCTACACCTGGCAGCCGAATGAGTCGTTCTGTATTTCCATCTTTTATGCATTTGGTAAATTCATCAGCCTCAATGCTGGATAAAATAGTCAATGCCATTTTAGCGCCTACACCGTTTACCTTGATTAGGGTTCTAAATAATCGTCTTTCATCCTCTGTTGCGAAGCCAAATAACAGATGGGCATCATCACGTATTGCCAGATGAGTAAATATAAATATATCTTCACCAACTGCAGGGAGTTGATAAAAAGTCGTCATCGGTGCTTCAACCTCGTAACCTACGCCAGCCACATCAATAGATAGATTAGGTGGTTGTTTATGTAATAATTTTCCGCGTAAGGATCCAATCATTTTAATCTTCCTCTGCTGATTCCCGTAACACCTGACATGCGCAGTAATCCTTCGCGGGAATGTCCATGACATAAAGCAATAGCAAGTCCGTCGGCCGCATCAACCTGAGGTATTGTGTCAAGACAAAGTAGTATTTTAATCATGTGTTGGACCTGTTCTTTTGCCGCGTGTCCTTTTCCCACCGTCGCCTGTTTAACTTGATTTGCCGTATATTCATACACTGGTAGCTCCATTTCAGCGCAGGCGGTAATTGCACAACCACGAGCCTGCCCAAGTTTTAATGCCGAGTCGGCATTTTTGTGAAGAAAAACCTTTTCAATAGAGACTTCTTGCGGGTGAAATTCATGAATAATAGCGGTAAGTCGTCTAAATAAAAATTGTAATTTTTCTGAAATATCAGTTGTTTGTAAGCGAATGACGCCATGTGTAAGATGTTTGGCGTAATTACCATTCATCTCAATAATTCCGTATCCGGTGATACGAGAGCCGGGATCAATACCCAGAATTCTGGTCATTCATAGATCCATTTTATGATGTGTTTATTTCTTCAAGCATTACAATAACCTGAAGAATATTGAAACCCGCATGAAATTTATCGTGAAACTAATTTAATTTAATTCTGCCAGAATATCATCTGGTATTTCTGCATTTGAGTAAACATTTTGAACATCATCCAGGTCTTCTAGCATATCAATTAATCCAATCATGGACTTAGCCTTGTCGAGATCAAGTTCACTGCTTGTGCTAGCACGCATGGTTATGGCAGCAGACTCAGGGACCAGTTTTGCAGCGATAATGACAGACTTAACAGGGATGAAATCTTCCGAGTCAGTAATAATATCGAATGAGCCATCATTGTTGCTGATGACGTCTTCGGCACCTGCATCAATAGCGATAGCTATAATGGTATCTTCGTCTGCACCAGAGGGTAGTGAGATCAATCCACATTTTTGAAAAAGGTATGCTACAGATCCGTCTGTTCCAAGATTCCCACCATATTTGCTGAATGCATGTCTGACTTCAGCAACTGTCCGGTTCTTATTGTCTGTCATGCAGTCAACAATAACAGCAGTACCCCCTGGTCCGTAGCCTTCATAGCGGATTTCTTCAATATTAGTGGTTTCAAGATCCCCAGCGCCGCGTTTGACTGCGCGTTCTATAGTTTCTCTGGTCATATTGCCGGATAATGCTGTATCTATTGCTGATCGTAACCGGGGGTTAGCGTCTGGATCTCCTCCCCCCAGTTTTGCGGAGACGGTAATTTCTCGTATCAGTTTAGTAAACAGTTTGCCACGTTTGGCATCCTGCTTGCCTTTCCTGTGTTGAATATTTGCCCATTTACTATGTCCTGCCATGTATATGCTCACTAATTATATATTGCATGAATTGTAACATTTGCATCTATTGCATTAAATAGACTTAAACGTCCCATTTTTTATAAATTCGACACATAAATGGGCGGCCTTGGTAGATAGAAGTAGACCGAAATGTGATGCATAGACAATAACATGGTCTTTCATCATCTCCATTTTAGTTTCATCAATGCTAACTGAACCGTCGTTGGGTAATGGAATATTCGATATTAATATCCCTAACCCAAACCCAAACCGTAGACGACCTGCAATACTTCCAAGTTCATGGGAACCGCCCCATTTAGGTGTATTACCTAAAAGACCATTTTCTATACTTTTCCCAAGCATGAGGTGGCCAAAGGGCAGCTTGGAAAGGCGATATGCAGCATAACTGGATTGATGCGGTGATCCGAGGGTTACAACCCTGCCAGGTTTTTGTTCTGGAAAATCAGAAAATAGATGTCGTATGATTAGACCGCCGAGGCTGTGACAAACAAAATGAATTATGGGGGTATCAATATTTTGTATTTTCTGCTGCAGTATGACAGCGTTTTCGCAAGGGGTGCGATTCAGGCTGTTATAGCTAAATTGAGTGATATTGTAGCCATGATCTTGAATCCGGGAGTTTAACAATGACATATCCCATCCGTTCATCCATAGACCATGGATCAGGATTACGGTTTCATTTTTCATTGTTTAGTACGTATGTGTGTTAATCAATTCTTTTGCTCGTTGGTGACTAGTTTCTAGGCATCATTATTTCCATAAATGTTCATGTCATGTTGGCGGGAAAAATCGAGTAGCCGTTGGATAGGTATTCTGGCTCGTTCAATTAATTCCGGTCCAATCAAGATTTCATTGTCACCAGTTTTCAACACCAGCAGGAGCTTTTTGAGGCTATTCATTGCCATCCAGGGACAATGTGCACAACTCTTACATGTCGCGCCTTTACCTGCCGTTGGTGCTTCGATAAAAATTTTATCAGGCGCTGCAAGTTTCATTTTATGAAAAATGCCATTATCCGTTGCAACAATAAATTTTTGCGCATCCATTTCCCTGACTGCATTAATAACCGCAGTGGTTGAGCCAACAACGTCAGCATATTGAGTCACTGAGGCGGGAGATTCTGGATGTACAAGAACAATCGCATCAGGGTGTTCTTGTTTTAATTCAAATAACTCCTTGCCTTTGAATTCTTCATGCACAATGCAACTACCTTGCCAAAGCATCATGTCTGCACTGGTCTGGGACTGCACATATTCTCCAAGATAGATATCTGGCGCCCAAATAATTTTTTCACCTTTTTCATGGAGATATGTAACTACATCTACCGCGCTTCCCGATGTCACCATCCAGTCGGCGCGTGCCTTTACCGCCGCGCTGGTATTGGCATATACAACCACTGTTCTGTCAGGGTGTAGGTCACAAAAGGTACTGAATTTATCTGCTGGACATCCAATATCAAGAGAACAATTCGCCTCAAGATCAGGTATTAATACCCTTTTTTCCGGGTTAAGTATCTTTGCGGTTTCGCCCATAAACCGAACGCCACAGACAACCAGTGTCTTGGCGCTGGCCTCATTTCCAAATCTGGCCATATCCAGAGAATCAGAAACATAACCACCTGTCTCATCTGCTAATATTTGCAGGTCGGGTTCGGTATAATAGTGCGCAACAATCGTGGCATTTTGTTTTATTAGTTGTTCTTTTATCTGACGTATAAGCTCACTTCGTTCAGATTGTGTAATTGATTCAACCAGTGTCTCAGGAACACGATCTGGTGGTAGTCGATAGTCTTGAATTTCGGGAGAATTATTATTCACATGGTATCCCTGTTCAGTAGGTTAATGTTTACGCCTAAAGTTACTATGTAAAAGATTTTATAAAATATGTTCCTGCTTGTTAGTTATTCCAGACATTAACTAAAGCGGTCACATGCTGATTTGCGTTGCTATAAGTAATAATATTTTGTAACGCATGGTATTCCAAATAATTTAGTTCGCTAGATTCACTATCCGCCGCTAGAGAATAATGGTGATGGGGATTAGCTATCATATAATCGTCTGTGGAATAAATACACTACTATAGTAGTGTCGCGTTTACACCAGGTCAATTGACGTGTTATGGCTTAGGTATCGGCTTGGTAGTAGTTCGAATTCCTAGCTCACGTAATTGTTTGTCTGATGCTTGTGATGGGGCAGATGTTAGTAAACAACTTGCCGTTTGAGTTTTTGGAAATGCGATAACATCACGGATAGATTTGGAGTCAGTCATTAGCATCACAATACGATCCAGACCAAATGCCATACCACCATGTGGCGGACATCCGTAATTTAGTGCATCGATAAGAAAACCAAATTTCTCATCTGCTTCTTCTTTCTCTATTCCAAGCGTTTGCAGTACCGCCCTTTGCATGTCGGGCTGGTGTATACGAATTGACCCGCCTCCAATTTCGCTTCCATTTAATACAAGGTCGTAAGCCCGTGACATACAATTGCCTGGATCAGATTTTAGAGCATCGATGTCATCAACTTGTGGCGCTGTAAAAGGGTGATGTAAAGAGTCCCAACGATTTTCCTGTTCATTAAAGCCGAACATCGGGAAATCAGTAATCCACACTGGGCACCATGTCCCCTGGTACAAGTTAAGATCATCAGCTAGCTTATCTCTTAGTGCGCCGAGGGAATCATTAACAATTTTCTTAGTATCCGCCCC
>JBNMOP010000003.1:0-52380 GCA_051275005.1 Gammaproteobacteria bacterium | reverse complement strand
TATCCCCTGGCGACAACGTGGCGTCCGATGTGTTTGATGTTAAGGTCAATTGCAATGGTCTTGCAGGTTCTTCCAGTATTGACATCAAACTACTGCCCGTAAAAGCCGCCCGGCTTACCTGGACCGCGCCGACGCTCACCGAAGATGGGTCGGGATTAGTACTTGAAGCATTCAAGGTGTATCACGGCCCTACATCCGGAAGCCGGGCAGAGGTTATTGATATAACCGATGCGACCGCGACAGAATGGACCGTGGGATTTACATCGGGGCCACGTTTTTTCGAGATCACTGCGATTGGTAATGTGGGCCTTGAAAGCCAGTTTTCTAATGAGGAATTCAAGGAAATACCTTAAACTAAGTACCAAACGTGATGTATACCCGACAAATATTCTTCTATTTAGTAATTCATAAGAAAGAGATGAAGGTTAACTATTATTGTGATTTGTCGGTATGTGATTGCGTGTGGTAAGCCTTTCGTTGACGAAGATGTCGGTAATCTTTACAAATCTTGATTAGCATATAATAGCAAGTAATTATTGTTTAACTTATTGAATTTATAGATATTTTATTACTTTATGCTGCTGCCTAATGTTGTGATTAACCGATTATGTCGTCTGTTTTCTTACACTAATTTAAACTTTATCGATGTGGTTTTATTTAACTCGTTGTATTTATTGAATTAATTATTTTGGCACGAGTATTGCTTATATTTAAGCAGGAGAACTAAATTAGTTCATGAATGTGAGGATACGTAAATGGTTAAGATAAATAAAAAATTAGTAGCAACTTTTATGGGAGGCGCGTTACTTGCCCTGTTAACGGCAAATGTTCATGCTTTTCCCTCTCTGCAGTTAGATATCATTGGTGGTACTTACAGTGTCGCTGAGAGTGAAACAATACTTTCTGAGGGTGATTCAGGTACCTTGGTAGCATATGGGCAAAACGATAATGGTAGTGGTGATACGATAAATACTGATAATAATTTCTTTGTTAGTGTTTCCCTGTTTAAATATGATAATAACGAAGGAGACGATATAGCCTTACTCACCGATTTCGGATCATTTGAGTTTGGTACGACGACATACCAAAATGGCGATTTGGTCTTTGGAACAGCACATCCAGACGCGGAGCTGCCAAATCATGGTGTGTTTCCTACACTTTATACAGAAGTTGCATTCGTTTTTGATGAGGGTCAGACCCGTGACGCTATCGATACCCAAAGTGTTACAGGGAGCGATCCTCTCTTAAATTTAGATCCCCTTGGTGGCCTCTATTTTGTTACATTTGGTTTCGATGCTTCAGGGCTTAACGATAATTTTGGCTTGCACTTTGACCTTTATGAAATTTCATCAGCTGATGGAACTCTTGTTTCTAAAGCACCATTATCTCATGATGCTCAAACCAATGTTCCAGAGCCTGCACCGCTTGCCTTAATGGGTATGGGTCTGTTGGCGGTCTTCTTAAGCTCGAAACGCAAAGGTGCATAGATTGTAGAAACTGCACTAAAACTGAAATTAACTTAATAAAACAGGGTTGACGGATGTATCCTCCGTCAACCCTGTTTTATTTTGACATTGAGATTTTTGTAGAATATTTGACGTCATCCTCTAGTAGAAACATGAAACACTATTCCGTACTATTTTCTCTAAGATAGCCAGATCCTCAGGAAATTTTTCTTCAATAACAATTAAGAAGGAATATATTGTTTAAAACAACCACGTATAACCAGGAAGCAGAGCATAAATATTTAAATCGGTACCTTTTGTTATTGACATAACCTGTAAGAATATCCAGCAAAATGAATTTGCACTCATCTGTGATGAATGCCCTCAATTATCCAAACTTTTTATAGCCACATTCTTTATAATTCCCACTACTATTTGCTATGCATCCTATATGATAGGATTTCCATCTATAGCATTATTAAATCAAACTTAAATAGAACAAGTTAACTTTCTGAAATTTCAAAACTATGAAGATATTAGTAACAGGGGTCGCGGGATTTATTGGGTCAACAGTGGCAAAGGCGCTACTGAAACGAGGGGATAATGTCATTGGTATTGATAATCTGAATGATTATTACGATGTTAAACTAAAAATGGACCGTCTGGCAGAGATTGAAGGTGAGGATAATTTTAAATTCGTAAAATTGGATATCGCGGACCGAGAGGGTTGTGACGCGCTATTTCGCGATGAAAGACCGCAACGGGTGGTGCATCTGGCTGCCCAGGCGGGTGTGCGCTATTCCATAACTGACCCTCACGCCTACATTGATTCAAACGTGACGGGTTTTCTTAATATACTTGAAGGGTGCAGGCATCACCTGGTTGAGCACCTGGTTTACGCATCGTCTAGCTCTGTCTATGGCGGGAATACCAATATGCCTTTTTCAGTTCATAGTAATGTTGACCATCCTTATTCATTATATGGTGCAACCAAAAAATCAAATGAGTTGATGGCCCATTCCTATAGCCACCTCTATAATCTGCCAACAACCGGGCTCAGATTCTTTACTGTATACGGTCCGTGGGGCAGACCAGACATGGCATTATTTATCTTTACCCAAAAAATATTGGCTGGAGAACCGATCGATATCTTCAATGAGGGGCACCATAGTCGTGATTTTACCTATATCAATGACATTGTTTCAGGGGTTGTTCATGTGCTCGATAAAATTGCCGAACCGAATCAGCAATGGTCGGGTGATGTGCCTGACCCAGCCAGTAGCCTGGCGCCTTATCGTCTATACAATATTGGTAACCATGAACCTGTGCCATTAATGCATTTTATTGAGATCATTGAGAATTGTTTGGGGAGAAAGGCGATAAAAAACTTTTTACCCATGCAGCCAGGTGACGTGCCTGCGACATTTGCGGATGTGGATGACTTGATACGGGATGTTAATTTTTCACCCAACACCACGATCGAGACAGGGATAAAACATTTTATTGAGTGGTATCAGGATTACTATGCTGAGAAATAAAGAACATGGATAGAAAAATTTCTGTAGTGGGGCTTGGATATGTGGGACTTCCTGCTGCCGTGGCATTTTCTACCATTGGCCGCGTCGTTGGTTTTGATATCAATAAATCGCGTATTGCTGAACTTGAGCAAGGCCAGGATAGTACGGGTGAAGTTGACCGGCAGACATTGGAAGGGTCACAAATTAAATTTACATCCGAGCCAGATGACCTCAGACAGGCAGATTTTCATATCATCGCGGTTCCCACGCCCATTGATGAAGCTAAGAAGCCGGATTTGTCGCCCATGATCAGCGCCAGTGAGATAGTCGGTGCGATACTAAAAACGGGGGATATTGTGGTTTATGAATCAACAGTATATCCCGGCGCCACAGAAGAAGTCTGTCTCCCCACACTTGAGGAGAAATCAGGGCTTGTTGCAGGAAAGGACTTTTATGTCGGTTATTCCCCAGAACGAATCAATCCTGGAGATAAAGAACATACCTTTACCAAAATCACCAAGGTGGTATCTGCACAGCAACCCGAAATTCTGGAAATTGTTGCACAGGTATACGGTTCAGTAGTGATAGCGGGTATCCATAAAGCCCCGTCCATCAAGGTGGCTGAAGCCGCAAAAGTAATTGAAAATACTCAACGTGATATCAATATCTCCCTGTTTAATGAACTGGCGTTGATATTTGATCGGATGGATATTGATACCGGTGATGTCATTGCCGCGGCGGCAACAAAATGGAATTTTCTATCTTTCCGTCCGGGGTTGGTTGGCGGTCATTGCATTGGTGTGGATCCTTATTACTTAACTCACAAGGCCGAGATTCTTGGTTACAGTGCTCAGGTAATTTTATCTGGCAGACGTATCAATGACGGTATGGGTGATTTCGTCGCGTCGAAAATTATTCGTGAACTGGCTAGAGGTGGGGGATCCTTTAAAAATATAGTGGTCACGGTTCTTGGTTTTACATTCAAGGAAAACGTACCAGATACCCGCAATACCCGGGTGATAGATATCGTGTCTTATTTAAAAGATTTTGGTGTAACCGTTCAGGTGCATGACCCCGTTGCTGATCCAAAGAGTACATTACAGCATTATGGCATTACTCTCGTTGACAGAGATGAAGTAAAAGAATCTGATGCAGTGATACTCGCTGTCGCACACTCTGAGTTTAGTCAACAGGGTTGGACTTTTATACAAAATCTTCTTAAAGCGGGCGAGGGGATTGTTTTTGATGTACAGGGAGTTCTGGATAGAAAACAGATTCCATCAGGGATAAAGTTATTAAGGTTTTAAATAAAAACTGCACAATAATTTTAAGAAAAATAAAGATTAATATCTTTTCTCATTAACTTGCCGCTATATATTCTGTACATAGTCACGTCAAATTTTTAATATATATTAGTTAGTTACAATTAAAATTAAAAATTCAGAATATAATCATATAATATGGGATTGGGTTGGGTCGGTTGAAAGCGTACAGCAATAAATTTTTGCGTGAAAAATTTTAATCAATCGTTAATTTCAATCTGGTAACTGGTTAGACACAAAATATAAGGAACGATTCTTTTATGTGTGGAATTGTAGGTGGTGCTGCAATGCGCGATATAACCCCGATTCTAGTAGAAGGATTGTCTCGCCTTGAATACAGGGGTTATGATTCGGCGGGGGTTGCTCTCATGCATGACCATTCGATAAAGCGGCTACGGACAGCTGGAAGAGTATCTGATCTATCTAACATGCTCAATGCACAGACAATATCTGGAACGCTTGGCATTGCACATACCCGGTGGGCCACTCATGGTCGTCCTACTGAAAATAACGCTCATCCACATGTATCAAATGATTGTGTCGCTGTTGTTCATAATGGAATTGTTGAAAATCATCAGTCCTTGCGTAAACGATTGGAGGATGCGGGGTATGAATTTAATTCGGATACCGATACCGAAGTCATAGCACACCTTTTACATTTCTATATCAATGATAGTCAGGAAATACTGTTGGCATTTCAAAAGGTACTCAATGAATTAGAAGGGTCCTACGCCTTGGGCGTTATTTTCAGTGCTGACCCTGATTCTGTATATTTTGCAAGAAAAGGCAGTCCATTAGTTATAGGCGTTGGAAAGAGTGAAAACTATATTGCATCGGATCCACTTGCAATATTGCAAGTAACTGACCAATTCATCTATCTGCAAGACGGAGAGCACGGAATAATTAATGTTAATGGCGTCAAAATATTGGACTCAAAGGGTAACGTTGCAACGGCGAATATTCAACGATATGAGTACGCAAATTTTACCGCAGACACCGATGGCCATCGTCATTTTATGCACAAGGAAATATATGAACAACCACGTGCCATTATAGATACTCTGGCTGGAAAACTTGGCGTAAATAACGTATTGCCTGAGGCATTGGGCCCGGAGGCTAATTCCTTGCTAGCAAATGTAAAACAGTTGCAGATTGTAGCCTGCGGAACTAGCTACCATGCTGGGTTGATAGCTCGTTATTGGTTTGAAGAAATTGCCGGCATTCCATGTGCCGTTGATGTAGCGAGTGAATATAGGTACAGAAAAGTTTTGGTACAGGAGAATACGCTGTTTATAGCTATCTCTCAGTCTGGTGAAACCGCCGACACTTTGGCTGCATTGTCTTTCGCTAAAGATGCTGGATACCTTGGGACGCTAGCATTATGTAATGTTCCTGGTAGTTCTTTGGTGCGTGACTCTACACTTCGGTTAATGACGAATGCGGGACCAGAAATCGGTGTCGCGTCGACCAAGGCCTTCACCACACAGTTGACTGCGTTATACTGGTTCTGCTTGGCGCTTGCGAAATATAATGGACTAACTGCCGAGCGTGAAGCAGATGGTGTATCAGGATTACGTGAACTGTCATCAAAAGTAGAAGAGGTGCTGAAACTGGAAGATAAGATTATTGACATCGCTACTCTTTTTGCTGACAAACACCATGCTTTGTTTCTGGGACGTGGCATACATTATCCCGTAGCGCTTGAAGGTGCACTTAAGTTGAAAGAAATTTCCTATATACATGCAGAGGCATATCCGGCCGGTGAACTTAAACATGGACCACTTGCCCTGGTCGATGAGAAAATGCCGGTAGTGAGTGTTGCACCAAATGATGCGTTATTACAAAAGCTGAAATCCAATCTGGAAGAAGTTAAAGCGAGAGGTGGACAATTAATTACTTTTGCAGATGAGAGGGTTTCAATGGACGGAAACGAGGATAGTCAATATCTGAAATTACCTCGTGTTCATTCCGACCTGACTCCTATTGTATACAGTGTACCATTCCAGTTACTTGCATATCATGTGGCTTTAGTTAAGGGTACCGACGTAGATAAACCAAGAAATCTTGCAAAGTCAGTCACTGTTGAGTAAGTAGCAGATGCCAGTTAATGAAAATAAAAAATCTAAGATACTGATTGTTGATGATGATCAAGAGATACTTGATCTACTTTCTATATGGTTAAATGAGGCAGATTTTGAGGTAATCACTTCCAGTTCGGGTGAACAGGCACTTGAAAAATTATCCAACTTGAATCCCTCACTTGTAATAACCGATTTAATTATGACAGGTATGAGCGGACTCGATTTGCTTGCTGCTATACACGGAGAAGATCCGTTATTGCCGGTAATTTTATTAAGTGGTCAGGCAAAAATTCCTGACGCAGTCAAGGCAACCCATCTGGGATCATCGGCCTTTCTGACTAAGCCTATCGGCAAGACTGAGCTACTATCAAATGTCAGACGTTATTTACGTCTTTCCTCTGATCCCGCCGCGAAGGATACGTTCAGTAAAAATATCATCTTCCAGAGTAAGGTAATGGCAAAGCTGCTCGAATTGTCACATACCGTTGCTGAAAGCAATGTAACTGTATTAATCACAGGGGCAACTGGTACAGGTAAGGAAATAATTGCCAGGGCAATCCATGATGCTAGTCCACGCCAGAACCATCCGTTTATTGCTATAAATTGTGGCGCGATTCCTGAACAGTTACTAGAATCTGAATTGTTTGGGCATGAGAAAGGGGCGTTCAGCGGGGCAATTAGTAAACATGAAGGTCTATTCCAGGCAGCAAATGGCGGAACATTGTTCCTCGATGAGATTGGTGATATGCCACTGACATTACAGGTAAAGTTGCTTAGGGTTTTACAGGATTTTGAAGTAAGACCTGTTGGATCAACAAAATCCTTTCCTATTGATGTCAGGATAATTTCTGCGACCCATAATGACCTTGAAAAAAAAGTGGAAAATAGCGAATTTCGAGAAGATTTATATTATAGATTGAAAGTAGTTCCTATCGTTATTCCTAAATTGTCTCAACGTAGAGAGGATATTCCACTGCTCGCAGCACATTTTTTACATCTATACGCCACTGCAAATAAAAAAGAGGATAAAAGATTTTCACCGGATGCAATGCAGTACTTGTTGTCGGTCGAATGGCCGGGAAATATCAGACAATTAATGAATGTGGTTGATCTGTGTGCAACCTTATGCAAAACAGATATCATACCTCTTAGCTTTATAAAAAAAGCGTTGCAGAGTAAGCCTGGGAAAATTCAGACCTTGAAAAAGGCAAGGCAAGAATTTGAGGAAAAATATTTAATTAGTATATTAAGGATCACCAATGGTCATGTTGCCAATGCGGCCACTATTGCAGGTAGAAACAGGACAGAGTTTTATAAACTTTTGAACCAGCATAATTTAGAGCCATCGAAGTTCAGGAAAGATGCAAAATCAGAATCGTTTAAGTAAACCATAGAGGTTATTCATATGACAGAATTAGATAAAATTATCGTTACGATAGATAGTGATCTTGAAGATCTAATACCTGGTTTTTTGGTAAATAGAAATAAAGACGTTGTCTCACTTAAAGAGGCATTAATAAATGCTAAACTCGAAACATTGCAGTCTATCGGTCATAGTCTAAAAGGTGTTGGTGGTGGTTATGGTTTTCATAGGTTGTCTGAAATTGGTGCAGAGATTGAGAGCAAGGCAAAATCTGGTGTCACAAATGGAATAGACGAGCTGATTAAGAACATGGAAGATTATCTTGGCCAGCTAGAGATAATATACGAATAAATACTGTATTCTGAAATGAGTTTAGATAAACCAAAATTAACTTGGTTATATTATGCCGTCACAACATTATTAGGTATAACATTTTCTCTGGTCCTGTTTTTTATTACGTGGGATAATGCAAAAGAGTCTAAGTCACGTGAATTTGAACTTTTATCAAACTCAACAAAAGACTCAGTCACTAGAAATGTACAGACAGCCAATGATTCTCTCAACAGTCTATCTTCGTTTCTGGCAGTTAATCCAGATCTCGATCAACAACAATATTCCTCAATCACTTCATCAATTCTAAGTCTGCACCCATATATTGAAAGTGTAGTTTATGTCACGAGTATAAACCAAAGTAATACTTCAGACAGACCGTATTCAGTCCGTTATCAAAGTGTCCGATCTAATGATGCTGTATTTTCCGAACAGGAATTGTTAGGTGATAATGCCTATGATAATGCTATAAATATTATATTTGAATCAGATTCAATTATTGCCCTGAGCTCTAATTTTACCAGTGATGACTGGAGGTCTTATTGGATACTTCACGCAGTCGAGCCGCAACCCTATCAGACACAAATGCAGGATAAATTTGGATTTGTGGCGATATTGATTAATACAAGACAGCTTGCTGGTAACAATATCAATGATACAA
The DNA here is from genome assembly GCA_051275005.1 of Gammaproteobacteria bacterium. Classification (GTDB taxonomy): domain Bacteria; phylum Pseudomonadota; class Gammaproteobacteria; order Eutrophobiales; family Eutrophobiaceae; genus Eutrophobius. The sequence continues at coordinate 43,661 of JBNMOP010000003.1, read as the reverse complement.
ATTTATCGGTCACGTTACTTAGTGATTCCGCAAGTCTTAGCGGTAGACGCTTGCTGTATCAAAATGAAGAAGTAGTTGATAAAACCTGGTTAGCGACAGGTTTTGTTGCGGAAGGAATTACACAATTTCCTTTTTACTCAGTCAGGGTAACAATGTCCAAAAATGTGCCATGGGAAGAACTTGATAAAACCATGTTATTTATTTCCATGCTGATTGGTGCGGGTATTACCTTATTGTTGGTAGCATTAGTTAAATCAAAGAATGAGCAGGAACAACAGCTAAGGGATAGAAATGCAGTTATCGAAGATCAGGTTTTTACGCAGACTAAAGAGCTGGCGAAGGCTAGAGATCAGGCTTTGGATGCTTCATTAATGAAATCTTCTTTTCTTGCAAGCATGAGCCATGAAATAAGAACGCCATTAAATGCAATAATTGGCATGTCAGATTTATTGGCTGAAACCAAGCTTGATTTTGAGCAAAAAAAATATGTTGCAGTCTTTAAAAAAGCCGGTGATACATTATTAAGCCTGGTGAATGATATACTTGATCTATCAAAAATAGAGGCTGATCAACTATCTCTCGAAGAAATTGAGTTTAATCTCATTGATACAATTGAAGAATCAGTAGAAATTTATGCACTCAAAGCAGCTGAGAAATCTATCGAGATTATATGCGATATTCAACCTGATATTCTCCCTCTCAGGTTGGGTGATCCGACTAGATTAAGACAAATATTACTAAACCTTATAAGTAATGCACTCAAATTTACTGAGGAAGGTGTAATCATTGTTGCTGTTAAATCTAAAGTAGTCGACACTAATAACATAATTGAATTATCAGTAAGTGATACAGGTACTGGCATTTCTAAGAATAAGCTCGAAGAAATATTTGAAAGTTTTTCCCAGGAAGATTCGTCAACTACAAGAAAATATGGTGGTACAGGATTGGGTCTTACAATTTCCAGGCGTTTGGTAGAAATGATGGGTGGTAAAATCTGGGCCGAAAGTGAATTAGGCAAGGGAAGTAAGTTTATTTCACGAATAATAATGCCTGCTACAGAAGGGCAAAAAAATAATGTTAAGTTAGTAGTTAAGCCTGAGACGGGTGGAATATTAATTGTCGATGATAATAAACATTATTGTGATGTGCTTATGTCGTATTTATCTGCAGTTGGTGCGAAGTCTTCATCCGTAAATGACATTGATATAGCCTTTCAGTTACTAAATGATCAGGACAATAATCACAGCAAGATTCAATTATTGCTAGTTGATTCGGAGATGCCCGGCGAGGACGGCTTCTCTTTAATACGACAGCTAAGAAAAGTCAGAAATACCACGCCAGCTATTATGATGTTGAATCCTGCTACATTAAATAAAAATCAGAAAAATCTGGATTTGACAGGAAATCAACAGATATTTTTGACCAAACCTATAAAAATGATGGAATTATACAGGTTGGTCGATACTGTCTTGTATGGTACGGATCATGCGTTTAATGGAACGATCGTCGATAAGGATGATATCGAAATTAAGCCATTACATATTTTGTTAGTGGATGATAATCCTGATAACAGGTTATTGGTAAAGGCCTATTTGAAAAAATTACCCTATATAGTGGATGAGGCTGAAAATGGTGAAGAAGCTGTGTCTATGTATATTAACGGTAAATTTGACGTGGTATTAATGGATGTACAAATGCCGGTTATGGATGGGCGGGAAGCAACACGTAAAATTAGGGAGTGGGAGAGTCAAAAAGGTGAAATTTTAATTCCAATAATTGCCTTAACAGCGCATGCTATCAAGGAAGAAGTTGAATTATGTATAGATGCGGGCTGTAATGCGCACTTGAGTAAACCTGTAAAAAAATCTGTGTTAATTAAATGCATTCAAACAATTACACAAACGAACTCTACAATTAATAATTAATTTAACCACCCATTTACATCTTTAATATCGTCCACAGAAAGTATTCCGGCTGCTTGCTTTAGATTTAGCGAATTTACTATGTAATCATACCGGGCACGAGCCAGGTCGCGTTTTGTTTGAAAAGTTGCACGTTCAGATTGCACTACGTCAACGGCGGTACGTGTACCTACCTCAAATCCAGTCTGTGTCGCTTCCAGCGCTACTTCACTTGAATGAACTGCTTGTTGTAAGGCTTTAATCTGACTAATTCCTGACATTACACCTAGATATGATTCTCTGACTTCCCGATGTACTTGACGACGGATCTGTTCAAGTCGTTCTAACTGCTGCTCGAGTCTCTCTGTGGACGCTCTAACGCGTGAGGATACAGCACCACCTGAATAGATAGGTACATTTAACTGGAGGGAAATACTACTATTTGTATTTTCGCTATCACCGGCGGTATCACTCTCACTATATGAACGTCTTGCACTAAGATCAACGGTAGGCATATGTCCCGCATTTTGAACTTTTATTTCATCTCTGGCTATATCTACAGCATGGACTGCTGCTATAACAGTAAGATTTTCTATTACAGCCATTTTTGACCACGCTTCAATGTCATCAGGGTCGGGTGATACCAGAGGCATAGTGTCTGATAATCCAGTCAGATCATGTAAATAAATTCCGGTAATTTCTCGTAATGCCTCTTTAGCGTTATCAATCTCGTTTATTGCACGTATTTCATCAGCATATGCACGATCATATCCAGCCTGTGCTTCTTGAACATCAGTAACTGCTGTTAATCCTACTTCGAAGCGTTGTTTGGCCTGTTCAAGTTGTCGACTGAGCGATCGTTTTTCGGCTGCAGCAAAATTAAGATTATCAATCGCAGCCAAGACATTAAAATATGTACTGGCAACACGAATACCAAGTCCAACTTCAGCTGATGATAATTCTGCATCTGCCTGTTTAATCGACTTGTCAGCTTGCTTTAGTCTAAAATACCTATCACTTCTAAATACTGGTTGGGTAAGACTTAGTGTATAACCACGTGAATCTGAATTAGATCTTGATAAATCAACAAGTTCACGATCACTACCAAATCCTACAGAGTTTGAGCCAGTACGTTTACTACTTGAACCTGCAACATCAGCTGAAAGTGCAACAGATGGCAATAGTGTTGCTAGTGCCTGTGGTCTTTCTTCTAATACGGCTCGTTTATTGGCAGCAATTTGTCGAAATTGAGGGTCGCTAATTAATGCTTGTTGATAAACCTCGAGTAAATCTACAGCAAAACATACTGGAGACAGGAATACAAAAATTGATAAAAAAATGAGATTACAAAATTTTGTAATCCTAATATTAATTTTGATCATTTAATTTTATATCCTCAAACGTATTTTATTTACAAAGTTAACTGAGCACAAAACGAATTCAGATGGTAGGTAATATTGAATTAGATTTATCTGCTACAACGTGTATAAGTTTTTAAAGATTAATATCTGGGCATTTGGTTTTCAACTTGATCTGCCCATGCATCAATACCACCTTCAAGATTCATAATTTTATTCTTTATGCCGGAATCTTCCAGGTAGTATGCAACTTGCAGGCTTCTTGCTCCATGATGACAAATTACAATGATATTGTTATCTTCCCCTAATTCTTCTAGTCGTTCACTGATTAGACTCATCGGTATATTTATGCTTCCATCTATACTGCAGTGATTAAATTCCCACTCTTCTCTTATGTCCAATAGCAGCTGGGGTTTTTTGGCAGTAATCCATTGATTGAGCGTGTTAACGTTAATTGATTCCATGATTGTCAGAAAATAAACTTATTTGAGACCTTTGTCCCTATTAATGCGGGTAAATCTGTTTCAAATAATGTTTCGCGTGTCCAGTGTGTTTCACTAATTCTGGTAACCAGGGTTGCTTCCATTACAGGCGATACACCAAAAATTACAAATAAACGACCGCCAATCTCTAATTGTTTTTCAATATCAGTACTGATTAAAGGCAGTGAACCTGTCACTACAATTACATTATAAGGAGCCATACTTGGCCATCCATTAATACCGTCTCCCTGGATCACATTGACATTCTGTATAGTATTTTTTTCTAAAATTATATTGGCTGCATTTGTGAATTCAGGAAATATGTCAACACTGATAACTTCTTTAGAAAACTTTGCTAAAATTGCAGTCGAATAAGCACAACCTGTGCCAATTTCCAATATTTTATCCTGATTGGTAATGTTAAGGGATTGAATTACTCTTGCTTCAACCTTAGGTTGCATCGTAATCTGATTATGGGCGAGTGGTATATTTACGTCTGAAAGTGCCAGTTTCTTAAAAGGAGCCGGAATAAAGTCTTCTCGATGTACTAAGGACAACATGTCCAGCACTCGTTGATCCAGTACTTCCCATGTCCTTACTTGTTGTTCAATCATATTAAACCGTGCTTGTTCGTAATCCATAGTATCCACCAGGTTGTAATTCACTAAAATTATACGATTATTCCTGACATTATATAATAACGATTGTATGAAGGGGTGCACTTTTTTAGGCTGAGAAGAACCTCTGATTCTGATCCAATTAGTCTCAATGAAGGAAACTGAGCACGTTATATGAGTAATCCTGACGCACCTTAATATCAACTAAAAGGTGCACGAAATAAGCGCAGTGCCAGAATTTCAGCATGAAAACGCAAAAGCCGATGAGATTATCCTAGCATACACATTAGGGTCAAATTCTAACCCTGAAACTGATTTAATGGAATCTGAAGAAGATTATCTGAGAAAGACAAATATAATTTTTGATGATGAGTGTGAGAATAACTCAGATGAGGTGTTGGAGATTGTGAAACCGGAATTTCCTGAAGATACCGAGGATTATCCCCAGGGAACAGTGATAGATGAATTTAAGGAAAAATTTGGCTTTGGAATTGATACACTATTTATTCTCAAGAGTTATGAGGCATAAAATATAATGTGAATTATTCGTTCGACTTTGACCCGTCAGATTTGTACTGTAAACACGTCCACAATTCACAAAGAAAAATATACAAGTCTTTTGCCAGATCAATCTCTTCTGTACTAATGTTATTGGGGACTGACAACTTTTCCGTTGAAATAGCCCATTCAATTGAAAATGCAGCAAAGTCAAAGGCCTGCCAGGCCAGTGCAGCATACTCCCAGTCGAGAAACTGGACCTTGTCCGACGTTACAACAATATTAATCGGATTGGGATCCTGATGACAGATAACATTCGCACGGGGGATGTTTGCTAGCAGTGGCAGTATTTTTTCTCTTTTATGATAGAGCGTATCGGTGATGTTAATATTCCTTTCCAGTAATCGTTGCCAATAATTTTCAACATGCTGTCTATAGTCGAAAGGTGCTATTGATACGTTGAGTGCATGGATACGCTTCAGGCCATCTACAATTAGAGATAAGTTATCAGGGTCTGCCAATAGATTTGGCTGCCAATGCTGGCCATCAACGAATTCAGTAATCAATACGCCATGTTCAACGGACCCATAAAATAGCTTTGGTGCTACGTCCGCTGCGCTGGCATGTTCGAGAATTTTAAGCTCACGATGTCGGTCAATGCCGAGCTCTGCACTATTTCTGGCATTGATACGAAGTACCGATAACTGGCAATCTACCTCAATAAGGTAACTCTGATTAGTGCGTCCAATACTAAGTTTACGAACTATCCTTGGCATATTTGAAAATGGCGTGTCCCAGTTAGGCCAATGTTGCAGGGGATTTTCAGGCAGGTGCTGCAAGAGTTTGTTGCTCGGATAAGTGCCCTCGCCATTTAAAGTAGCCGAAGATGACGATGACCAGGTAGCCCAGAAATAGAAAGGCCGTAAGATGAAGACCGCGATCGATATACAGAGGGATGGAGACACTATCAATGACTAGCCAGTACAGCCAGTTTTCCAGGATTTTTTTTGCAACCATGACAGTCGTGATTACACTAGCCCAGGTGGTAAAAGAATCCACATAGGGCCAGGCCGCTTCTGTATGCTGTGCTAGCAACCAGCCGGAAACGAGCGTTATTACCAGAATGACGCCAATGATTATAACGTTCTGTCTTATTTCAAGTGTAGAGATAAGTACACCACTCTTTTTGGTGCCGCCGTATTTCCATTGTTGCCAACCATAGATCGCCATGATGAGATAAAATACATTAAGCGCTGATTCCATCAGTAAGCTCACGTTCCAGAACAGGAAGATAAAAATTGCTGTACTAAACAATGCACAGTACCAGCATAAGATATTTTCTTGTACAGCCAAGAGTAAATAGGCTATGGCTAAAAAAACGGCAATAACTTCCCATGCGGAAGTCTCATGAAATTGTGAGACGATGAATTGAAGGATATCCACCTCTATTAATCCGGATCGTATCCAGGTATTAGTTTGGTAACGAACACAGCAGTGCCATGCTTTTCATAGCTCCAGGCCAGCGTCTCCTTAATTGCATTCATCACAATGTCATAGTCTCCGATAAGGGTAGTGGCCGTGGTGAAAGTTCTTACCTGTATACCTTCAAAGCTGTTTAGTTTATTGATAACAGCTTTAATGGGAATAAGAAATTCCTGGTGCAAGGGATACATACTTATTTCAGCGGTAATTTTCATAATGATTTCACTTTGCTTTTTCTGGTAGTCAGTTTGGCGGTATTTACTCTCGCGAATTAAAAAGAATAATTAAAATTCGCACCATAAACTCTAGGTTCTCCATGTTGAAAGTAAGAACGATTAATTGCAAAGCCATCACGGGGGTCATTGGCAAAGTATAAGCCGTGTATCTGAGTTTGTTCATTGAAGATGTTATGAACCCATGCCTGTAATTTGACCTTGCCTATTTGATAATCCACACTGGCATGAGTGAGGGTGAAAGCATCAATTTTTCCATCGTGATAATAACCGAAGAAGCTATCGTCCTGTCCCTCTACCTCTAAGCGTCCGTGTAATTTTTCCGTAAAGTTCATATTAATGCCGAGATTGTATTGCCAGTTAGGTGCCTTGGTTTGGTTCCGATTATTTCGAGTGATAAATTGACTGCTATCCAAATCAAACACAGTCAATTCAACAACTCGGGTCTCCAGATAACCAATATTACTAAATAAATCTATATTCGTTGTTAACTGATAAGTGATCTCAAGTTCTGCACCATAATTCTCTGCGTTACTGCTGCTATCGAGAAAACCAGTGAAAATAAAGGTGCTGGCATCCCATATAAAACTTTCAAGCTGAGCATTAGCTCGGTCCATGTGAAACAAGGCAAGTCTCGATGTAAGTTTGTCATCAATATAGCTGGACTTTACGCCGATTTCTTTGTTAAACAGTGTTTCTGCAGCGAATTGCTGGCGTGATTGCAGAAAGGGTTTAAACAAGCGATTGATGACAGGAAAGTTAGAGCTGGTTTCTGTATTGACGCCACCTGGTTTCACTGAACGCGCTAATGTACCGTAAATGAGGGTATTCTCCCCAAATAAATACTCCACAGTAAACTGACCGCTCCAGTAACCGTCAGTGGACCTGGTAGTCAGTTTGTTAGTGTCACTGTACTTGTCTTCAAAATATTCATAACGTAGACCCGCAGTAACATTCCAGTTCTCAGCTATATCCAGCTGTACCTGTCCATAGATCGCATAACGATTGCTTTGGTAGTCACTGGAGAATGTACCAAAATGCTGACGTTGTAGATCTTCGTTGCGTTTTTGTGCATACACACCAGCAACCCATGCAAAGCGCGCAGGATCGGACTTCAAACGAATATCAACAGCGACTACATCGCTCTGGCGTAACAACTTATCGGTACTGGAAAATTCGAACAGGGGGTCACAACGAACACCATCACAGAAACCTGAAAAAACCCAATCCTCATCAAAGGCGTAATCTTCATTACTGTCTCGCCAACTCAATAAAGTTTCTAGGTTAATTCCTTGTAGCATTGGCCAGTTTGCTTTGATAGCCAGCGCAACGGTTTCTTGTTTATCATTACCTGGGTTGTCAGAAATAGTGTTGCGTACATTATCCAGGGAAAATGCATCATAGCCACCATCTAGGTCGGCATAAGAAGCAATAAGGTTTATTTCTGCAGCATTACTATTGGTCCAACGTAGTTTGCCTCGCATAGATAACTCATCGCGCTTATTGGTATTATTTCGTTTGATAAAATCATTCGAATAATATCCATCACTCATATTCTGTTGAATCGATAGTCTGCCACCAATTGAGTCAGACAAAGGACCGCTCACATTAGCGCCTACCAGCCAGCTATCAAAATTTGAGTAAGACGCTTCAATATTCCCTGTAAAAACTTCGGAGGGTTCGTGGGTGCGAATATTGATAATGCCCGCAAGAGCATTTGCGCCAAACTGTGTTCCCTGTGGTCCTCTTAACAATTCAATTTGTGCTACATCCATTAACACCGCACCCGTGGCCGTGGTACCGACCTCGATATCGTCTATAGTGATTCCGACCGATGGAAAGTGTTTCGGGTCTACAAACTGTTCAAGGTCACCGACACCTCTAATCTGCACAAAGCGCGCACGCGCACCACCTGCGGAGAAGGTTACGTTAGGAAGAATATTGACCGTTTCATCGAAGTGACGGGCCACGCGATCCCGTATCAACTGTTCATCAAGTACGCTGATACTGCCAGCGCTTTTCATCAGTTCATCGTCGCGAAATCCTGCCGTGACTAGCACTTCCTCGATAGCATCACTCGCATGTAGGGTATAGCTGGTGCTCGAACAAAGAATAAACACCAACGTATAGGTAAAGATTATATGTTTAATAAAGCCTCCAGAATCAATGTCACTAAATGAGATCCGGAGCGTATGAAAGAACAAAAAAGTAACAATTTAGTCCTATCCCTACGCCGGCATTATCCGGATCAGGTTCTCAGGGTTCATCGTCTTGATGTCTCAGGCTTTAAAGCCGCCCCTTAGGTAGTGCCCCAATAAATAGAGCAGTTGGCACAGTCTAGCAAAAATATTTGGCTTTGTAGACATTTTTGCAATACTAGATGTCAGTAACGTGTTGCCTGGTCTTTTGTATTTTGTTTGTATCAGATACGCGCCACGTAACAACTGATCCAGAATAGATCCAGCTTTTAGAGTTCATATTCAAAAAGGTTAATCTCCCACTATATAAAAGCCAGATTAAGAAGTGGCTGGAGACGGTGAAAATTGAACAGTTTAGTATTTCATCTAGCACGCAAAAATTGAATTATAAACTATTGTAAAGCCTATCTTTTATAACACTGAGGCTGTCCATAAAAGCAAAGAAAAATCATATGTGATACAGATGTACACTGCCAGAAATGGCGTTAGTACCCTTGATATTGATACGTGAATATCAGCCATTGCAATGCCACATGCATGTATGGGTCTTGGTGCAAATTAATCTGATTTTGTAATGCCAGAATTTGTTTAAGATGAAATCACAGTAGGTAGGACAATATTTTTCGCTAAAATTAATCACCCATAAATTGAGCCGATGATGAGGCAGAAACTTTATTTGTTCAGGGAGAGCAGGGTGTAGATTACTTTACGATACCGCGCTGGTATGTGGTTACCTTTTATCTCACTCACAGTTAACAGACTAACATGAATAGACCCAGGGGAGGCGCTACCATAGCTAAGTTGTGCCTGTCCCATCACAAGGAAAATTTTTGCTATACTTAATTTAAAGAAAATTGTGAGATTATGAAGTCCTACTACGTGTCATTTTACTTATATGACAGTATTCGATCCGGCTGTATAATAAACAAAATATGTATCAGTATAATTATTATTTGCATGATTCACTCATGCAAATAATCAACTACGCGGTTACGGCCAAGTTGTTTTGCTTTATATAATGCCTTATCTGCAAATGATACAAGTATAGTAGATGATTGTTCGCGTTGAGGGATGACAGTCGCTACACCAAAGCTCACTGTTATTATATTGTCAGTAAGTGAATATTTATGCGGTATACATGTTTCTTGTATAGCTAAACGCATTTGCTCAGCGATATCTTTAGCGTTATCAATTGTTGTGGTTGGCAAAATTACTGCAAATTCTTCGCCTCCATATCTTGCAGCCATATCATCATCTCGACGAGCAAGTTCCTGTAGCATGATAGCAACCTGTATTAGACAATTATCACCTTTTTGATGTCCATAGTGATCGTTGTATGGTTTGAAATAATCGATATCACACATGATTAGTGATATTGATGTTTTGCTACGGCTTGCACGATTCCATTCTTTAGCTAATATTGAATCAAAATGTCTACGATTCGGTATTCCTGTGAGGCCATCCAGAGTAGAAATAGCCAACAATGACTTGACTAAATCCTCTGCTTTCTCTTTTTCAAGTATTAGTTGTTTTTCTGCTTTTTTGCGCTTTGCTAGGTTAGACTCTAGATTAGAATACAAACGAGTGACTTGAATTTTTTCTTTTTCCAGGTCATCTAATAATTGTAAATTATCAAATTGATAAGAAAGTGAATCTGATACGAGTTTGTTTAATCTGTATGCACAGGAAGTGATAAATATTACGAATAGTAACAAAATAATTCCCGACACGTTCATTTGGTTGCTGTTGTGAGTCAATAAAAATATTATAATTGGTAATGTTGCAGGCAAAACAAACGAGTAATACACCGACATTAAAATTATATTTGTGGCGACTGCTCCTGCTACCAATCCACCAAGAACTAGTAGGACATAGAGGCTTTCAACTGTGTTATAAACATAAAATAAATAAATACAGATAGCAGACCATAATAATCCAGCAACTACAGAACTTATAATATGAAAACGCATGATAAGGATATAATTTTGCTTGTCTTGCTGCGAAGCGTTAAATCTTTTTACTATAAAATATCTTAGAATATATATTAATAGATATATACCGAACCAGATAGTTATGGCAAATCTTATGGATGAGTTCCAGTAAACAATAAATATAAATAATGCCGCGACAGTCCCCATAGATATTGCAACTTGAGCCTGGCTTATTAGCGCATCAATTTTGTGTTTATCTAATGTTGAGTAATTATCAGTTTCTGTATTCAAGTTGCTGCGCCATAAATATTATTGTAATCATTTGTTAAGAAACTCTAAATGCTATGTAACACCCTCTAACTTAACGGTTTTACGTTGACATAATCTAACTGAATATGTGTAGCGTGTTAGTTGATGAATAATAATTATCAGAGCAATTGTTTTACATTATACCAACGGTTCACAAGGATAGATTTTATGCTCTGGTGCATAGCTTAATAATTCATTGTAACAATAATCTAACAAATTTGTGCGTATTGATGGCTTGTATTGAACTATATCTTGACTTTCATTTAAGGGTGAAGAAAACAATTTTTCTTCAGGATATTTTTCTGATAATTCTTTAAAATAAGTTTTAGGCAAACGAAATGTACCTATGCTGATTGAATGGATAAGATCAATATTAAGCAGCTGAAAAACATCTTTAAATAACTTGCTGTAAATATTTTTATAATCTGAGTCATAAATTAGCGGATCAAATCGTAAGCCGATATTCCAGCCATGTCGTTGTAATTTTTGCAGTGACACCAGCCGATTTTTGATACTAGGGGCCTTGTGTTCCAAAGCGCTAGCAATTTTATCAGGATTAAGACTGTAAGCAATTATACAGTTAGGAACAGGCGTCATTGATAGCAACGTCCGTATTTGTGTGCTTTTAGTACGTAATTCCAGTAGTGAATTTGGTAGATTGGTAAATGCTGGAATAAAATATTTAGTGAATTCTGTTATGGGGTCAAATACCAGGCTATCGCAATCGTATCCGGAGAAATAATGTATTCCTTTATCAGGGTGTTTGGTGGAAATATTGTTAATTTCATGTATGAAATCATCGTAATTCACATATAACACATAATTTGCAGAACGATACATTCCTTGTAAAAAGCAGTAACGGCAGTCATACAGACAATTTAACATGTGTGAAAAATAGTAATTTATATCGCCACCAATACTGAATTCACCTGGAGCAGGTAATACAAAATTATGTTCTTTGTTTGCAAGAATTAATGCCGGATTTAATTTTTGCAAACGGAAATTCTGTGATTTTTTATTAAATATTTCAGAATATTTATCACAATATATAATTTTTGCATCAGGATTGTTTTCACAAATCTTGATAGCCCTCGGGTGCGACCTGACTTTCTCTTCTATATATATATGTTTGAACATTGTATTAATTTACTTCTTCAAAATTTATTATAGCGTTATCCAGAAAATCGTCGAGATAGTTGAGAATAATTTTACTGCTTAATAACGTTTCAATAATGTTAATTTTTGGCACGGAGTCTGGAAATAATATATTCCACCTCCTCAGTAATGTTTTTAATATTAATTGTTCACTATGAGTAAAATGCCTGATACAAATGATTTTATTGAACATATCATCCATCTCATCAGGTTTTTGTAATATCTCGGTAAGTAATGTAATTTCTTCAACTAATTTATCGATAACAGGCAGATTTGAATTTATTAACTTATCTACATATGCTTTGTTGATTTTTTTATAAGAATTGTTCTTGTTGTCTGAAATTATTTTCAAACTATGCGAGAGCTCTATTGATCCGGTTTTATTTGCAGATTCAATGAAAGCTGACGCTTCCATATCAATGGCATTATCTTCCTGGTAGTTAGACGAAGGCTTATCTACTGTCATAATCGTTTCTGTCAAGATTTCATTGTTGAAAACAATTTGTGGATACCAACATCGTCCGCTTGAATCGTCAATTATTTTAGTTGCTAGTATTGGAGTGCCTGGTTGCAAGGTGGAGTGCCCTGCAATTCCAATGTTTATCCAGCCATCAGATTTGCTGGCTGATAAAAACATGAATGCGTGAATGACTCCTCCCGTTGCACATTGTTTACCTATACCGGTTATAGTTAATGAAATTGAATGTTGTTTATTTACATATGTACTGTAAAGATATGAACGTGGATGATGCTTAAGTTTGTAATGATGAATTATCGACTTGGCTTCGCATGGTAATGCGCAAAATAAATTAATCATTGCTCTGTTGCCATTAATTTAATTGGATATTCTTCAAGTAAATGTTGAAATTCAGTGGCAGATTTATGATTATTGCGTTTTATGGCGCCATCCTGATAAATTTTAATTTTTTCATGCATAGTTAAAATTGCTAATTGGAGTTCTTTATTCTGCAACTGTCCACATTTAATAATATTTTCTAGCGCTCTGATTCTAAATCTATCCATCCCCCAATACTTTTGAGATAGTTGATCGTTATGCCCACCATATTTGTAGACCAAATTTCTGTTAGCGCATAAAACTGGATATTTATAACAAATTCTTAGCCATAAATCATAATCTTCACATGCCGGTAAAGATTGATTAAACAACCCAATATCTTTAAAAATAGAATTATGTATTATTACTGACGATGGTGAAATTACACATAAACGCAAACAATCATGAAAGATATAACCAGACTTTTTTTGATGCTTTTTTTTCTGATTTATACGTATTCCATTCCTTATCCATATCTCATCTGAATGTATAATTAAATATTCTGGATTATTTGCTAAAAGCGTTGATTGATGCATTAATTTATCTTTGTGCCATTTATCATCACTATCCAAAAATGCCAGCCAATCTCCAGAAGAATGTTCAATTCCGGCATTTCTGGCAGTACTAACACCTGCGTTGGACTGATATATGTATTTTACATTAGAAAAATTACGTTTTATATGTTCAGCAGTTTGATCAGTTGAGCCATCATCAATAACAATAATTTCAGTAGCTTGATATGATTGACTTTGAACTGATTCCAGCGCCCTTAATAGAGACTCTAAACGATTGTACGTTGGGATAATTACACTAATTTTAAGCATAAATTGAAATAGTTATAAGTTTGCTGTAATGCATATACTGTATTTTACATCCTGGCGTGACAAAAATATTTATATATTATGCGTAACTATATCAAGCTGGCAATTAACTGAAGCTAAGATAAACTTATCAGATGGCAAGAAAGCGAAGAAAGATACCATTCTGGATAAATTATAGTATTGATGAATTATTAGATTTACGATTTAAAGATTTAAAAATAAATATTGCAGATTCATCATTGGAATATTTTGTTGGGCAGTTACATGATGAGTTAGATCAACGTAATATAAATTTTAAACCGCATTGCTGGTTATCGGACGAATGGTTTTCACCAGATGCTGTTCCCGGCATTGCCATTCCCTTTTATCTATCGCATCTAAAACTGACCAAATTAGAGGCCCAACAGGTTTATGCAGTTGAAGGAGGAACTGATAGAGCATGTATGCAATATTTAAGACATGAAGCGGGGCATGCTATTTGCACTGCATATCAGTTATACCGACGCAAAAAATTCAAGCAATTGTTTGGTAGATTTAACAAACCATATCCAAAGTATTATAGGCCAAATCCTAAAAGTAAAAATTATGTCATGCATCTTGATTGGTGGTATGCGCAAAGTCATCCTGCAGAAGATTTTGCAGAAACATTTGCAGTTTGGCTAAAACCACGATCGCAATGGAGAAAAGAATATGAAGATTGGACCGTCATAAAAAAGCTTGTATATGTGGAAGAAATAATGGCAGATATTCAATATAAAAAGCCAATCAATAGTAACCGTAGTTATGTCGATCCAATCTCAAAAATTAATAAAAGCTTACGAGAACACTATCAACAAAAAAGAAGTCACTATGGCGTGAATCTTCCTCATGTATATGACAGTGAATTAATTCGTCTATTTAAAAGATTTAACGATGATACTAAAAGACGAGGATCCGCAGCAATTTTTTTAAAAAAATATCATTCGGAGTTATGTGAAATTTGCTCACGAGGTGCCGGCATGTACCCATATGATATCGCACAAATATTGCAAGATATGATAGTGAGGTGTAGAGAATTAAAACTTTCTCTATATAAGACTAATGAGGACGCGAAAATAGATGTAGCGATATATATCGTCATGCAAACACAAAATTTTAGGCAACGAATAAGTCATAGGATAGCTATATGAATAATCTCAAAATACTCGTGTTAATGCATGAAGATCTTGTGCCTCCAGAATCCAAGAAGGGTCATTCAGATAAAGAAATAGTCGAATGGAAAACTGAATTTGATGTGGTTTCAACTTTAAAACGTATGGGTCACGAGGTAATACCTGTAGGAGTATTTGATGATTTAGGTGTTATAAGGAGGGCAATTAATGAATATAAACCGGATATTGCTTTTAACCTTCTTGAGGAATTCCACGGTAACTCCTTATATGACTACCATGTTGCGAGTTATCTGGAACTAATGAAACTACCCTATACAGGTTGCAACCCTCGAGGCTTAATGATTGCGCATGACAAGGCCCTTAGCAAAAAACTTTTTACGTTTCATAGAATAAATACTCCTCGTTTTTGTGTTTTTCCACTCGACACTAAAGTAAGGATCCCGAAATCATTACGATTTCCATTAATTGTAAAATCATTGGTGGAAGAGGGGTCTTATGGTCTATCACAGGCTTCAGTTGTTAATACAAAGGAGAAATTGCTGGAAAGGGTGCATTACTTGCATACTAAGTTAAATACCCATGTTCTTACCGAAGAATTTATAGAGGGTAGAGAAATATATATATCTATAGTCGGTAATAGCAGACTGCAAACATTACCTTTGTTGGAATTGGAATTTGGAGACATGCCAAGTGATGCACATAATATTGCAACTTCTAAAGTAAAGTGGGATTGGCAATATCAAAAAGTTCACAAGATAAATCTAGTCGCTGCTAAAAACCTTGATGAAAAATTAATTAAAAGATTACACGCACTAGGTAAACGCATATATAAAATCCTTGGAATAAGTGGATATGTTCGAATCGATCTTCGTTTGACAGAAGACAACAAAATTTATGTATTAGAAGCGAATGCAAATCCCGATATTGGGTTTCAAGAAGAGTTATCAACATCAGCTGAATTAGCTAACATTAGTTACGAGCAGCTTTTACAAAAAATTATCAACAATGGGCTTAAATACATCCCAGAAACTTCAAGGATATGACTATTAAGAAGTATGTTTGTTTGCTGTTGACAGGATTTTATTCTTAAGTTTTCTATGGTTATTTATTTTTTTTAAATAAACAAGTTCATCGTCTTGCCCTTTAGCGCTAATTATTTCACCTAATTGTTTTCTTTCCTTGGTAGTCCACTTGTTTATTTTGCCTAAACTGCTGACTAAAGGAGACCAACGTTGCCATGCAATTTTTTCAGATTGAATCATTGCATTATATTTATTTTTTGTGCCAGTTATAGCAAGGGTATCTTTCAAGCATATATTTAATCCGAATTCGCGACGCGCTCCATATCTAGATGCAAGGTGTTGGGATATTGCTATAGAGACATAACCAATGTTCCCGAGAACATGATAGTCTTTTTCATTGTCATTTAGATTGTAGAACATATTATCTGAAGCTAGATCGTTCAAAATAGTTAAGTTTGATCGGTAGCTGCTATTTTTTTTCATTTTTTGTAATTCTTGCCGAAGAATTTTCTGAATCCTTACTTTCATCGGTTTAAATCCGAGCTTATTATAAAACCACCAGACTCCGGATTTTAGTCCGTCTGGATTATCGTGACCTAATTGGTAAGGGTCTAATACGAATGAATTTACGTCAAATATTTTATGTGCAACAGACATGTTTCTCGTAAATATTAGTGATGCTTCAGCCCCTCTAAATGGTGAAAATAAATTAAACGCAACTTCCGCATAGTTAAATATGCTGCTAATTTGAAAATAACCGATAGGTAGACCATTTTTCATATTTAGAAAACCATAAGTAGTGTGTAGCAGGTATCTTCTCTCAGGTATCATTCCTATACATGCAATCTGGTAACCATCATCAAAATCAATTAGTTTTATATCTCGAGCATTGCCGTATGAGAATGAATCGAGATCACGTTCGTGAGTCAGCATTGTTTTACGTGCGAGACTAACTAGTAAATTACAATCCTTTGTAGACGGTGTTTTAACTTTAAAATCAGTATTTTTAATAGCAGATTTTAACGCTGGACGTTTAGTGTTTAATGCGTTTTTATGGAATGTTATTCGACTTTTACTAAAGACTGAGTTACTAATATTAGGAGTGGTTTGAGAAGATTGCAGCGTATAGTTCAGATTAAGATCGTCATGGAAAGCCTCACGCTCAAGATCAGTAGCATAAGTTTGTTTTAATCGTAATACAAAAAACTCCGCCTCTGTTTCCTTTATATTTTTTAATCTATTTAACCATTCTTTTGCATCAAAATCATATTCATCAAAAATTCCTGATTCAGATGAAGTCACCATGAATGGAATTATTTTCAACAATTTTTCTTCGTTCTCAATATCGTCCCATAAAATATAGAAAAACTCAGGCCAGTTATCTGCAATCCAGCAAGCCATTGGCCAGAAAAATTGATAATGAATGTCTGTTCCTGCAATGCCGGAATTTATTAGTTTATTTTTAAATGCAATAAGATCAGAACGTTTAGAAAATGAATCAAGCATTGATTTTGTCGTCAGAAAACTTTCATTGCTATCAGGATATGCATACATGAAGCACAAGACATCATGCAAACGAATTACTTGACTAACGCTGGTTAAACGCCTGTTTTGAAGTTTTTTTAATAGTTTGCCTTTGCTGATTTCTTGATTGATTCCAAATGCTGTCTTTAGCTTTTCGAGCCTGGTCAAGTAAGTTAATGCTTTCATGTTTAGCGTTATATTAAAATTCCAGATGTTTTGGGGTTCTCGGGAAGGGAATTACGTCACGAATATTGGTTGCGCCCGTTACCAGCATTAAGAATCGTTCTAGACCGAGCCCAAAGCCGGAATGTTTCGCGCTACCATATTTTCTAGTGTCCAAATACCACCAATAATCTTTCGCGTTTAAGTTCATTTCATTTAAACGTAAAATGAGTTTATCGTACCGTTCTTCCCTTTGACTTCCGCCAATAATTTCACCTATCTGAGGGACAAGTATATCCATTGCAGCGACTGTTTTCTCGTCATCATTTTGCCGCATATAGAATGCTTTTATTTCTTTAGGATAATCTATGACAATAACAGGCTGTTTAAAATGATGTTCTGTAAGGTAACGTTCGTGTTCTGATTGTAGATCCTTGCCCCATGCAGGTTCATATTCAAACGTTTGCGAAGATTTTTCGAGGATATTGATAGCTTCTGTATATGAGAGTCTTATGAATTCAGTTTTCTCAATATTTTCTAGTCTTGAAAATAAGGTTTTATCTATAAATTTTGTAAATAATTCTATGTCATCTATGCAATGGTTTAATACGTAATTGACTAAATACTGAATCAATTCCTCTCCAAGTCGCATATTATCTTCTATATCTGCAAAAGCCACTTCAGGCTCTATCATCCAGAATTCAGAAATATGACGGCTGGTATTGGAATTTTCAGAACGGAAAGTTGGACCAAATGTATAAACCTTTCCAAGACTTAAACAATAGGCCTCTAGAGAAAGCTGACCTGAAACAGTAAGATTGGCCTCTTTACCGAAAAAATCTTCACTATAATTCACTTGTCCATTTTTCTTTGGAATATTAGCAAGATCCAGATTTGTAACATGGAACATATTCCCTGCACCTTCACAATCTGAACCAGTAATAATGGGAGTATGTATCCAGAAAAAACCTTTTTTCTCAAAAAATTTATGCACTGCCATGGAAATTTCGGACCGTATCCGAAACATTGCTCCATACTTATTTGTCCTTGGGCGCAGATGAGCGATACTACGTAGAAACTCATCTGAATGACGCTTTTTTTGTAATGGAAAATCATCCGGTGCGGAACCTATAATTGAAATTTCAAGTGCTTTTATTTCCCATCTCTGTCCTTTTCCAGGTGATTCAACTAATTCTCCTTTAACGGAAATTGAACTTCCTGTTGAGAATTCATGTATATTTTCATAACCTGTAATTCCAGTGTCGGCTATCACCTGTATATTCGCCAGGCACGATCCATCATTTAGTTCAATAAATGAAAAGTCCTTTGAATCTCTGCGAGTTCGTACCCATCCCTCAATTTTGATGACAGGCATGCTATAATCTGCGTTGAGTAAATCCAATATACGTAATTTTTGAGTCATTTGTTTATCCTAAAAATCAGACTGTTGATGAAGAATACAATCACTGGTTTTGTCTTTAAATGAATATGTAACTTAGCAGAAATAAAAGGGGCAAGAAAGTAATGAACCAGGTTCAAAGAGCGGAAGATAATAGGACTCCGTTATATTCATTGCATAAAGAATTAGATGCAAGAATGGTGGCATTTGCTGGATATGAGATGCCAGTACAATATCCCACCGGCATTCGAGCAGAACATGAACATACGCGAAATAAAGCAAGTATCTTTGATATTTCTCATATGGGACAGATAAGTATTACTGGGGAAAATATAGATATTAGTCTAGAAAAATTAGTACCAGGTGATATTCAAAGTTTACCACCCTTCCGCCAAAGATATACCGTATTTACCAATGAATCTGGCGGCATAATCGATGATTTAATGATAACCAGATTGCCGGATAGTTTTTTTTTAGTGGTAAATGCAGCAGGTAAACTTGATGATTATAAATATTTACAATCAACATTAGGCAATAAAAATAATATTTCCATGTTGGAAGATAAGGCATTATTAGCGATACAAGGACCATTAGCTGTATCAATTCTGTCAGCCTATCTGGCTGCAATTGACGATTTACCCTTTCTGGCTGTAGGTCAATTTAGACTATCTGGGATTGATTGTTTAATTCACCGTTGTGGTTATACCGGTGAAGATGGTTTTGAAATTTCTGTATCAGCAGAAAAAGCTGAGGAATTGGCAAGAATTCTACTAACTGACAAACGGCTAATGCCTGCAGGACTTGGTGCAAGAGATTCCTTGCGTCTTGAGGCAGGACTTTGTCTATATGGGCACGATTTAAACGAATCTATATCACCTGTAGAAGCAGATCTAATTTGGATAATCGCTAAAAAATATCGTTCTGATAATCCTGTTCGCGCTAACTTTCCTGGTGCTAAAAATATTCTACAGCAAATCTCAGAAGGCCCCTCTAGAATTCGTCGAGGATTCAAACCGGAAGGAAAAATACTGGTTAGAGAAGGATCAATGATATTTGATAGTGACGGCGAAAAAGTGGGTATAATTAGTAGCGGTGGATACGGGCAGACTATAGGTGGACCCATAGCAATGGGATATGTAAATACTACATCTAAAGATAATGATGGATACAAGGTAAATATCCGCAATAAGACCTATACCTTGGACCAGGTTCGTTTGCCATTCGTTAAACACCGCTATCACATAAAATAATTAATTAAGATAAGTATAGAGAAAAATTTATGAGTAATGAAAAATTCACAGATGATCATGAATGGTTAAGGCAAGACGATGATGGAACACTCTTAGTTGGGATAACTGAATATGCGCAGGACCAATTAGGAGATATTGTTTATGTAGAACTACCTGAAGTCGGCGCTAATTTTATTTCAAACACAGATATGGCAGTTGTTGAGTCTGTTAAGGCTGCTGGTGAAGTCAAGATTCCTCTCTCTGGTGAAATAATTGAGGTTAATTCCCGATTGGTCGATGAACCCGAACTGGTAAATACTGATCCTATGGGAGACGGGTGGTTCATTCGCATGACTGCAGATAACATCGACGATTTGAATGATTTAATGAGTGAGTCGGAATATAACGAATATATTGAAAAATTGTGAAAATTGAATTTTATATTTTTTCAATTATTTTATAGAGATAACTCTAGTAGCACTAGTGTTATACCATTAAGGATAATTTAGCATGGTAGTCGAAAAAAAATCCCTGGAAATGCTCGAAATGCGAGGTGATTTTATTCGCCGACACATTGGTTCTAATGCTCAACAAATTCAAGAAATATGTGATTTCCTGGAGATAGATGATGCAGAAGAAATAATCGACAAGGCTGTGCCAGAATCAATATTGTCAAAAGACTTGCTGTCTCTAACAGATACAATAAGTGAGAGGGCAGTAATATCCATTTTGCGCACAATGTGTGAAAAAAATAAAGTATTCAAGACGATGATTGGTATGGGTTATTACGGCACATTAATGCCTGCTGTAATAAAACGAAATATACTGGAAAATCCTTCCTGGTATTCCGCTTATACACCCTATCAGGCTGAAATCAGTCAAGGAAGACTTGAGGCATTGCTAAATTTCCAACAAATGGTGACAGATTTAACCGGAATGGAGCTAGCAAACGCATCGTTACTTGATGAAGCTACTGCAGCCGCTGAAGCCATGGCGATGTCAAAACGACTCAGCAAAAAAGAATGTAATATTTATTTTGTAGACAAAAATTGTCATCCTCAAACTATTGCAGTAGTACAAACTCGAGCCAGATATTTTGATATTGAATTAATTATTGGAGACCCCTTCAGTGAAATAAATAACCAGGATTTATTTGGTGTGTTAATTCAATATCCATGCACATACGGTAGCGTGCAAAATATTGAATCAGTAATTATCGAAGCACATAAAATTGATGCATTAGTCACGGTAGCAACCGACTTACTCAGTCTGGTCTTGTTAAAACCCCCAGGTGAGATGGGCGCTGATATAGTTCTGGGTAATTCGCAGAGGTTTGGAGTCTCTATGGGCTTCGGTGGTCCTCATGCAGCATTTTTTGCAACTAAAAATGATTTTATCAGGCAGATGCCTGGACGAATCATTGGCGTTTCAAAAGATAAATACGGCAAACATGCATTAAGAATGGTCTTGCAAACAAGAGAACAACATATTAGGCGAGAAAAAGCTACCAGTAACATATGTACTTCGCAGGTACTACTTGCTGTCATCGCCAGTTTCTATGCAATATATCATGGACCAGAGTCGTTAAAATTAATAGCAGGACGGGTACACAGATTGATGCTTATTTTTGCTCACGGACTTAGACAACTTGGGTTCGAAATTTTAAACGAAACATTTTTTGATACTATTAAAGTGCATGTTCCAAATCGAGCTAATAATTTGGCCGTTTTGGCACGAAAATTCCAGATTAATCTCAGAGTAATTGATCTTAATCATGTAGGAATAGCGTTCGATGAAACTACTAGCAGAGAAGATTTAATAACTCTATGGCAAGTTTTTTCAGCAAAACATGGCGCGGAACTTGATTTAGTCTCAATTGATAATGCCATCGAAGAGAATATACCAGCAGATTTATTAAGAGAATCCAACTTTCTAACGCATGATGTTTTTCATTTATATCATAGCGAAACTGAAATGATGCGTTATATGGGTTGGTTAGCTCGGAGAGATATCGCACTTGATCGAGCTATGATTCCTTTAGGTTCATGTACAATGAAGCTAAATGCTGCTACTGAATTGCAAGCACTCTCATATCAGGAATTTAATGCAATCCATCCGTTTGTTCCATCTGATCAGGCTCAAGGATATCATCAGTTAATTACAGAGCTGGAGGAAATGCTTTGCGACTTGTCTGGATTTGACGCATTTTCTATGCAGCCGAACGCGGGTTCACAAGGTGAATATACCGGTTTACTGGTTGTACGAAAATATCAGGAAGTGAATGGTGAAGGGACCCGTAATGTTTGTTTAATCCCTGCCTCAGCCCATGGGACTAATCCTGCAAGTGCAGCCATGGCTGGTCTGGATGTGGTTGTTATAAAGTGCGATAAAAACGGAAATATTGATTTGGAAGATTTAAAATCCAAGGCAGAAAAGTATTCTGAACAGCTTTCCGTATTAATGATTACTTATCCGTCTACACATGGTGTATTCGAAGGTTCTGTAAAGGAAATTTGTCAGATAGTCCATGCTCATGGCGGTCAGGTTTACCTTGATGGCGCTAATATGAATGCACTTGTAGGAATTTGCAAACCAGCAGAATTTGGTGCAGATGTGATGCATATAAATCTTCATAAAACGTTTAGTATTCCTCATGGTGGAGGGGGGCCTGGGATGGGACCTATTGGCGTCAAATCACATCTATCTCCTTATCTGCCAGATCATCCCGTAGTGCAGGGCGTTAATCCGGTTGCCGGCAAGCATGGCACGACAGGCGCTGTTTCAGCAGCACCATGGGGGTCTGCAAGTATATTAACCATATCCTGGGCTTACATTGCCATGATGGGTGGGAAGGGATTACGTCGGGCGACAGTGGTCGCAATCCTGAATGCCAATTATATAGCCAAGCGCCTAGAGTCGTTTTATCCAGTCCTGTATACCGGTAAAAATGGCATGGTTGCCCATGAGTGTATAATTGATTTACGTCAGATTAAAGAAACGACAGGAATCATGGTTGATGATGTTGCAAAACGCTTAATTGATTATGGATTTCATGCCCCTACTGTTTCATTTCCAGTCGCAGATACATTGATGATTGAACCAACTGAAAGTGAAAATAAACGGGAAATAGATCGCTTTTGTGATGCAATGATAGCTATTCGAAATGAAATTTCAGCTATTGAAAAAGGTGACGCTGATAAATTGGATAATGTCCTTAAAAATGCCCCACATACCTATCAATTATTGTTGGCAGATGACTGGAAGTCACCATACTCAAAAAGAGAAGCATATTATCCTTTGGAAACTTCACGAGATGATAAGTACTGGCCACCTGTGAGTCGGATAGATAATCTTTATGGGGATAAAAATTTGTTTTGTAGTTGTTTGCCAATGGATAGTTATTCTTAATTATCTTAAGTTGTATGGCTGCTGTCTAACTAGTGACTTTATTACGTATATATACAGGTATAGCCTCTTCAGGTTTTACTAAATTACCCATCTCATACTCACGTATGGCAAGTAACAAGATATCTCTGGACTGGGGGTAGCACTCCCCATTATAACCAATAAGTTTATTTCCGAATTTTACACTTATTACATCATGATACGTCGCCCATCCTGTGCCAACACCATAATAGGTTCCTTCGCCAGTAATTGATAAGTTATCAGCTTTCATAACAGATTCATCCGTAATTGCAATTACAAGGCCTGAATTATCACGTTTATATATGGCTGTATAAATCTCACCCATGCGAGCGTCGATTGCACTAATTATAAATTCTGAGTTAACCTTGGTACCTTGAGCTAAAGCTGCGAGAGTTGACACAGGAATGACTGGTAAATCAGCACCATATGCAAGTCCCTGCACAATTCCTGCTGCAATTCTAATCCCTGTAAAAGCCCCTGGTCCTCTACCAAATGCGATGGCGTCTAACGCTGATAACGTAACACCTGATTCATTGAGCAATTCATCAATCATAGATAAAATTAGATCAGCGTGGCGTCTTGGTGCAATCAAAGATTTTTCGGATATCTCGGAATCAACATAAATGGCGGCGGAACATGCCTCAGTTGCGGTATCTAATGCCAATATTTTCAAATAACTTACCTGATAAAGTGACTATGTATAAATAAATAATGTTAAATAATTTTAACATGTTGTTTGTACGAGGTAACGGGTAGCTTATAATGCAGGAATGTATAGTCCATTTGAAGCATTTATCGGATTACGTTATGTCCGGGCAAAAAGACGAAATCACTTTATTTCATTTATTTCCATGATCTCAATGACAGGTATTGCCTTGGGTGTTATGGCACTCATTACAGTTATGTCTGTTATGAATGGGTTTGAAAAGGAATTGACGGATAGAATTCTTGGCATGGTTTCTCATGCGATGGTTATAGGGTATGACGATAGCCTGAGAGATTGGCGACCAGTGCAACAAAGATTAGAGACGCAGCCAGAAATTATTGGTGCTGCACCCTATATTGAAGCCGAAGGAATGGTGGTATATGAAAAGCGCGTCAAAGGCACGGTGATTCAGGGGATATTGCCCGATGAAGAATCAAACGTATCGGTAATATCAACGAAAATGATTGAAGGCAGTCTTGATAACCTTCAGCCTGGGGAGTTTGGTATTGTATTAGGTTCGGAGTTATCCCGAATACTAGGCGTTATTATTGGCGATAAGATAACGGTCGTTGCACCCACAGCAAACGCTACCCCAGCTGGTATAATACCGAGGCTAAAGCAATTTACTTTAGTTGGTATCTTTGAAATTGGTATGCATGAATATGACAGTGCTTTAGTGCTGATGCATATGGACGACGCTGCAAAATTATTCCGAAAACTATCACCTGATGGACTGAGAATAAAAACAACTAATTTAATGTCTGCTCCTCAGGTAAGCCGAAATATAATAAATAAAATGCCAGGAAATTATGGCGTAATTGATTGGACTCAGCAGCATGCAAATTTTTTTCGCGCATTAAAAACAGAAAAAACCGTAATGTTTGTAATTCTTACGTTAATCGTTGCGGTTGCAGCTTTTAACATAATATCTACTCTGGTAATGATGGTAACTGATAAACAAGCTGATATTGCTGTATTAAGGACGATCGGGGCAAGCCCGGGCAGTATAATGAGGATTTTTATGATTCAGGGCACAATCATAGGTGCAATCGGAATATTAATGGGAATCGTATCCGGTGTCTGGTTAGCGATGAATGTCGAGACCCTGGTGCCGGCCATAGAGTCGCTGTTTGGTATGAAATTTTTATCTCCTGATGTTTACTATATAAGTGATTTACCTTCTGACTTGCATTGGAAGGATGTCTTGATGATAGGGCTTGTTTCGTTTTTTTTCTGCTTGCTCGCAACTATTTTTCCTGCATGGAGAGCTGCAAATATTCAGCCAGCTGAGGCATTAAGATATGAATGAACATGCCGTAATTAATTGTATAAATTTACATAAAACATACTCCCAGGGCGGGTTGAATGTTACTGTTCTTAATGGTGTAAATTTGCTGTTAGAGCAGGGGCAATGTATGGCCATAGTCGGCACATCAGGCTCAGGGAAAAGTACATTATTGCATTTGCTCGGTGGACTGGATCATCCCAGCTCAGGTGAAGTGTTCATCTGTGGTGAACAGTTGTCAAAAATGTCTGAATTGTTACGAGGAAAATTGAGAAATGCTTCCTTGGGTTTTGTTTATCAGTTTCATCACCTATTAGCGGAATTTACAGCATTAGAAAATGTGGCTTTACCGTTATTAATTAATAATACACCTGTAAGTGAGGCGATTATAAAATCAAATGAAATACTGAATAAAGTTGGTCTGGAAAATAGAACAGAACACAAACCCGGAGAAATGTCTGGTGGAGAGCGTCAAAGAGCTGCAATAGCTCGAGCATTAGTAACAGAACCAAAGTGCATACTGGCAGATGAACCTACTGGAAATCTGGATGAAAAAACAGCGATGCAAGTTTTTGATGTGATGATGGAGCTAAACAGGGATATGGGGGTCAGTGTAATTATGGTTACACATAATAATATTTTGGCGAATCAATTTGATCTGATTGGAAAATTACACGACGGACTTTTAGTTACAGGTTAAATCTTTTTTTCAGCAGATTTAATTATAGAGATATCGATAATAGTGTTAATTTTATTAGTTAAGTAGCAGATTTTCTTTTGTTTCTTTTGTTCCATTTGTTTATAACAGCCATCCTCCATAATATTCGAATCAAAATATAACTTGTGGCGGATGTTACGATAGAAAAAATTATACTGCCTGTAATTAATGATGGCCATATCTCTATGAGACTTCCGCCAAACCATTCAAATGTCATTTCAAATTCTAGAGTTTGCATGGGCCTTCCTAGCACAATTGCACCAGTCTTGTATGTTATGTAAAGAATAGGTGCGATTGTTAATGGGTTTGTCGTCCAGGCAGCTAAGACAGACAGTGGAAGATTTACCCTGAATACTAAAGAGAACAGTATTGCTAATAGTGTATGTCCAGGTACAGGAAGGAAGGCAATAAACATGCCGGTTGATATCCCTCCTGCAACAGAACGACTGCTTAAATGAAATAGACCCTGATCTAGTAGGGTGGCCTGAATCACCCTAAAATACGTATGTTGCTGTATTTTTTGCTTGTCAGGCATAATACTTGCAAAAAAACTTTTAATTCGCATAGATTTCCAGTTATGCTTGATTGAGAAAAGGATTTTATCACGCAATTAACAAAATGGATTTGTATATGCGTTTAAGAAGTTGTTTATTTTTGCTGGGCACAGTTTCCGTCTTTCAGTTTAGTGTGTTACCTCCACTAGTCTATGTGATTCCAGTCCTGACCTTACTCTTTATTCTAAATGGAATAGGGATCTTTAACTATGCTCTTTGGTTTGTTATAGGGTTTATATGGGCTTTGGTTTCTTCCACATGGATTATCTCCAAATCTTTAGATCCTGAAATTGAAGGTGTTGATGTACATGTTTCAGGATATGTGGATTCTTTGCCGACAGAATTTGATAGATATATTCGATTTAATTTCGATATTGTTGAATTAACAGATGCAAACGGTCTGTCCAGACAAAATCCGGGGAAAGTTAGATTGTATTGGTATTCTCCATACGCAGAAATAAAACCTGGTGAGCACCTGAATCTGGTTGTTAGATTAAAATCACCACATGGATTCGTTAATCCAGGAAGTTTTGACTATGAGGCATGGTTATTCAAAGAAAAAATTCGAGCTACCGGATATGTTCGAAAAATAAATATAACTGAAAAAAATAACAGCTTGCGATTTTCCATTCATTATTTTCGTTTTCAGATGCGAGATAGGTTAAATCGAATTACTAAAGAACATAGGAACTCTTCCAATTTAGCACTGGCTTTGATCCTGGGAGACCGAAGTAAAATTACTAAACGGGATTCAGAAGTTTTAGCTATAACGGGCACTAATCATTTGTTGGCAATATCCGGATTGCATATAGGTTTAATGGCTGGCTTTGCTTTTTTTATAGTGAGGTGGTTATGGCCACTAACATGGCGGTTTGCTCATTTGTTTCAAGCCCAGAATGTGGCTTCAGTGTGCTCAATTATTGCAGCTTTGGTCTATGCTTTACTTGCAGGATTCACTATACCAACACAAAGAGCATTGATTATGCTGTCCGTAATGCTTTTATATGTATTAACAAATAGAAAAATTAGTAAAACAAATCTCCTGGCAATTTCATTAATTATTGTAATATGCATTGATCCTTTGGCTGTACTTTCACACGGATTTTGGCTGTCATTTTTAGCCGTATCGATAATAATGTTTTCTGTAAATATAAATATCACTCGGACAGTTTATTATAAAGCCCGCAATTGGTTTCGGGTTCAATTATTTTTATATATTTCTCTTATCCCTGTTCTTGCATTGATGTTTAATCAGATTCCGGTGCTATCCATTTTTGCAAATTTGATTGCTATTCCATGGGTAACAATGATTACTATGCCATTGTTACTTTTAAGCGCTATATTAATATTTATTAACGCCAGTATTGCTTCATGGCTATATATCGCCGGATTATATTCTCTAAATATAATTTGGTATTACCTCGAATATTTGGCGAGTTTTGATACTTTTAGCTATGTTTTAGCTACACCCTCAGTATGGATACTATTCACAGCCCTGTTTGGTCTCATAATATTGCTATTGCCATTATCCTTTCCTGGTAGATTCATTGCATCTGTCTGGCTGTTACCACTAATTTTTCCATTAAACAATGCACCTGATTCTGGTGATTTTGATGTAAACGTACTTGATGTGGGGCAAGGATTGTCGATCATTGTTCGCACACAAAATCATATTTTATTGTACGATACAGGGCCAGGCTCAAGCGCAGGAAATAATGCAGGTTTATCGGTAGTAATTCCTTATCTAAAACACTTAGGCTACAAACAAATTGATAAAATAGTTCAAAGTCATGGTGACAATGATCATATTGGTGGATTAGTTGATATATTATCGAGAATTGAAGTTGTTAGTATTATTAGTAGTGTGCCGGAAAAGATTAATTATATTGCCTCGAAATTTTGTCTAACAGGTCAAACCTGGAATTGGGATAATGTATCTTTTGAAATATTACATCCTGATAAACCTGAAAGTTTTAGTGGAAATAACGCTTCGTGTGTACTTAAGGTAGGGATTGGCAAGGACTCAATATTACTGACTGGAGATATTGAAGCAGAGGCAGAGTACAGTTTACTTGCAAAAAAGGTTAATAATCTGCAGGCAAGTGTACTTATAGTTCCGCATCATGGTAGTTTGACGTCATCCAGTGCTAGCTTTATACGAGCAGTTTCCGCAAAGGACGTGATAATTTCATCTGGATATCTGAATCGCTTCAGATTGCCAAATCAGGATATAATCGATAAGTACAGGTCGAGTGGCGCAAATATATTTAATACGGCGACTGATGGGGCCATCATTGTAAAGTATTTTAAAGGAGAATTTTCGGTGGTAAGTGAACGTGAAGTATCCTCAAAATTCTGGAACTTTAAAAAATGACTATTAAATTATTTTATAATATTGGAGAAATATGTGCTTGAATTGATCAAGGCAGGTGGGATATTAATTTGGCCTATTTTGTTATGTTCTATTATCTCTTTGGCGATTATTGCTGAGCGATTCTGGTCCTTACAAAACAACAAAATATGTCCCAAAAACCTTGTGGCACAGGTCTGGGACTGGAACAGAAAAGGGCAGCTTGATGCAAAACGAATTTTATCGTTAAAAAATAGCTCGCAACTCGGCCGTATCCTGGCTGCCGGTCTGGTAAACCGTCACCACGAACGTCAAATTATGAAAGAAAGTATTGAAGAAGTTGGACGTCATGTCGTACATGAACTGGGTAAGTTTTTAACTACATTGGGCACCATTGCTTCTATTACTCCATTGCTAGGATTATTAGGTACTGTTATTGGAATGATAAAAGTATTTACAGTAATTACCACCTTGGGATTAGGCGACCCAGCTGTGCTGGCAGAAGGCATCTCAGTCGCATTGATTACAACAGCAGCGGGTTTAACAGTAGCGATACCCTCACTTATGTTTTATAGGTATTTCCATGGAAAAATTGATGGGATTGTGATCAATATGGAGCAAGAAGCGCTGAAAATGATAGAAGTAATGCATGGTCAACGTGAACGAGAAACAAGCACAGATAATAATTCTCAATGAATCTGAGTCCAAAACATAAGGTAGAGCTTGAGCTCAATATAACGCCATTAGTGGATGTGGTTTTCTTATTACTTATATTTTTTATGGTATCTACAACGTTCGAACGAAATTCAGAAATTACTATTACTTTACCAAAAGCATCAGATGCGGCGAAAGAGATTAATGTGGATACAGTATCAATTTCTGTTGATGCGCAAGAACAAATATTTATTAATGATATACAAATTATTAATTCCCAGTTAAGTACGATTCGTGAAACACTTAAGCAATATGTTGAAGGAATGAATGAGCCGACAATAATTATTAGCGCTGATGCGAATGCTACACATCAATCAG
The DNA here is from genome assembly GCA_051275005.1 of Gammaproteobacteria bacterium. Classification (GTDB taxonomy): domain Bacteria; phylum Pseudomonadota; class Gammaproteobacteria; order Eutrophobiales; family Eutrophobiaceae; genus Eutrophobius. The sequence goes on along the minus strand of JBNMOP010000003.1, from coordinate 13,283 downwards.
TCGTAAAAATTATGGATGCTGCACGGCAGTTATCATTAACGAGGATAACTTTTTCTACCCAGGTATATGAGGAAGAATAATCCAATCAATTACATTATTTACTAGCACTGGTAAATTATGTCTGAACAGAGATTCATTGATCGTATTTGGTATGGTAATCACCCTATATCCATAATTCTCCTACCGTTCAGTTGGCTTTATTGTATTTGCGTGAAAATCAGAAATCTTGCATATTTGATAGGACTTTTGCAAAAAGAATCAGTAAATGTGCCAGTTATTGTTGTCGGAAATATTACCGTTGGAGGTGCTGGTAAGACACCATTGGTAATTTGGTTGTGTCATAAGTTAATGGAACAAGGGTATAAACCAGGGATACTTAGCCGAGGATATGGCGGTACTACAACCAAGTGGCCTCAGCAGGTCAGAGTGGACAGTGATCCTTATTCTGTCGGAGATGAGGCCGTCTTGTTAGCTCAGCGAACGGGAAGACCTGTAGTAGTATCGCCAAATCGTTACCTTGCTGCAATTCAATTACTTGAATATACCGAATGTAATGTATTGTTGTGTGACGACGGATTGCAACACCTATCATTAGAAAGAGACCTGGAGATTGCTGTTATAGATGGAGACAGACGGTTCGGTAATGGAAATTGCTTGCCTGCTGGACCAATGAGAGAGCCTAAGAGTCGGTTATCTTCTGTAGATTTAATAGTAGCTAAGCATAGAGCAGGAAAAAACGAGCATCTTATGCAATATAAATATAAAGATATGATTTCTGTCAATAATGCTAATAATAATATTCAACCATCATCATTTAATAATATGACAATCCATGCAGTATCAGGGATCGCTAATCCAGAACGATTTCATGCCTTTTTAAAACAGCAGGGCATGATTTTAATTAAACATGTTTTTTTAGATCATCATAAATATAAACTACAAGATTTACAGTTTGATGATGAGTTCCCTATCGTGATGACGGAAAAAGATGCTGTAAAATGTAAAAGATTTTCAATTGAAAATAGTTGGTATTTACCGATTTATGTTGAGTTTAATGAGGTGTTCAATCATAGAATTACTAAATTAGTTAGGGAGGTATGTAATGGATAAAAAGTTACTTGATATACTCGTATGCCCAGTTACGAAATCATCACTAATTTATGACAAAGAAAATCAAGAATTAATTTCTCTTGCTGCCAGACTTGCATATCCTATACGTAATGAAATTCCTGTAATGCTGGAGTCTGAAGCAAGAGAATTGTCAGACGAACAATACAATATTTTAAAAAAATAATAGTGAAACTTGATTTCAGTATTATTATACCAGCGCGTTTTGCTTCTAGCAGGTTGCCCGGCAAGCCACTATTGCAAATTGGCAAGAAAAGCCTTATTCAGCATGTTTATGATGCTGCAAGTCTGAGTGATGCTTCAGAGGTAGTGATTGCAACAGATAACAAAGAAATTGAAAAATCTGCAAAAATTTTTGGTGCACAAGTAGTAATGACATCCGAAACTCATATGACGGGGACTGATCGCATTGCAGAAGCTCTGCAAATACTTGGTTATCCTGATGATAAAGTGATAGTAAATGTACAGGGAGATGAATTTGGTCTTCAACCTAAGTTGATAAATTCAGCAGCAGAAGCTCTTAGTTATAATCCAGACTCAAGTATTGCGACCCTATGTCAAAAAATATCTAATTTAGATATATATCATGATCCAAATTCAATAAAAGTAATACTGGATAAAAATAATTTTGCATTATATTTCAGTCGTTCTCCTATCCCCTGGACAAATGGTGATACCGCAATTGAAAATATAGAAGTACATAAACATATCGGTATTTATGCTTACAAAACCGGTTTTATTAAACATTTTTCTACTCTTCCAAAAGTTGCATTAGAAAGACAAGAATCTCTAGAACAATTACGAGCCTTATACAATGGCTATAAAATTTATGTGAAACTAATATCTGAAAAAGAAGGGATTGAGATCAATACAGAAGATGATTTGAATAAAGCAAGAATGGTTTTATAATTGGAAGTCCTAAGTAATTTATCTTGCTCGGTAAGTAATTCTTCCTTTGGAAAGGTCATAAGGTGTCATTTCTATCGTTACCTTATCACCTGTTAATATCCGTATATAATTTTTGCGCATTTTTCCGGATATGTGAGCAATGATAACGTGGCCATTATCTAACTCTACACGGAACATAGTATTTGGAAGGGTTTCGATAATCGTACCTTCCATTTCAATTTGATCTTCTTTTGCCATAATAAACCTTTAGATTAAACGAAGTAATAATGCCATATTTATAATGATCTGTGAAATTCCATTTACAATATTTTCATATCGGTGTCGAGTGGATGATTATTCCAGCAATTATTATAAAAAAACTGTTGTGGTTGAAACTCTGATTTATATTTCATCTTATCACTGCTTTTAATCCAATATCCAAGATAATGCCAACTTAGGTCACGTAGGTTTGCCTCTATTATTTGAAATATAATTGCAAACTTTCCTAGACTTCTAGATTTAAGATCGGGATCAAAGAAGGTATAAACCGCAGATAGCGCGTCGTGTAGTATATCAGTGACAGCAACAGCTACAAGTTTATTGTCAACTTTCATTTCAAAAAATACTGTATCTGCCCATTTTGTCGTTAAAAATTCCATATAATTTTCTGGGGTTGGATTATCCATGCCACCACCGGCATGTCTCATTGAAATGTATTTTTTGTATAGATTAAAATGTTCAATATTAAATTCTGCAGCTGTCTCATTAATAATCAGATCTTTGTTCTTTTTAAGTATTCTGTTTTGTATTCTAGTAGGCATAAATTTATCTACAGGGATTCTTACAGAAATACATGCGCTGCAATTTTTACAATTAGGTATATATAAATGAGATCCGCTACGTCGAAATCCATTGTTCATGAGGGTGGAGTAAATACGCATGTTTTTTGGAAACTGGGGATCCGCAAAAAGTGTGATGGCTTGCTGTTCAGGAAGATAACTGCATTGATGTGGTGGGGTAGAATAAAAACCCAATTTTTGTGTTGATGTCATAAATTGCAGTAATGTTTAAGTGTATTTATAAATAAATTACGTTGCATTGGTTTTGCACCAAGTGATTGGAGATGTTTCGAGTAGATTTGGCAATCAATTAGTTTGAAATTATTTGTTTTTAACAAATCAGCTAAATGTGCAAGCGCAACTTTTGATACGTTTGATATATTGCTAAACATAGATTCCCCAAAAAATATTTTTCCTAACACAACGCCATAAAGCCCGCCGACAAGATGATTGTTTTGCCATACTTCAATAGATAATATTTTTCCGTTTTTATTTAATGCGTTATATGCATCATGAATTTCATTTGTTATCCATGTGTCAGGATTGCCATTTCTTGGTTCAGCGCATTTGCTAATAACTTCGTTGAATGCTTTATTGTTGGTTATGATAAAGTCATTTTTTCGTAGTAGTTTTTTAAGACTTTTTGAAATATGTATTTCATTTGGTATTAATACACACCTTGGATCAGGAGACCACCATAATATAGGTTGTCCCTGACTGTACCATGGGAAAATGCCTTTGCCATATGCATCTAGTAAACGATCTGCTGATAAGTCTCCTCCTATCGCCAATAATCCATTTGGGTCACGCAATGCAGTTTCCACAGGTGGGAAGGTATCTGCAATAACATTATCAGCAACCCAATATAGTTTGTTGTGACTTGATTGATTATTCGTTAATAGCGTCATAATCTAATGTATCAAATATCATTTAAATGGCAGATGAGATTTCAAAATTTCAACATGCTGCTCAACTTCTTTTTTTTCTGTCACCAAATAATCTGCTATAGCATTTCTAAATCCAGCATGTTGGATCCAGTGGTGCGAAATTGCTAAATAGGGTTGAAATCCTCGGGATAATTTATGTTCTCCTTGAACACCTGCATCAAGTTTTTGTATATTATTTTTAATACAATATTCGATAGCCTGATAATAGCATAGTTCAAAATGCAAAAAGGGAAACTGCGATGAACAACCCCAATGCCTGCCGTACAACGTATCATTTCCTTTCATTAGAAATGCACCTGCAATGTATTCATTTTGAAATTTAGCAAGAATAAGCAAGGTGTTGTTAGGCATAGATTCACTTAAGGACATGAAAAATTCTAGTGTTAAGCGAGGATTTCCCCACCTAGTATAAAATGTAGTGCAATAGAAATGGTAATAAGCTTGCCATTGTTCATTTGTTATTTCATTTCCAAGTAAAATTTCAATTTCAATTCCATCATTTTCTACCTTCCTTCTTTCTCTTTTAATTTGTTTTCTTTTTTTTGAGGTTAATGATTCCAGAAAATCATTAAAATCCCGATAATGATTGTTGTGCCAATGAAACTGACATGTGCTTCTTGTAAGTAGTTTATTTTCATAAAATATAGTTTGATCGGCATTGTCCGTAAACAGACAATGATATGAAGAAAGATCATTGTCATCGACTAATCTCAATACATTTTCAATTAGTAGTTGTTTTATCTTAATATATTCAGGGGTATCCGAATGTACTAAAAGTCTAGGACCTATTACTGGTGCAAATGGAATAGCTGTAACTAACTTAGGATAATATTTTCCTCCTGCACGTTCGTAAGCATCTGCCCAGGCCCAATCAAAGACGAATTCACCATATGAATTATTTCTCATATAAAGTGGCATTGCCCCAGTCAGATTATTTCCTGAATAGACAGTTAGGTGACAGGGTGTCCATCCATGACTCGTTAGACAGTCATATTTTTCTAGTCCATACAAGTATTCATGACGGACAAAGGGATTAGATTTATCTGTCAGATGATTCCAGTCTTCTGCTGATACAGCAGACAGACTGGTTAATCGTCTTATTGAGTATTCCTGGGACAAATCGTTCCTTAGGGGTAAATCTTTGTAGGTAGCGAGATTAACCGCTTAATCGCCTAGATTCACAGTTGAGTTCTAACTATGACATTGTCCCCGATTATAGATGTCATAGATCTTTTTGAGCCACTTAGTGAAAACTTTGTTTCTCGATAATCACCATTTTCCAATCTAAATCTAAAAGTTAATGTGATTCCATCCATAAATGCTAATAGTATCGATGAATTAATCGTGCCATTTTGTATATTGCCAAAAATAAATTCAGCCCATTGGTGATTAGAAAGACAGGTATCACCATTTATCGAATTATTATTCGCCATACCATTATCAATTTGATAGGTTGGGCATGATTTCTCCTCAAGTTTAAGCATTCCCTCCTTTAAGATAAATCTACTACGAATCATCATATTGCTGTCCATATATATTTCCAGCGTATATCCCTCTGAATTAGTAGTATAGGCAACCTGTCTTGGTTCATCATTAGGTGTTTTTGTGTCTGCAGCTACAGCCCATTGAGCAAAGCTGACAGTGGGACTAGAAAGTATAAAAATAAATATAGCTAGTAAAAGCATGGAATTCAGTTTGATAAATATGCAACACCGATCTGTTATGCGAAATGGGAATATTTGATGATTAATCATAAGTTTTATTACTTTCAATAAAATCCATGAAATGGTGAATAGTGCCCGCAGATTATATTAATAGGTTATTTCGGATCCTCTGCATGACCTTGTGAATATACCGGAAAAGGCATGATGTTACCTGCTTTACTACTTGCCTCGGTTACTTTCGAGGTACCTTTTTTGTTCACTTCATCTATTCGTATAATAGAATGCAATGGTATATATGTTCGACTGACATCACAAAACTCTGATTTTAAATTTTCTTCAGATGGGTCTACAACGACAGAGCTTCTTTCGCCAAAAATTAATTGTTCAATTTCAATAAAACTGAACATTTCACCCTGGTGGATACTTCGGGCGTAAATTTCGTATACCTTGCCCTGATTGTAAAAAATTATCTTATAAATTGGTTTTTTAGACATGTGTTTAATACTGAGTGAACTATAGAGTAAATTCTACCATATACTCGATACTCGTATTTATATTTAAAGATGTTCATAATTGTCATATAAATTCATTATTCTAGGGTAATAGACTACACATTATAAATTTTATTATTACCTCAAGTATAAAAATATAGTAGGATATATGCTATAATCTTTCCTTAATAAACAGAACTATATAGCAATAATCAAATAATCAGGATTAACATTGAGTCAGGCATCAAAAAAGAAGATGAAGTTTGTTCCGGCAAGCCATAAGGTGGTCCGTAATGTTAAAGAAATAAGTTTTATATTTTTGGCAATGATAGCCATATATTTGGTTATCGCATTATATACATTCCATCCAGCAGATTCAGGTTGGTCCCAGGCTACAAGTGCTGATGTGATCCATAATAGTGGCGGAATTGTCGGCGCGTGGATTTCTGATTTATTGTTGTATTTATTTGGACTTTTCGGGTATCTAATTCCGGTCATTTGTGTTTTTGATGGGATACGATTGTTTCAATCCAGACAATATCAAACCCCGATAAACTATTATCGTATCAGTTCAAGAATATCAGGGTTCATTATGTTTTATATTGGTGGATGTGGGCTTTTAAAAATTCATTTTAGTACAGGCAATTATCTTCCTGCAGCAATCCCTGGGGCAGGGGGTGTATTTGGTGATGGGGTTAGCTCAATATTTCTTACCACGTTTGGTTCAGTGGGCAGCACATTGGTACTGCTTAGTTTTTTCTTCATTGGTATTACTTTATATTCAAGTCTTTCCTGGCTGTGGATCATAGATAGTACAGGGCATTGGGTACTTAGATTCAGTGAGTCACTAATGGACTACCAACATGAGCTGCGAGAAAGAATTGAAGGAAAAAAACTTAAAAAAGTACGTGAAACTGTCATCAAGGAAGAAATAGAAAAAGTAGACAAACGTCCCCCACCAAGGATTGAACCAATCATTTCAGAGTTTCCAAAAGGAGAGCGCGCCGATAGGGAGCGTCAAGAGCATCTTTTTTTACCACCAGCAGATTCATTCCTGCCTCCTCTAAATTTGCTTGATGGCCCACAACCTGCAAAGGGACGACTTTCAAGAGAAGCATTGTCCGCCATGTCTCGTCAGGTGGAATTAAAACTTAAGGATTTTGGGATTGAGGTTGAAGTAGTTGCCGTTAACCCAGGGCCAGTAATAACTCGATTTGAATTGGAACCAGCCCCGGGGGTAAAGGTCAATCAAATTAGTAATCTGTCGAAGGATTTGGCAAGGTCGCTTTCTGTGGTGAGTGTACGTGTAGTCGATATAATTCCAGGAAAGTCAGTGATTGGCCTTGAGATACCTAATGAGTATAGAGAATTAGTGACTCTGGGTGAGATACTCAATTCACGTGAATATGATTTGGTTGAGACACCATTAGCCCTGGCACTGGGTAAAGATATTAGTGGCAATCCAATCGTGACAGAACTCAATAAAATGCCACATTTATTGGTAGCAGGAACAACAGGGTCAGGAAAATCCGTTGCGCTGAATGCAATGATATTAAGTCTCTTATACAAGGCTACTGCCAGTGATATTCGATTAATTATGATTGATCCTAAAATGCTGGAATTATCTGTTTACGAAGGTATACCTCATTTATTAACACCGGTTGTTACTGACATGAAAGAAGCTGCAAATGCATTGCGGTGGTGCGTAGCAGAAATGGAACGACGATATAAACTTATGGCCGCTTTAGGTGTCAGAAATATAGCTGGCTATAACCGTAAAATACGTGAAGCTGTTGAACGTAAAAGTCCAATACCTGACCCATTTTATACGCCAATTAGTGAAGATGATGAAATACCTGAGCTCGTAGAAGTACCGTTTATTGTGATAATTATTGATGAATTAGCCGATATGATGATGACAGTAGGTAAAAAAGTTGAAGAATTGATTGCTCGTCTTGCTCAAAAAGCACGGGCATCAGGAATACATCTGATTGTTGCAACACAAAGGCCTTCTGTAGATGTCATAACTGGCCTTATCAAGGCAAATATCCCAACTCGGATTGCCTTTCAAGTTTCATCTAAAGTTGATTCGAGGACTATTCTTGATCAAATGGGTGCTGAAAACCTGTTAGGGCATGGTGATATGTTATTCCTGCCACCCGGTACCAGTTTGCCTGTCAGGGTACATGGGGCTTTTGTAGATGATCATGAGGTACATAAAGTTGTTGAAAATATTAAGGCCAGAGGTGAACCGAACTACATGGAAGAAATAATACGTGGCCCTAACGATGGCGGTGCAGACTCAATAGTTGGAATAGAAACTAGCTCAGATGATATCGATCCATTATATGATGAGGCTGTACGGATAGTAACTGAAACGAGAAAGGCATCAATTTCCTATATTCAGAGGAGATTGAAAATTGGTTATAACCGAGCAGCACGCATGGTAGAAGAAATGGAAAATAGCGGATTGGTTAGCGCATTGGAATCAAATGGCAGTCGGGAAGTACTGGCAAGACCTCCGCCAAAAGACTAATTGTTTAAATTTTCAGATATTATTTTCAAGAATATAAAAGTTGAATAAATTCTCCATAAAATTGTTACGTATAATAATTTTCACTAGCTGTCTTTTTATAATGGAAAATCCAGCTTATAGTTCGCAACATAATGAAGCTGCCTTAAATCTTCTTAAAGAATATATTCAATCATTAAATTCTTTTGAAGCAACATTTGAGCAGTCAATTTATGGACAATCAGGTACCGTTTTGGAAAGTTCATATGGGATAGTCAGGTTGCAAAAACCAGGAAAATTTTATTGGGTCTATCAGCAACCTTATCGTCAGTATTTAATTAGCAATGGTGAATCAATATGGATATATGATGAAGACCTTGAACAAGTAACAATAAACAAGATTGACCGAAATGCTCAAAACTCCCCCGCTGCGTTATTGAGCGGAGAGATGGACATAGAAAGTAACTATATCGTTACTGATTTAGGCCCACTAGAGGATGCTGACTGGATTGAACTTCGTTCAAATCATACAGATACTGAATTTAATGCTATTAGACTTGGTTTTATTCAAGGCGAACTCAGTGGAATGGTATTATTTGATAATTTAGGACAAACCTCTGAACTTCATTTTAACGATGTTTTGCGTGATAAAATATTTGATAAATCGTTATTTGAATTTGTTCCACCCGCAGGGATTGATATCATTGATACAAGGGAATAGTAACTGTAAACCCAAAATAAAATGACACTATGAGTGATATTGAGACAATTATACCACTCGCCGCACGTATGAGGCCGCAGTCATTAGATGAATTTGTTGGTCAACAACACTTACTCGGAAACGATAAGACATTAAAAAAGTCTATTGAGTCAGGTAGACTTCATTCAATGGTGTTCTGGGGACCGCCGGGAACAGGTAAGACTACACTCGCAAAAATAATTGCATCAACTGCAGATGCGAATTTTGTCGTTCTATCAGCGGTATTAAGTGGTGTTAAAGATATTCGAGAAGCAGTTGAGTCTGCCAGAAATGACAGAGAAGCTTTTAATCGAGATACGATATTGTTTGTTGATGAAGTACATCGATTTAATAAAGCACAGCAAGATGCTTTCTTACCTCATATAGAAAATGGCACCATTATCTTTATTGGGGCTACCACGGAAAATCCCTCCTTTGAATTAAACAACGCATTACTGTCACGGGTCAGGGTATATGTATTGACAACCTTACTTACGGTAGATGTTGTTGCTGTATTAAAGAATGCAATCGCTAATGAGTCACGAGGATTAGGTGAATTAGGTTTAACAATAGATGAAGATGCCATTAATAGCCTTGCGGAATTTGCCGATGGCGATGCCAGACGCGCGTTAAATGTTCTTGAAATATTATCGGACCTTGCAGAGAATAAGAGGGTAACCAATAATCTCGTGCTGGAGATTATTTCTGGGGCACAAAACAGACGCTTCGATAAACACGGGGAAGTCTTTTATGACCAGATTTCGGCATTACATAAGTCAGTCAGGGGCTCGTCACCCGATGCTGCACTTTACTGGTTTATGCGTATGATAGATGCTGGCTGCGATCCCTTGTATATCGCTCGCAGGGTGGTTCGTATGGCATCAGAAGATATAGGTAATGCTGATCCCAGGGCGCTACGTATTGCACTGGATGCATGGGATGTTCAAGAAAGATTAGGGTCGCCTGAAGGAGAGCTCGCAATTGCGCAGGCAATAATTTATCTTGCCTGTGCCCCAAAAAGTAATGCTGTCTACAAGGCATTTAACGAGGCCAGGGCGGATGTCAGTAGCAACGGATCATTGGATGTGCCACTACATTTACGTAATGCGCCGACCCAGTTGATGAAAAAAATGGATTATGGCAAAAACTATCGATATGCACACGATGAACCTGATGCCTACGCTGCGGGTGAAAATTATTTTCCGGATGGAATGCAACCCAAGCAGTATTATAACCCGGTAGATCGTGGGCTAGAGCAGACTATTGCAGCTAAACTTGAGAAACTCAGGCAAATGGATAAGAACAAAAACTAATGTTGCATATATGTAATATTAAACAATGGTGAATATTATCTATATAGCTGGAGGCGGTGCTGTGGGGGCACTATTGAGATATTGGATGTCATCACTGATGCATAATATCTTTGGTCGTGATTTTCCTTATGGGACTTTATCAGTCAATGTCATCGGATCAATTGCTATAGGGATGCTTTATGTGGTGAGTGTAGAGCGCTTTACCGCCAACGTAGAGTTACGAGCAGGTTTGATAATTGGTTTACTCGGCGCATTCACTACATTCTCATCCTTCTCCCTGGAAACACTTACCCTAATCCAATCAGGGCAACAGTTTAAGGCAGTCCTGAATGTAATTCTTAGCGTTACTTTGTGTCTGATTGGTTGCTGGGTAGGTATGGCATTGGGAAAACAAATATGATTGCCAGGTAAATTCAAGTCGGCAGACTATGATTTCAAAATACATCATAACCAGTTAATTATTCGATTATCTGAAATGTCCAGTAGTGATAGAATTAAAAGCAGTGCAATATAATTAATTGGCCTGCCAGAGTAATAATAGAAGAGAAGGAAATAGTAACCATGCTGGACCCATACAGACTCAGAAATAACCTTGAAGAAATTCAAAAATCTCTTGATAAGAAGGGATTCACTATGGATATTTCAAAAATTGAAAAACTTGAATTACAACGAAAAGAAATTCAGGTAGAGACCCAGGATCTACAAGCCAAAAGAAATAAACTATCTAAGGAAATAGGCCAGGTTAAAAAAGAAGGAGGGGATGCACAATCATTACTGGATCAAGTCGCAGTAATTGGTGACCAACTCAAATCCAGGGAATCTGATTTATCGATTATTCAGTATGATTTGCACAATATATTTATCAATATCCCCAATGCACCCCATCAATCTGTGCCTTATGGAAAAACAGAAGCTGCTAACGAGGAGATTAGAAAATGGGGAGAGATTTCAGAATTTACATTCCAGGTCAAAGATCATATCGACCTTGGAGAATTATCAGGATTACTGGATTTTGAGACGGCTAGATTAATTACTGGTTCAAGGTTTGTAGTGATGAAAGGGGTGTTGGCACAGCTTCATAGGGCCCTGATACAATTTATGCTTGATGTACATACTCGAGAACATGGCTATACAGAACTGAATGTTCCTTATATTGTAAATTCAGATAGTTTATTTGGTACTGGGCAATTACCAAAATTTGAAGAGGATCTTTTTAAGATCCCAAGACATAAAAATATTCATGATGAAAATCAAAAATCATCAGGAAATGAAATAAATCAATTAAGTCAACTGGACGATAGTTTCTATTTAATACCAACGGCGGAGGTGCCGGTTACTAACATGGTGCGTAATAAAATTATCGCAGCCGAAGAATTGCCACTGAAATATGTCTGTCATACACCCTGTTTTCGGAGTGAAGCCGGCTCTTATGGTAAGGATACCCGGGGCATAATTCGCCAACACCAGTTTGAAAAGGTGGAACTCGTGCAGATGGTTCATCCAGAAAATTCTTATGAAGCACTTGAAGAGCTGACAAGTCATGCCGAATCCATACTCAAAAAACTTGAATTACCCTACCGACTAGTTAACTTATGTGGTGGTGATATGGGATTTTCTGCGGCCAAGACCTACGATATTGAAGTATGGTTACCAGGTCAGGGCAAATACCGTGAGATTTCTTCCTGTAGTAATTTTGAAGATTTTCAGGCAAGGCGAATGTTGGCACGATGGCGGAACCCTGAAACTGATAAGCCAGAGTTGTTGCATACAGTAAATGGTTCTGGACTTGCAGTCGGACGCACATTAATTGCCATTATGGAAAATTATCAGACAGAGGATGGAAGAATCAGGATACCTGAGGCATTACATGGTTATTTTGATGGGAAGACCATAATGGGATAATTACTCTAATTAGTGTGACTTGTTACTGTTAGTGGGTTTTTACTAGCACGTCTTCGAAACCAGTTCATTGTCCTTAATAGACGAGAACGGCTTACTATCCAACGTTCGAGTTGATACTTCTTTGGGAAATCCACAAGAATTAAACCTATAACGATAGTAAGAATACCCTGACCAGGCAATACGAGCATGGCAACGCCAAGTATAACAAGGATATATCCCACCAGGTTTTTCAAAAATAATAGCATTAAGCGAATCATCGGGTGATGCGCGGAAAAGTCCCTTGCTTCGGGTCTGTCATGACTGAAATAATCGTCCGGTATCAAGGTAATTAGATAGGGAACTAAAACAATAGTCCCGATAAACATTAAAAATGAAATAGCAAATATCCATTTTGCTATGACCGGATTGGATTGAATTAACTCAATCATGAACTAATGTCCGATGAGAAATATAAATTGAAAGAAAACTACTGTTTTTGTTCAACCAGTATCGCCAGAAATTATCCGCCTATCATTGCTGTAACAAAGATAACTGATTCAACTTTAAGTGAGACCAGTGAAGCAATTGCTGGCCCTGGACAAAACCCTGCTATACCCCATCCAATACCGAACAGTATGGCCCCAGAAATTAACGAAGCATCCAGATCTTTTTTTGTGGGCAGAAAATATTTTTCTGCAAAGAATGGAGATGGACGTTTTTGAACCAAAATAAATCCAGGCAGAGTTATAGTTAATGCGCCGCCCATAACCAGGAGTAGCGTCGGGTCCCACATACCAGTGACATCAAGAAAATCTGTTACTCGTCCGGGGTCGGTCATGTTTGAGATAGCCAATCCCATTCCGAACAGTAGGCCAGCTATA
>JBNMOP010000002.1:0-55357 GCA_051275005.1 Gammaproteobacteria bacterium | reverse complement strand
TCGATTGCGCATTGGCATAGGTAAACAGCTTCAACGCCACTACCCTGTCTACTGCTTCTTCTGGGGCCGAGGTCCTGCCCGCTGCGGTACGCGTCACAAACAAGGGCATATGTCGAAACAATAAATCCGGTGGTCCCGCACTGTGGGTCTCTGCTGCCACCCGTACCCCCGCATCGATCAGGCTCTTCATCGGTGCCAGGAACTCATAACCTTCAGGTCCATAGAATGTATCAATGATATTCGGTTCAGTCGTCAACGCACGGCGGATTTGCATAGGCATAATGATGTTGTAACGCTTGAGCCCTGCAATGACATCCGGTTCCTTACCCACCATGGTGCCGTGGGCCATGAGGATACGCATCTCACGTACCATTTCTTCAGTAATGGGACCCTGTGCAATAGCCTCTTCAAGATATCCAATAAACTTACGCATACCATGGCTACCCACACCGTGTAGACCCGCAATACGCCATCCCTTCATCAAGGCGTTGTGCATGCCGATGATCTCCGGTGTGCGTTGTCCTTCATCTAAAAAGCCACAGCGCTCACGGCTCTTTGCCTCTTCCGCCACATCCGGCAGACCCGGCAGATCAGGTCCTAGACAGGCAATTTCTGGCGTGTCCCAGGCACCTTCAGAACCAATACCATGATTCCATAACCAACGGTTACCGCTACGAGGACCAGCGGACCAATGTGCACCCATAAACGGATACACGGACTTGACGAAATCCGGTGAGTGCAATTCGTTACGATGGAACTCATAGGTATAGGCATGACGTATGGGTAGACGACCGTCCTTACGCAACAAATAATGATAGGCACTTAACTGATGTGGGAAATCTACCCGGGAGCCAAAGGCAGTAATACCCGAGCGGGCCATATAGGTGAAACCCTTTTTTACTGCATCTGCATAGACTGGGGTTGAATAAGGTTTTTTCAGTATTTGTGTCTGCCATGAGTTTTTCTCACCTGTACCCAGAATTCCACGTGGCCCAGAATTGCGAATGTCGGGTCGTAACTCGGTGACTGTTTCTTCCAGACCCGGGATCCACTCATTGGTCTCTTTCCAGCCCAGGTCATTGAAAATTATATAGGCATGACTACCAGTTAATCCTTGCAATGCTCGCCGTTGATGGGCGACCACGTCAGCGATTAAGGTATCGTAATTTTCATCATTGTAGGCGACAGTTTCCTTACGCAGAATCTCAACATTTTCAAGACTGTTGTGTCGACGAACCTGGCCATCAGGTTCACCTACATTTCGAACACCGGCATTTGCCGGGTTTTTTGGCAGGGCCTTGGTTAGCCCCTCACGAGTAAACGTCTGATCAACCTCATCAGGTGTACCTATCCAGCCTTCGGCAATATCCCAGATGGTTGTTACACCTTTCTCAGGATTTGGCCGTAGCTCTATAAGCACCCACTCGCCAGGTTTGATACCTGCCTCATTGGCATAGCGGGTAATCTTCTTATATGTTTCCTCTGCATTTGCCTCAACCTTCACACCCATGGTTACATGTTTTAATTGTAGTTCCTGTTGTGGTAGGTTTTGCTCAATCAAGCTAAAGGGGTGGGTATGACTCTCAATAAAACCGGGGATCATCACCTTACCGCCAAGATCAATGACCTGGGTATTTGGACCCTTCATCCTGCCAATCTCTGTAGCAGATCCTATGGCCTGAATGTACTCACCGTTTATCGCGATGGCCTGCGCAATGGTGCCAGGGTCATCATTCAAGGCATGTTCATCCAACGTCACAACAATAGCATTGGTATAGATCGTATCGGGCCAATTGAGGACAGAATCTGGATATTGTTGGGCATAGACCGAGATCATACCCATGCTAGTCATCACTAAAACTATGAATGATCGTGTGAAGAAACTATATAGTTTACTCATGTTAAATCCCTCTGAATTTGGTAATACGATTATGTAATAAACTCACCATAACTGATAGCCTATATATAGAGATGTCCTCTCCAATAGATATATATTACAGTATAACGATATGACGACTCTAATTATGAATTAATGATGAATACTAAAATTTTAAAAGAAAAATAATTTTTTTAAAACAAGATGTTACACTCAAACATGGGCTTATATCCGGGAAAAATGACAGCAAACTTTCTCCTAGTTATACTTAATTCATTATAAAATTTTGTGCGTTTTTACCATCATTCAGGGGGAAGAAGAATGCCAGGCAAGTTGCTTACAATATCCAACGTAATCACATATATAGTGATCTCCTTAATTCCATTTCAAATAAGCCATGCACAGGGGCAATCAATCAAGTCATGTGAAAGCTATTTGCCATCATTACGAGTGGTAGATAGTTACAAACTTGGTCCTGAAACCTGCAAGATGCAGGAAACCGAAGTAAACTACCAGGACAAGGATTATATCCGTGTTGATATGGGATTAAATGGCACTGTTGAAGGCTATGTCACGCGAGAGCGGGATTATCATGAATATCTCACCAACGCACCGGAACTGGTCTTCCCTCAGGCCCAGGCATCCGATGTGCAAGAACCTGTGTTTGCCGTTGCCAATTATGAAATGAACCGTGGTGCGGCTGTTATCCTTATCTATCCAAAATCACGCGCGGATTGGAACGGTAAACTTTGGGTCACAGTACACGGCAGGGGTCGCTCATTTAACAATGGCTCATTGAAAATCTGGCATAAATACCTGGACCCGGACCAACCCATGGCCATTTTTAATAAGCTGCAAAAGTCAATGCTCACCCTGGGCTACGCGGTTGCTGTCACGCTACGTACCAGTGAAGAAAGTGTTGGAGAGATCATTGCGACATTAAGTGATGGGACGGTAGTTGACTGGGTAGCATTTAACGACAGTCATTCATTGATCAAAGATTATACCGCTGTTGCAGAGACTGCGGTAAGAAGACGTTTAGGTAAATTGCCCGAAAGGACTTTTCTATACGGCAAGTCAGCAGGTGCCCGACTGGCACGAGGCATGAACTACTATGGACGACGGTTAAACGTAGACAATAATGGTAAGCCAATATTCGATGGCTTTCTGGTTGATGATTCCGCTGCCGGAACCTGGTTACCTGTGGCAATGGAAAATGGCAAAGATGTGCTCCTTACTACCGCAGAAGAAAAGAGGGCCTTTGTCCCACAACTGGAACTTGCTCACCAGGCGTACTGGAATTTTAATAACCATGACCTGCCGGAATTCGTTACTTACAGTTTCCTTGCCAACAAATATAACAATGCCCGAATTCTAAAGGAAAAGGGATTAATGGATAAGTTCCGAATATACGAGATCAGGCAGTTGAGTCATGATGGCGGGTCTACCACGGCCGATGGGAGAAAGGGAAAGATGCAGATCCTTGATCTGTCATTATTCATGGAAGGTGCTATCAAGCTGCTGGACGCCTGGGTGGAGGGTGAACCCCCGCCACCATCACGGTCTGACTTTCCGATTATTGGAGATGTTGACAGTGACGGTGACCTGGACTTTCCCGCAATTTCCTATCCCGAGGTTAGCTGTCCACTGGGCAGATTTTACCCCCCCGTTAGTGGTTCAGGTACAACTACCTGGGCGGCGTATACCGGAACAGGTATCGAGCCGCGTGATGATAATGGCGTATTTGTAGACATGAACGGCAACGGCCTATGGGATTTTCGTGAATCACCTGAACAGGCATGGCAGCGCATGGGCTTATTGAAAAAAGGCGAATCACTCACTCGAACCCGCTATGTGGATTGTGTCAGGGGCGCGGCAGGGGCATTAGCGGAGGAAGGTTTTTTTGACGCTGAAATAGTAGAGGAATATGTCATGAATGCGCGCTCTAAAAATCTGACACCTTCCTCTGATGATGAACATGCCCTAATCTATTTTTCCAGATTTTAATACATGAACTGACGCATCTTCACTCTATAGTTGAAATTCAATGTTTAGATCTAGAAAAAAACATAACTGGATACTGACCCTGGACAACTACATACCAGACAGAACCTAGGCTAGTATGATGATTGATAATAATTAAATAAATTTTCCGTCATACTGCTGGAAACCAGCATCCAATAATATTAGGGTATCCCTGTACTTAGGGATTTTATTTACCATAATAGGTTTTAATTAGAAATTATAAAGGGTAAGCCCAAGGGCTTACCCTTTATAAAACAAGCTTTACACCTGTTCTAATTGACTATAGTCCAGGGGGCTTGTGGATCCTTGTAAATAACCTTTCCACCGACTACTGTAATCAGATTTTTATTATTCTCCAGCTCTGACTCAGGTTGTTCCAGGTAGTTATTTTCCATAACGGCAAAATCAGCAAACTTACCGACCTCCAATGAACCGATATAGTCCTCTGCCAACATCGATTGCGCATTGGCATAGGTAAACAGCTTCAACGCCACTACCCTGTCTACTGCTTCTTCTGGGGCCGAGGTCCTGCCCGCTGCGGTACGCGTCACAAACAAGGGCATATGTCGAAACAATAAATCTGGTGGTCCCGCACTGTGGGTCTCTGCTGCCACCCGTACCCCCGCATCGATCAGACTCTTCATCGGTGCCAGGAACTCATAACCCTCAGGACCGTAGAATGTATCGATGACATTGGGTTCATAAGTCAGTGCCCGGCGGATCTGCATCGGGATAATAATATTGAATCGTTTCAACCCCGCAACGACATCTGGTTCCTTGCCCACCATAGTGCCGTGAGCCATGAGGATACGCATTTCTCTAATCATTTCCTCGGTTACAGGACCCTGGGCAATGGCCTCTTCCAGATAACCGATAAACTGGCGCATGCCGTGGCTACCTACACCATGTAGACCGGCAATACGCCATCCCTTCATCAAGGCATTATGCATCCCATAAATCTCAGGTGTTCTTTGACCATCTTCCAGAAATCTGCAACGCTCACGGCTCTTTGCCTCTTCGGCAACATCTGGCAGTCCCGGGATATCAGGACCGAGGCAGGCGATCTCTGGTGTATCCCAGGCACCTTCAGAACCAATGCCATGATTCCACAGCCATTGATTGCCACTGCGTGGACCAGCGGACCAATGCGCCCCCATGAAGCCGTAGACATTTTCAACAAAATCCGGTGAGTGTAATTCGTTACGATGGAACTCATAGGTATAGGCATGGCGGATAGGTAGACGGCCATTCTTACGTAACAAATAATGATAGGCACTTAATTGATACGGAAAATCAACCCGTGAACCAAATGCAGTTATTCCGGATTGGGCCATATATTCGAAGCCTTTTTTTACTGCCTCGGCATAGACCGGCGTGGGGTATTCCCTCTTCAGGACCTGTTCCTGCCAGGAACGTTTTTCACCGGTACCTAGGATTCCTCGAGTACCTGAATCACGAATATCGGGCCGTAGTCCTGTAACCGTTGCCTCCAAACCCGGGATCAATTTATTGGTTTCCACCCACCCCATATCATTGAAAACGATAAAGGCATGACTGCCTGTGAGTCCCTGCAGGGCACGGCGCTGGTGGGCCGCCACATCCGCCACCAATGTGTCATAGGTATCACGATAGCCATAATAATCGTATGAGGATTCGTTTGGTTCTCGTAAGACTTCAATATTTTCATGTGAATGATTGCGACGCACACTGCCATCGGTTTCACCCACGTTACGGATACCGGCATTGGCAGGATTATTTGGCAATATCTTTGTCAGTCCTTCACGGGTAAAAGTCTGATCCACCTGATCAGGGGTACCGATCCACCCCTCAGCGATGTCCCACACCGTAGGGATACCCTTCTCTGGATTGGGAATTAATTCGATCAAAATCCATTCGCCAGGTTTAATCCCTGCTTCTTTGACATAACGGGCAATTTTTGGGTACGTTTCTGCCGCGGTTGCTTCCACTTGCACCCCCAAGGAGACATGAGGCAAGGCCAATTCTCTTTCAGGTAAATACTGTTCAAAGGTTCCGAACGGATGGGTATGACTCTCGATAAAACCGGGTATCATCACCTTGCCGCCAAGATCGATAACCTGGGTATTTGGGCCCTTCATTCTCGCTATCTCTGCAGCAGAACCTATGGCCTGGATGACTTCCCCATTAATCGCAATGGCCTCGGCGATGGTGCCCGGATTATCATTCATGGCGTGATCATCCAGGGTGACGACAATGGCATTGGTGTATATGGTGTCGGGCCAATTAATGACCGAATCAGGTACTTGTTGGGCCTGAACTGAACCCACACTAAAGATTATTGAGATAATGATTGAAGACAAAAATAGATTTTTTTGCACTTTCATTGCGACCCCCGCGAGATGATGGATGTTACTTTTTTTATAGAAGAACTGTCGTTCTTTTGGCTTTGTTGAAATGCATCCTGCATTTCGTACTCTATAGATTATAGCTGATCACAAACCAGACTACCTTAATACTCTGTTCTATGACAATCGTGGGATTTCCTCAATAATTAGTCAGAATGAACCCGTCGCCTTTAAAAAGATCCTCTGACCAGTAACGCCACGGCGTAATTCTACACGCTGTACCGGTGTCAATGTCCGCTCAGCAACAAAAACAGTCCGATCGCGTGTAACAAGGTGATCCAACAGATTAGCCCCTTCAAGGGTGAGCTTAATACCGAACCAGCGCGAGGTCTCTATAAACGCTGACATATCAAAACCTTCGTTAAAGACATCCAGTTCATTTGCCTTGTAGAGCACGCGACTATCGCGTTCAGCCAGACCCAACCCCCAGGATATCTGCGCCGCCTCTATATCCTGACGGAAATCAATATCTATCGCATAGCGATTTTCGTTTAGGAAACCGACATCACCTCTGAAGCCGCCCTCACCTGATAACCTGCGGTCGATACCCGTTACCGGATCAACCACAGTGGAATCCTGCCAACGTGCATTGAACGATAACTGCGCATCATTTATACCAATATTATCCAGAGGCACTGTGGTTTCCAGTATTGCACCCCATCGTCTACCGGCTCCAATATTACCCGGTGCCTCGAAGGTCGCGGTCAGGGGTAATAAATCCAGCACATCATTTATCCAGTGATGGAATCCGGTTATCTTAATCACACCTACCTTACCAAAACGCCTTTCATGACTCACTTCCGTTACCCAGGTGCTGTCGGGATGTAGATCAGGGTTGCCCAATGCCACATCGTCGTCCTCAAATACCGTGGCACTGACAAAATCATTAAAATTAAGCTGTGCTACTTCACGCTCTACTCGTAATCTTGTCTGACTACCCTGGCTGGCGGAATGCGTTAAGATGGCTCTGGGTTTAATAAAAGTAAAACTTCGTTCAAGGATAGAATCACCCGTCTGTGAAATAGTTGAGCGTTCCCAGCCCAGACCCGCGTCTATATCAAAACTTCCCATAGACCAGGAATCCTGAACCTGAATATTCCAACGCTCCTCTTCAACCCGGGTATTACCACCGGGGACATCTACTACAACGGGTCCTGCACCAGTGTCATCCGTCAATATCTGTGAGTTGTCGAGAATATTCACCGCGCGTTCCAGATCAGTCTGAATTGCATGACCTGAAAATCCACTCCAATCGGATTCCAGGCGGGCAATAAATTCTGAGCTGGAAAATTTTTCGTCTTCTAACTGGAAACGGGTTTGTACGCCGAGCACATTCAGATCCTGTTGCGAAACCAGGGGGTCGCCGTCGAGTATTGAATATAAAATAATGGCTTTGCCCAATAAATTTTTATGTAACTCGCGCTCGGCATCAAACCCCAACTCCAACCGCTTGTTGCGACGTAAAGTCGTGATTAACTCCTGACGTGGATCCTCGCCGGGTATTTGAGAGAGTCGGTCGATGGTAAATAATATATCTCGATTCTCCAGACCAATACGTGAATTGAATGTGAGAAAGGTTTTTCCCAGCCATGAGGTGGAATTAAAATAGCCGTTTGCGGTAGGGCCATCGGCATTGTCGACATTGGTTCGAATCTCGGTGAGTACACCATTACCATCAAATCGTTCTATGGTCGCGGGGTCTCCAAATTTTGCCCACCGCATATCAGCACCAACATTAAATTCCATAGGTCCCCAACGATCTGACAAGGAGATGCTTCCCCCAGGTGAAACGCCGGTACCCACGGTTTCCCGAACCGAGATCTCCCAGCGTATGGTGGCCTCGGCATTTTCGTTAAGGATGACATTCACTACCTGAAGATGACCTTGCAGATCGATGTCTCTGACCTTTACACGAATTAATTCAATCCGCTCAACAAGGTCAGCTGATATTCTGCCTAATATGGCTGAGGGTGAATCCTGTTTGGTACTGGGGCGTTTATCGTTGATAAGGATATTACCCACTGCGGTTCCAAATCCGCGCAAATCTCCACCATTATCCGGTGTAAACCCCGGCACTCTGTTTACCATGTCCAGTGCGGAGTTAACCTGATAGCGTTGAAAAAATGCGGGTGGATAGTTTACGAGGTCATCTTCATTGGAAGATTCATTGCCTGAATCAGAGTCTGAGTTCGCATTATTTACCGGAGTCGATGAGGTGGATTGAGCAGATATTGAAATCGAATAGATTAACGTCAGAACAAAAAAGATAAGACGCATAGACCAATTATTGGTACGCATTTGATACTCCAGAGAGAATGCTTTTATAGCACTAAAATGTAACAGTATGTGAGTGATGATTAATTAGTTTGCCACACAAACTAATCCAAAATTTGGAACACATGAATCTAAAAATATAATTTACAAGGATTTATTGCGTAACGTCTGCCGCGGCCAATCCATTCAGAGACATGAAATAGGCAATCACATCCAGATATGTTTCTTCTGACAGACTGCCAGGTGAATCTTGCGGCATGGTATTACTGATTAAGCCATAGTAATCATTAATAACAGCTACGGTATTTTCTGATTGCTTAAAGATACTCCGGAAGTCGCGTGGGATATGACAGTTGCGGCATATATCTTTGAAGGTATCCGAGCCCCTCTGGGCCTGCTCCGTAGTATAGACACCCTGGAGGACACCGGAGGCTGATTCCTCCTGCGCCATGGTGGTACAGGCAATAAGTGATATTCCTATTGTTAACAAGGTAAGGGTTTTAAATACTATTTTGTTATTCAATTTTATATCCTTTTTTATCAACTATCAGTGACTAACAAATTTACTTTTTTATTCAAGATTTAGTTCGGTAATGCAAAGACATATATTGCGTTATGCATACGGGCCGTCTTAAGTTCAGGTGCTAATGCCAGTTTTCCGCTGGTATGGGCCGCGCCGTCCCCAGTCAATATCGCAAGGTATTGTTTGCCATCTACGGCATAGGTTATGGTGCTGCTTTGAATTATCCCGCCTAGAATAGACTCCCACAGCTTGTCACCATTGCCCGCATCAAAAGCCATAATGCGTCGGTTCATATCGCCCCAGAAGATGAGGTCTCCCGCTGTGGCCAGGACGGCGCCATTACTTGGAAAGCCTTGACTATGGAATACTTCCTTGCGGCCGGTTTCCATGTTTATCTTGGCAAGGCCAACATAATGATCAGGGTCAACCCCGGGTCGAATAAAGGATGTTCTACTATGACCATTTCTTGTCCCAAATGCCGCAGTTCGATCATTACAAACATCATGGTAGGGAATATACATGGCATTTTCGCCAGGATGGTATGCCATGGGGTAATAGCCTTTGGTATTGGCAAAACAGATCAATTCATGAAAATCATCCGCCTTGGACATTACCATGTCACGACTGATCATCGTCCTGCCCGTAGTTACATCAATATCCGAGATATGAAATGCCGGTGTATCAAACGGGAAAGGGATAGCCCAAAGAAATTCCCCATTTTCCCGATCCAACACGGTGAGTCCCCCGGGTTCGCCCACGGTAAGCACCATGTTGCGCACATCTCCCCGGGTAACATTGGGGTTGATCCAGTCCACCTCTGCGGCGTCGGGATTGAATTTAGATGTAACCAGGACTCTTTCCTGGGTCCAGTCTGCATCCCAGTCATCTCCAGGTATGTGCTGGTGATACCAGGCCAGCTTACCGGTATCCACATCCAGTGCCAGGGTGGAATTACAATATAATTCCGCCGGTGCAATTAACGGTATGGCAAAAGGATCGCCATTATGGCGTTTGTAACGTGTGTGCGGCGTGGGGTTGGCGACCCCCCAGTACACCAGGTTTGTTTTTGGATCAAAACTGGCGGGCATACCCCAGGGTGCACAGGCACGGCTACCGTCGGGCTTTCCACCCCAGGTATCACTTCCCGGTTCTCCATCACCTGCGGCGACATTAAAGCGCCATACCTCCTCACCAGTTTCTGCATCATGGGCAACGATAAAGCAGGTCAATCTAACATTGTCCCCATCGTCACAATTGCGACCGGTGATCATCTTACCTTTGGCCACCATGGGACCGGAGGTATGTTCAATACCCAGTTTGTAGTCGTGCGCCTGGGTCTCCCAATGTAATTCCCCACCTTCTGTACCCAATGCCAGGACATAACCATCAGGGGAGGCATAGAGTAATTTATCTTCATACAGTGACAATGTGCGCGTGCGTTCTATGCCTATATAGTCTTCCGCATCGTCAGGTATGGGACGCTCATATTGCCAAATTAAATCACCATTGGTGGCATCCAACGCCTGGACAATACCTGTTGGGTTGGCCACATACATCACGCCTTTATGCACAAGGGGAATATTCTCCTGATGCGCCCCGGGATACATGCCGCGGGTCCAGACCATGTTGAGTTGCCCTACATTGCCACGATTAATTTGATCCAGGGGACTGAATCGTTGGTTGTCAAAGGTACGGCTGAACATCAACCAATCTGCAGGGTCAGGGTTTAACAACATCGCTTCAGTGACATCAGATAATCCCCGTTGCTGGGCCGATACCTGGAGTGACATACCAAGTAACACTGTAAGCAGTGTAAGAACCAATCTATTTAACTTCATATTTATTCCCCCAGATAATGTAACGATATTCGTTACCAACAAACGTTCAATTAAGATGATTTTGGCATATTCCCGATGTGAATAAAACATCGAACACTTCATTTACATCATTTGTCCTTTCTCCCAATATTTTAAAAAAGGTATTCGGGTGCCTTAAATTCTTACTCGTAGGGAAAAATCAGACAAAAAAAAGGGGAACTGTGTTCCCCTTTTTCAATAAAGTTTACTGACTATTATCTATAGCTATATTCAAACTTTATACCATAGGTCATGAAGTTCGATGCGCTTACGTTAGGGGTAATAGCATTT
Source organism: Gammaproteobacteria bacterium (assembly GCA_051275005.1). GTDB lineage: Bacteria > Pseudomonadota > Gammaproteobacteria > Eutrophobiales > Eutrophobiaceae > Eutrophobius. The sequence continues at coordinate 44,128 of JBNMOP010000002.1, read as the reverse complement.
GTTTCAGTAAAATCAAGTGCAGGACGATAACTCCGATTTGCCTCCAGGAGATTACGTCCCCAACCCACAACCCGCCAGGTACCCTCCGCATCTCCAAAACCGACATTGATACTGACATCGCCATGTTGGTCCCAGGCAACGTCCTTGGTAAAATCCTGACGATCAGTGAAATAATCATCAGAGACATAACCACGCACGTTGAAAGATAACTCATAACGGTCAAATACGGGCATCACGTAATTAGAATCAAATGTAAATCCCCAATCCGGTGTGAACGCCGCCCCTTGACCGGAACGGTCGATTGTAGAAAAGTTAGGATTTGTAGCTGATGTGCCAGAAAGGTCACAACCCGCTGCAGCCGTTACTACTTCCGTTCTGTTACAGGGTGAATTGAAGAAATCCACCATCACGCCATCCATGATCGCCCCTGCAAACATCACCGTCCATCGTTCCGTTGCCGCATAATCGATGCTGAACTCCACACCACGCACCCGTTGCTTGCCGGCATTTACATTGGCATTGGGGTCATCGAGATTTCCTGTAGCCGCTTGCAATTGCAGAGATCTGAAGATGTTTTGAAACAGTGTCACATCATAACGAGCTCGACCGTCCATAAGCGTGCCTTTTGCTCCTACCTCAAATGCCTCGGTACGTTCGGTATCAAAGGCGAAGTCATCCAGATTATTTGGAATAGTGGTCTGGCCGGTATCAAAGCCGCCAAGCTTGAAGGACTGTGCCCAGCGTGCCCACAAAGAATGATTATCATTAGGACGATAACGCAGCACGACTTGCGGGTCGAACTCTTTACTACCGAAATCACCACCATTACCTGCGCCACCGGCAGGTCCCTGCGTCCGCACCTGACAAACACGGTCACCACTAGCATTACGACTATCATCCAGGCAAGAAAACAATGGTGCGGTCAAACCAACGACATTGGCACCCACTGTACCTTTCCAACCCTCTGGGGTTTCTCGATTGTCTGCAAAGCGGTAGTACCACAACCCCGCTGCTTCATTATAGGGAAGGTAAATTCTACTACCATCTGTCGTAGGATCGGCTTGAAAATAATTCGCAAGAGTACCTGTGAGCAGGCCATCGCCAGGGGCCAATAGTCCAGGTTCTTCATTAACTATCCATTGTGAACCATAACCGTGGGCAAAGGTAAGTTTATCAATATCTGCATAGCGACCACCAATGTCTATTGAGGCCTTGTCGTCGAGGAAATTAAAGGTGAATGTCGCAAAGGCGGTTTTCCATCTCACGTCCTCCCAGACATTATTCATACGCACACCACGTCGAACCGTAGCCCTTAAATTTCCTGTAACATTATCCAGTGTAGTGTCCTGCACAAAAACCCCGGCCATCCACTCTATTGTGCCACCGGTAGGTGAGGTGAAACGCAACTCGGTACTCCACTGGTCAAAATTAATATTACGAATCTGGTTGTTTTCATAAAACGGCGAGTCAAAATTTTCTTCCGAAGTCTCACGGTTGTACTTACTAAATCCTGTCAACCAGTTTGCCTCAATGCCATTATTTAAGGAGTAAGTTAAATCCAGATAGGAATTGAAGTTATCTATGGTCTCACCACCGAGGATGCTGCTGAAGGCATTTTGTGGTCCCAGCAGTGGGTCACTGTCATCGTTCAAGTAGGCCTGACCCACCTCACGAATATCCAGCATACCCGTTCCAGCTTGGGTCTGACGGATATTTGTAGGGACATCGTAATAGGGTCCTTCATTACTTCGGGAGACATTACTGTCAAAGCAACTGCCATTGGTACGTGGTATGGGCAGATGTGATTGCTCCCATCCTTCACCATTGGGGGGATTTAACCATACTGAAAAAGGTTCTCCCTCGGTACCGCTTCCGCCCGTGCCATCTGTTCGATTCGACAGCGGTCCTCTACGACCAAAGACCAGGTCACCCCCCGTCAGACAGACTAGCTTGCCTTCACTCCCAGCGTCTATCTTTCCAAACTCTGCTTTAGCTGTGGCCTGGAAATTGTCTGTGGGAGTCCATTGCAATGTAAGCCTGCCACCCTTGTCTTCCTGGTGTGGATAGGGTTGTTGGTCAATTGCGTCTATGAGATAGCCATCGGTAGTTTCATATTTACCAGCAAGACGAATACCCAGGGTATCAGTAATGGGTCCACCTACACCAAAGCTAACCTGTTGGGTATTGTTATTACCGATTTCCACATCCACATCACCTTCCCACGAGGCAGTGGGTCGCTTACTCTGGATGTTAAAGGCGCCTGCTGTTGCGTTGTTACCAAAGAACACTGGTTGTGGTCCTTTCAGGATTTCTATTCTTTCTACATCGAGATAGGCATTCTTGGCCTGGGATGCACGGCCAAAATGGATCCCGTCGAGAAAGATAGGAGTCGCCTGTTCTAATGTGAGGGCGTTACCTGATGTACCAAATCCGCGGATCATGATCACTGTTTGGTCCTGCTGGGGTAATGCGATTATACCTGGTACCAGTGACGCAAGAGACTCAAGGTCTCGATATCCCTGTTTTCTGATTTGAGCACTAGTATAGGTTTCTATAGAAATGGGTACTTCTTGCAGTGACTGTTCCCGACGCTGGGCGGTCACTACGATCTCTTCCAATTGTTGTGCATTAATAACTGGTGAATGAATTGCCAAGGTTGCAAGTATCACACCTGTAACAGTGAGTAATCTGGATGCATGGATTTGAAACATGGTATTCCCCCTAATGACTGACAGATAACGATTTAGTAAAAAAATATAACTTTATGATTCGGAAAATAAATGCGGATAATGATGGCGCAACCCCCTAAAATATCATCCTTTTATTTAAGACCTGAAATGCAATTTCAAGGAAAACAATAGGTGCAAGTATAAATAGTTAGCACCATTTGTAAACTGATTTATTGTTTAAACTTTACTGTGTTGTATTAATGTGAATGGATGAAAAGCTGGCGTGATTACGCACGAGAGTTGATTACAAATTGGTGATGCCATTCTCTGTTCAATAAGGAAAATGAACGCCTTATTAAACGTGTGGAATCAGACTGGAATTACTATTATAAAATAAATGTATCGTGCCAGGAGCTAATCTACAGAGCCCTTACTGACGATCGTCCCAGTAAATGGATTGGCACCCAGGGCAAGTAACATTTTTTCTATATCACCATGGGATTTCGAAAGGGTCCGTCTATAACGGTCATCGTATCTGCCTACACCCACATTTCGATAGTATCGTGATTCAGGATCTCCCATGGCAATCATCAGCGGTGTCATACCATAACGATCTTGCGCGTTTAAATCTGCACCCTTTTCTGCCAGAAAATTTACCATATCTTTCCAGCCCAAGGTGGTAATAAAATGCATTATAGACCGACCGTCGGCCTTGCCTTTACCAGGGCCATTGACTGTGCGGTTATCTGTCAATTGTGCGTTGATATCGATGCCCCCAAGGGAGAGAACATACTTGGCTGCTTCAATGGCCTGTTGCTCATCCCGGCCACGACGTTCTGCACCACCACCGGCGGCGAGCATAAATAATGTGCCACCCCCCATGGTCTTTGCATTGATGTCTGCGCCTGCCTTCACCATAATCCGTAGGGATTCGGTATCACCGGATGCAGCGGCGAGTAACAAAGGCGTTGATCCTACAATATCTATCTGTGATTGATTGTCATGCACACGGAGAAAAGGATCGTCCAGATAGGGCAGTGTATACAATACCGGGGCATCGGGACTGCCACCTTTAGAAAGCAAGGCCTTCATCAACCTGTGCATAGGTTCATGAATCCAACCTAACTCATCTGTCTTGGTAGACAACCAGTTACTCATGTTGAGGATACCCTTGTGAACAGTATAGTGCAGCGGTGCTAAACCCCAGGCGTTGACTATATTGGGATCCGCCCCCTGTTCAAGTAAGAATAATGCCATGTCTTCATGGCCTGATGCCGTAGCTATCAACAATGCACTACCGTCTTCATCCGAGGCATCATTAATGTCTGCGCCGGCATCGAGAATATGCATTGCAGATTCAACATCACCAGACTGTGCGGCAAATAATAATGCAGTGAAATTACCGGTATATTTTCTAAAGCGGGTAGACTTGGGAAAATTTTGTCCCATGGTGCTTTCGGTATTAACCACGTAGGGTTCAGGTTCCATCACTGTACTGGATCGTGCATTCAAATCAGCACCCCGCGCAATTAGGGCTTTTACAACGTCGCCATGCCCTTCCGCTGCCGCCCACATCAATGCCGTTTGATTATTCGTATTTTCTCTGACATTGACATCAGCACCATTCGCCAATAGGCCCGACAGCCCCTCTATGGTTCCAGTATTGGAACACGTCATCAGCGGGGTTTCACCAGTCCATTTTTTAACGTTGGGATCGGCACCCGCCCTTAGCAGCTTGGACACGACCGAGGCATTCTGGTTAATACAGGCAAGGTGCAAAGGCGACACACCATTTTCATTGGCGGCATTGACATCGGCGCCATCACGGCCAGATCGGATTAATAAATCCACCATGTCTTCATTATTGTTATAGACAGACCATGCCAATGCCGTTGTGCCATCATTACGAGATGCATTTACATCAGCCTTGTTATCCAATAGTGATTTTGCTTTGGCTATATCACCATCACGCACAGCCTCCAATAATTCTTCATTGGTATCATGTCCAAATGCGTAGGCATGCCCGGTATACACCACCGAGGCAATTATCCCGAAACAAATAATGGCTGAATGTTTGTACCTCATATGCTCTCCAGTAAACTTTAACCAGAAGTTTAAACCAACTACGCCATGATGCCAGGTAGAATTCCGGACGCATCACTCCTGTCAGATAAATATTCTGCAGGGTCAATGTTACCCATCTTCATCACTGCCAGGTGCAAGTCAGAAACCGCTTCGCCGTTAAACTGAATATGGCGTCCTGTATTGAGCATATTCTGCGCCTTACCCATGACCATCATCGGTACATTGGTATGCAAGTGCATATTGGCATCACTATGGGCACCGCCGGTCACTATGACTGAATTATCCAGCAACGTTGAATCGCCTTCCTTGATCGAAATCATTTTCTCCATGAAATAGGCAAGCATCTCGGATTGATGCAGATCGATCTTCTTCACCAGATTGATGGACGCGGGGTTGCCTTTGTGATGTGTCAATGAATGATGACCATCCTTAGCGCCTAGCTCAAGGTAGTTTCTATTACTGCCCTCGTGACCCATCATAAAAGTAATCATCCGTGTCATGTCGGTTTGATACGCCAGCACGATCATATCAAACATGATCTTCACATGGTCTGCATAGACCGAAGGTATGCCCACTGGACGTTCCAGACCCATGCTTGCCAGATCATCAGCAGAATCGGCTGTCTTGCGCTCAGCGACTTCAATACCGCGTTCAATCTCCCTAACCGAATCAAGATACTCTTCCAGCTTATACCGGTCAGTGGCATTTACTGAGGTCATTAGTCGCTTTACTCTCTCACTCACTTCGTCCAGCACACTGGTCTTCCGTTGCAGACGTTGCTGCATGGCAACGGGATCCAGCGAGTCGGTATCACCGAACAGTCGCTCGAAAACCTTGCGCGGATTGATCTGTGTCGGCAAGGGTGTATTAGGATTACGCCATGAAATGGTACTGGTGTAATAACCAGCCAGACCGTCTACCCGATTGAATGCCCATTCTGGTGGGTCCACGCCGAGTTCCATAGAGGATAGTTGTGTCTCCTCGCCAATCTGCTTGGCAATGACCTGATCCACGGAGATACCGACACCGTCACCTGCTTTTGATGGTTTGACACCCGTCATATAGGACGCACAGGGGCCAGAATGTGAACCCTGTCCTGCCTTGACGTCCAGGCCACTTAACACCATGAAATCATCCCGGTACTTTGCCAGGGGTGCCAATGTCGGAGACATTTCATAATTACTGCCTGTGGTCTTGGGTATCCAGGAATTCATTTCTCTACCAGTATTGAGATAAATATAACCAATACGAAGAGGTTGTTTTCCCATCTCTGCTGCAAATGCCGGGACCATGGCATCCAGGAATGGTAAGGCGAGTGTTGCACCGGCACCGCGTAAAAAACTACGGCGTGGTATGGCCTTCTTGAATATCATCATGGTTATAGTCTCCTATATTGGAATGGTGTACTCTCAATAATACCCAGTAATACAGATGACCAGGTATAGTTATCCTCTGCGGCTTTTTTCACAATTTTTCTGATTTCAGGTTGATCATAGTACTCCAGACCCCTTCCTAATGCATAGGTTAATAATTTGCTGGTGACGGTTTCAACAAACCGGTCTGAATGACGTAGCAAACTATCCTGAAACTCCAAGGTATCTTTAAAATCTTGATTGTCAAATAGCGTCCCTGATGTATCAACTACGGCATCAGCTTCGATATATCTTTCCCGGTAGGCACCAATTGCATCAAAATTCTCCAGTGCAAGACCAATAGGCTCCATCATCTTATGACAGTTAGCACATACTGGATTTTGTCTATGTGCAATCATTGATTCCTTCATCGTCAGGGCCTTTCCTTCTTTATTCTCTACCTGTAATTCTGGTTCAAAGGCATCCGCTGGTGCTGGTGGTGTCTCCATATTCAACATATTTGCCAGCACCCAATTGCCTCGAACCACGGGTGATGTCCTATTGCTAAAAGAGGTAATGGTGAGAAATCCTGCCTTTCCTAGAATGCCTCTACGCATTGGATTATCTAACGTTACACGACGAAAATTGTCACCATAAATTTCAGGTATACCGTAGTGTTCCGCTAGTCGTCCATTCACATAGGTATAATCAGATGTAAGCATGTCCACAATATTACTATCTTGCCTAACCATGCTTTCAAACCACAGGGCCAACTCACGCTTCATGGCAGACCGCAGTTCACCATCAAAGGTTACAAAAATTGCTGTCTGTGGCTCGACAATATCCAGATTACGTATAGCCAACCACTGGGAGCCAAAGTTATCTAACAATGCATCAAAACGGGGATCCGCTATCATTCTTTGCACCTGCTGTTTCAGGACAGTAGGCTGACGCAGTTGCCCACTCTCTGCCACATTGAGTAATTCCTCATCAGGGATACTGCTCCAGAGGAAAAAAGATAGCCTGGAAGCCAGGTCAATATCTGCAACAGGTTGCGCATCACCTGATGATGCCCCAGGTGGGTCTTGCTCCACACGGAACAGGAACTCAGGTCCTGTGAGGATACTTTGTAAGGCCAGTTCTATGCCTGATTCAAATCCGTCCTGGTCTCTGCCTGTACGATACAGCCTAAGCAGGCTGTCTATCTCCAGTTCCGTTACTGGACGACGATAGGCCAGGTGTGCAAGCCGCGAAAGAATGGTTTGAGGACATACTTCATCAGCGGTATTTGTTGGCTGACAGGCAAATATTTTCTTTCGACTGGGTGTGTCTGGTGATTCCTTTGCATTAAAAGGACCGGTCACAGTGACATTGAGGATGGCAGGTTTTCCGCCCTTATAGTTTGTAATATCTGTCAAGGTTAATTTGGGCGATTTAACACCCGACTTCTTGGCAAAGTCATCGAGGAATGTCACTCCAACGGTGTGACTACCAGCTTTAACGTTGACCCGCACCTCCAGATCCTTATCTGCAGAGAATTCATAACCGATCTGGTCAGGGTCCCCTGCATAATCGACTATGGCATTATTGGTAAATAACGGACCCGAGCGACCATGCACTTCCCCACCAATGGTTAGTACGTCTATACGTTTGTGGTCCAACCGAAAATCCATGTAGCTCTGTTCACGTAAGCCTCGAATATAGCCCTCTTCATTTCGGGTCAATCTCCCACGGATGGTGTATTCGCCATCTAATGGAAAATAATGCTGAAAAACTGTACCACCACGGGAACCAAACGGCAGGTCATCGGTAGTTTGGCTTTCCTGCATAAATTCTTCCGCGACATCATAAGTTTCACTGGCGGGCCGCATGGAATCGGGTCCAACCGCAAGCTGAGTCACCCTGTTTGCGGCGAACATATATTGTTCCATCAATAATGGTGAGACCGACAAGGCATCTGCAATGTTATCAAATCCTACATCCACGTTATCAGGAGGCAACAGCTTGGCCCCATCTATTTCCAGATCCAGCAGGTCACGTATCGCATTGGTATACTCTGTACGGTTAAGTCGATGGACAGTAGGCCGTCCTGGATTTATATCTTCTTCTGCTATTCTGTCCAATTCCCCGGTCAGATAAGCGAGCATGTCTTTGTATTCATCTTCAGATGGACGTAGTGGAAATCCTACCTGGGGCATAGCCCGAAGAGTGAGCTTGGTTACCACCTTTTCCCATAACGCAGGGTCTTCACTAATATTATTTATATTTGCCCGGTCGAGCATCAGGTTGGCTGTCTTTAATGTCTCGTTATGACAGGCCACACAATACTTGATCAGCATATTGCGATAATGATCTGTATCGGATGGTTGCGCCTGGACGGTCATTAATCCTGCGGTAGACAAAAGTATAATCAAACCAAAGCTTGTCACGCTATCCTTTAAGTCCCAGAAATCATTGAATATTTTAAACAAATCACCCCCCACTATTGTTGTTCTAGGTAAGCATAAATTAAGTTAATAGGAAAAACATTTTTCTAACATATATATCTTAGAACCTAATACCTGAATTTTGTTTCCGTTAACTTAAGTACAATATACCTGTCCCGTAGGGTATGTAAATAGCAAACTTTTGGCTCATTCTGCATTTTTCTGAAACGGCAGATAACACTCTAACATATTGATTTTATTTATATTATCGTGGTTATTTTTATAAATAACGGGAACTGCATGTATCAGCCATGATTTGGAATCACTCCTAACTAAAAAATACTTTCCAGAACCCCTAAAGACAGTTGTTAGGATTTAGCGATAAAAAAGACAATTATTCCCAAAATTAGAAGTATCCATTTTCCTGCCAATTTCCATATTGATAGACCTTTCTCAAATGCGGATCAATTGTGCATATTTCTCGCTGATTTACGCTCTACTACGTATTAATCATACATATCTTAAATAGCCAGAAAACCACCTTGCGATTGGGGTAAAATAGTGCTAAAAAACTGTATATAATTATGCATTTGTGGGGGCAAGAAAGCATTCTTAAAGCATTCTTGTTAATTTAGTAATGAATTGGCTGGAACATGTCGGTTCTTATGATACCCAAACAATATCAAACCATCAGTTAAAAGGACGTGTTTATCAATATGACTCAACATATATTTCAAATAGATTCATATGCATCTGCAATTAAAATAATTACCAGTGTTTGCTTTCTTTTTTTATTCACAAGCGGTGGTTTTGTATTTAGCCAATCCGCAACCATTGATGCCCCTTCCGAACATTCAAAATACCGGAATTTTTTAAATCGCTATTGTATAGCCTGCCATAATGAAAGCTTAAACACAGCTAACCTTATGTTGGATAAGGCTAACGTGGATGATCTTAGCGAGACGCCACAGCTATGGGAAAAGGTAGTTATCAAATTATCTCTCAGGGCAATGCCACAAGTCGGATTCCCTCTTCGTCCATCTGAGACTGAATACGAGCAAATGCTTTCTTACCTAAAATCAGAGTTAGATACTCTGGCAAAAAATAATTTAAACCCAGGACGACCATCAATACATCGACTAAACCGTACAGAATATTCCAATGCCGTTCGTGACCTGCTAGATCTTGAAATTGATAGCGCTGAGTTCTTACCCCCAGATAATGTAGCTGAGGGATTCGATAATATCGCCGAGGTACTCGCGGTATCTCCACTGTTGATGGAGCAATATGTTCTGGCAGCAAGCAAGATCAGTCGGCTTGCCATAGGACCATCTTCTATGCTTCCTGCTAGTGAGACCTATACTGTATCAGAAGAATTCCTGCAAAAAGAACGCATGAGTGAAGACCTGCCTTTTGGATCACGAGGGGGTATTGCAGTTAATCATTATTTCCCTATGGACGGAGAATATAACCTTCGCATTAAGCTAGCCAGAAATGGTGAAGGGTTTATTCGAGGCATGCGTAGGGAACATAGAGTCGATGTTCGTCTTGATCACGATCGCCTGGAAGTCTTTAAGGTTGGTGGTGAGTTTTATGGTAAAACCGGCCCCTTGTTTACCCATAGTCAAAATCCCGATTTTGCAGGTGATACGGATCAAATTGGCTATGAGTTTTCTGCTGATAAAGATATGGAAACAACGTTTGCCGTTAGTGCGGGAAGCCATCTGGTTGGCGTTGCCTTCATGGATGACAGGGCGAAGGCAGTGGGTTATCTGACACCTGAACTCATGATCAAGGACTTCGCCAACTTTAAGGGTGGGGAAGCAATGCTGGATAGTGTTGTGATTACCGGACCATTTGGTGAAACAAATCCAGGCATGACACCGAGCCGAGAAAAAATCTTTACCTGCGTACCTAATTCGGCGAGGGATGAGAAAGAATGCGCACGCACAATACTTTCTAATCTTGCCCATCGTGCATACCGTCGGCCAGTGGACCAAATGGACATAGAGCCTCTCATGAATCTATTTGATAAAGGGCAAAGTCAAGGTGGGTTTGAAGGTGGAATCGATTTGGCATTACAACGAATTCTTGCGGGACCTGAGTTCCTGTTTCGAATAGAACGTGACCCCGCCAATGCAAAATCTGACACCGCTTTCCCAATCAGCGACCTGGACCTCGCCTCTCGTCTTTCATTTTTTATCTGGAGTAGTATTCCCGACGTGGAATTACAAAGCCTCGCCGAGAACGGCCAATTACGAAAACCCGGCGTACTCGAAGACCAGGTTAACCGCATGCTCGCCGATCCTAAAGCGGACATTTTCATAAAAAACTTTGGAGAACAGTGGTTAGCCTTGCGCATGATAGACCTGGCCGCACCTCAAAAGGCCTTATATCCATCCTTTGACGGCTCATTGCGTGTAGCCATGAAGAAAGAGCTGGCAACCTGGTTTGAATACATGGTGCGCGAAGACAAAAGTGTGCTGGACATGCTCTCTGCCGATTACACCTTTGTAAACGAACGCCTCGCTGAACACTATGGAATACCTGGTATCTATGGTGACAAATTCCGCCAAGTCTCTGTCAATTCACCTGATAGAGCAGGCTTACTCGGCAAGGCTGGTCTGCTTATGGTTACTTCTTTCAATAGTCGTACCTCCCCTGTAGTGAGAGGAAAATGGGTGCTGGAAAACATGATGGACATGGCACCACCGCCAGCCCCTGCCGATGCCTTTCAACCCGAACTACAGGTAGAAAGTCAGGCGGGCAAAGCGCTTACCATGAAAGAATCCATGGAGGCCCATAGGCAAAACCCGGTATGTGCAAATTGTCACAAGATGATGGAACCAATCGGCCTGGCGCTAGAGAATTTTGATGGCATAGGATCATTCAGGACCCGTTACGAAGAGGCGGATGCCGAGGTCGACCCATCAGGCATCCTGTTTGATAATAGCGAATTTAAAGATACAGCTGGATTCAGGGAAAAACTGCTGAACCATTCAGACAGATTTGTGCATACAGTGGTAGGCAAGGTAATGACATATGCCCTGGGCAGAAAACTAGAATATTATGATCAACCCGTAATTCGGGATATCATAAGCAAATCCGAATCTGATAATTACACCTGGTCATCTTTGATACTGGGTGTAATTGAAAGCACGCCATTTCAATACAGGAGAAGTCAACCATGATGATTTTCAAAAAAGCGATTCAACGTCGTTCATTTATTAAGGGTGCCAGTGCAGCAATCGCATTGCCATTTCTTGACGCCATGGTACCTGCTCTGGCAGCCACTGCTGGTCAACGTCCATTCAGGATTGGATATGTATATCTACCTACTGGAAGAATTATGGATCATTGGATCCCCACTGCAACGGGCAGTGATTACGAATTGACACCAACCCTTACCCCGTTGGCAAAACATCGTGAAGAGATGCTTGTCTTAAGTGGATTAGATGTCACTGCCGGCAATGGTTCTCACTCGGGACCCTGTGCGTCGTATATGACAGGAATTACCCCATCCAAGGAATTCAATACCGTAGGCATATCTGTGGATCAGATCATTGCCAAACAGCTTGGTCAAGAGACCACATTGGCATCCATGGAGTTGGGTATAGACCCACCTGAATGGGCAGGTGGCGCGGTAGATGGTCTTTCCGGGTATTACACCAGCACCATTTCATGGCGCACTGAAAGCACGCCCCTTCCGCGACAGGTAAATCCGCGTAATGTTTTTGAGCGACTTTTTGGTGATACCGATACTCTGGACCCAGAGGCATTACGTCGTCGCATGGAATCAAAGAGCAGTGTTCTGGATTCCGTCAGTGACGGGGTAAAGCGTCTAATGACTAGTGTGGGTTCTGGTGATCAACATAAACTACAGGAATATTTTGATGCAGTCAGAGACATCGAACGAGGCATTGAAGTAACGGAAGCCAAATCCATGAATGAAGGCATGGTTGATACCGATATTATGCGTCCCGCCGGTATACCCATCCTCTTTGAAGATCATGCCAGCCTTATGTTTGATATGATGTTACTGGCTTATCAAACAGATATGACCCGTATGATCTCCTTAATGCTAGGTCATGAAGGTAGTGACCGAAACTACCTCGAACTTGGGGCCAAAGACGGACACCATTCATTGACCCACCACAAAGGACGACAAGAGGCAATTGATCTGGTCAAGAAGATTGAGTTTCATCAATCTGTTTTACTCTCAAAATTCATTAGCAAGATGAAAGCAACTAACGATGGTGAAGGATCACTACTCGATAACAGCATCATAATTGCTGGCGGTGCACACAGTGACAGTAATCTTCATCTACACACTGATGTACCGACACTGGTGTTTGGTGGCGCACAAAAGAACGTCAAGGGAGGTCGTCATCTCCGTTATGACAGTGAACCAGTATCCAATCTTCACCTGGCAGTAATGGATATGGCCAACGTCTCTTCTGAAGAATATCTGACTGAGAAGAGTGATGCCACGGGCATACTGAAAGGCCTGACAGGCTAATTTATTGATTGTTATTACACAGGTATAAATGAGGAGAAAATGATGGGCCGGTTAACTCAAAACACGTGCATTTTTACACTTTTAGCACTGTTATATTTACCCGGATATTCGTTAGCCATCGACAATGACATCGAAGCTAAATTTTTGATGGCTGTAAAAAAAGGCAACCTGGATCAGGTTAACTCTCTCCTTAACAGTGGTGCTGATGTCAATACCGCTCAGAAAGATGGGACTAGCTCTCTAGCCTGGGCGGTATATAACAATAATAAAGAATTAGTTGACCTATTGATTCGCTCAGGCGAGGACGGTGCAGATATCGACGCTGCGAATGAATATGGTGTTAACCCCTTGCACCTGGCTTGTATGAACCAGAATCCTGAAATTATCAGTACATTACTCAAGGCCGGTGCAAATCCAAATAATTCTAAGTGGACGGGTGAATCCCCATTAATGACCTGCGCAAACACAGGGACAACCGATGCAGTAAAAGCATTGCTTGATCAAGGTGCAGATGTAAATTCCGCTGAAACTACACAAGAACAGACCGCACTGATGTGGGCCGTCGCTGAAAAGCATCCACAGGTAGTTAAACTACTCGTTGAACGTGGTGCAAATATTAATGCAGTCTCAAAAATCACACCAGAACCTGAACCTTTCATGGTTAAAACACCTGGTTCTATGGGACAAAATTTTCCCTCCACATTACGTTTTAGGGAAGCAACTGGTGGCTTTACTGCATTATTATTTGCAGCCCAGCAAGGTGACATTGAATCAGTAAAAATATTATTGGAAGCCGGGGCAGATATTAACTTTGCTACCAAGGAAGAAGGCAGTGCGTTAGTGATAGCCACTGCTGCAAGTCACGAAGAACTGGCAATATTTCTGCTAGAGCAAGGAGCTGATCCTAATATTCAGGATGCTTATGGTCTTACACCACTTCATTTTGCATTACATGAAGGGGTTATGATTATGAATAACTGGGCCCCTTCAGAAACAGACTCTTATGGTTGGGAAAGAAAAAATATGCCCCACTTGTTGAAGGCATTACTCAAACATGGTGCTGACCCGGAGATGCGCGTTAAACACGCCTGGTCATTCCTGGACAATCCATTCCTTGCCAGGGGAATGGAAGATCCCTCTCAAATTGATATTGTGGGTTCTACAGCATTACTACTTGCTGCAGCTTCGGGAGATTTGGAATCATTACGCATCCTTGTAGAGCATGGGGTAAATTCTGATGTCAAAACCATTGGTGGTGCAACAATATTTATGCTCGCCGCTGGGGCTGGGGCAGAAAAAGGTGTTCGTGATGAGCAAGAAGCCATAGATTTAACAAAATATGTATTAACTCTTGGTGATATTGATGTAAATGTCCAATTAACTGATAACCGCGCAAAAAATGGTCCTGGCGCAGGTAAGATTGATGGCAGAAATATCACTCACTTTGCTGTTACGCTAGGTTGGTCAAATATGATACATTTCCTGGCAGATATCGGTGTAAATCTTGATAAGAGCGATCGATATGGGATGACACCATTAATGATAGCCATGGGTGATCCAGAGGTTCGCTACTACCGGAATATCCCCGTTGGTAGATACGATGACAGATATCGTCGTCCTCGTGCCAATGAGGAAATTGAGAAAGTTTTACTTGAAGTTGGGGCATCTAAATTTGCAGGCACAATTATCGATAAAGGGTCTGTCGATTAATACTAGTAGGATCTGGTTACATTTCCATCAGCTACCTGAATGTGATATCCATCACAAAATCCACAATTTTGTAGTAGATTTACAGTAATTATGGCGATTTAGTGTTAGTGGGATTGAACGGCAAGCCATAGATCATGTCCATAACAGGTAAGGATCATAATTGCTTGATGGGGATTATAGTTTTGATATGATGTGACCCTCGTAAATAGTAGTATCGTTAATGAAATAATTTTTATCTAGAAAAGTTAGTTTCATATACCAACAATACAATTTTAGATAGATACATTAAGATTCTTAAACCCACCTGGAATCAACAATCCAGATTGTTAAATTATTAAGCTTAAAGAGGAAAAATAATGAAAAAAATAGGCTATTTATCAGCACTTGTATCATTAGTTCTGATGTTCGGTTTCTCAAGTGCCCAGGCAGCTGATGCTGCAGCTGGTGAATCTACTTATTCTGGCATGGGATGTATGGGATGCCATGGTGCATCAGGTAACAGCGCTATGCCTGACATGTTTCCAAAATTAGCAGGCCTAGAAGAGGCCTACATTATTGAACAGTTAAATGCTTTCAAAAGTGGTGAGCGTCAAAATGCCACTATGCAGGCAATGGCAGGTTCATTATCAGATGATGATATTGCAAACTTGGCAGTATATTTATCCGCACAGTAAATCAGATATAACATATCACCGGTCATCGTTTTAAATTTATACGATGATGACCGGTGATTCTTATGTAATGCTACTGTTGTAACATGGCCTTCCCTGTAATAAAATTTCAAAATTATTTATTTATATATCTCTTGCTGATATCCACTTTATCTCAAGTTATAATCAATAAAGTTTTTGCCCAGTCACTGTTAGAAATTGATAACTCTCTTGTAGCACAATTAATACCTCAGGAAGGGCAATTACTCTATGACCGTGAATATCCGGTGATAGGTTACTCGACACGAATGCCTGAAGATCCTGTAGCAAAGCTACAGCAAGCGATCAGTAACGGTAGTCAGTCTTTGTCATATAAGGCACCACATGGTTATCTTAGTGACTTGCTCCATACACTTAATATCGATTCAGAGTCTCAAGTCCTCGTCTATTCAGATACCAGTTTGAATGTCGGCGCAATCCGTGCCAATAACCCTCGTGCTATCTATTTTAATGATGAAACCTATATCGCATGGGTACCGGAAACTGAATCTATTGAAATAGCTTCTTTAGATCCCAACCTTGGTCCGGTATTTTATCTTCTGACTCAAAATCAAAACAATAACGTAGGTTTTGTTCGGGATTCAGGACTATGTTTGCGTTGTCATGATTCCTTAACACTTAGCGGTGGCGGTGTACCTCGCTTTATTATTGGATCGGGTTATACAAACTTTACCGGTAGCCTGGTCTCTCACGAAGGCTGGATATTAACTAAACAAGAAACCCCGCTAAGATTTCGATGGGGAGGATGGTATGTAACAGGCAAACATGGCGATCAAGTCCACCTTGGAAATATCGTAGTAAAAAAACCTGAAGACCTGCAAGACCTGGAATCACTTCGTATGGGAAATCTGGACAATATAGCCGGATTTATAAATCCAGAAAATTACCTAACCACCTTTAGTGACATCGATGCATTGATGGTAATGGAACACCAGTTACAGATACAGAACCTGATTACACGTGTTAATTATGATGTGCGAAAATCATTCTATGAAAATGCAATTAAAAATGGCGTATCTAGTTCAGACATGCCAGATATAGATCAAACCAATATCAACAATATTATAGAACCATTAGTGTTGGCGATGTTGATGGTAAATGAGGCCGAAATTAATGCGCCAATAAATGGCAACTCAGGCTTCAGAGAAAAATTTGAAGCACGTGGTCCTTACGATAGCAAGAATCGTAGCCTGCGCAACCTGGACCTGAACTCCAGGCTGTTCCGTTATCCTTTAAGCTATCTGATATACTCGAAAGCCTTTGATGCATTGCCAGAAATGACCAGAAATTATGTTTATCAGAGATTCGATGCAATTCTTTCAGGCGCTGACAGCAGTGATTCATTTTCCCATCTCAATGAAAAAGATCGAACAGCAATTAAAGAAATTTTGATCGAAACCAAACCGGAATTCGTAAAAATGACAAGCACGATGTGAGAACTAATCGGATTAACAATTGAGAAACTAATAACCCCATACTCTATTTATTACACACCAGGAGCAGAATAATGGACAAAAAAATTGCTGACCTTTACGACGAATACCTTCACACCCCTATGGGACGTAGAAATTTTATGCATCGCCTTACTGTCATTACCGGAAGTGCAGCCGCTGCCATGTCTGCAGTGTCTTTATTAGAAGGCAATCTGGCACATGCAGATCAGATCCCGGAAAATGATCCCAGACTTTCTATATCGTCTATTAAGATTCCCGGCCCGGCTGGCGATATTATGGCCTACATGGCCCGGCCCGTTGGTACAGAGAAACTCCCTGCGGTAATTGTGATCCACGCGAATCGTGGACTATGGCCGCATTTCAAGGATATCGCTCGGAAAGTTGCATTAGATGGCTTCATTGCCATTGCACCGGATATGCTGTCACGTGCTGGGGGTACACCCTTAGGTGAATCTCGTGGTCCAGAAGGAGATGCCGCACTTGCCTCTCTTGCAAAAATAAACAGTAAGGATATTGATCAAGACCTCGTTGCAGTAGTGAGTTTTCTCAAATCCAGTACTAAAGCCACTGGCAAAGTCGGCTCTATCGGCTTTTGCTGGGGTGGCGGGCATTCACTGAGTCTCGCGGTAGACACACCTAAACTAGATGCTGCGGTGGCCTTCTATGGGGCACCTCCTGAATCAGGATATGAAAATATTAACGCGCCAATACTAGGAAATTATGCCGCCGATGATCCTAGACTGGTCGCCAGTTTACCTGGCTTCATCAGCAACATGGAAAAAAATGCCAAGCCATACGAATTATATATTTATCCCGGCACCAAGCATGCGTTCAACCAGGACAATCGACCAGACAGATATGTTAAAGAGGCGGCAGACCTTGCCTGGAACCGTACCATCAGTTTCTTCAAAAAACATTTAACATAATTATTTGATCAGCCCTGGATCTAAATTTCATTCAGACTCAGGGTTGATTTATTTTATCTGGTCTATAAATAAATACGATACTTCTGTATTTTTTCATAAAGGTGTATGTCAGCTGGGACTAAGTGATTATTACAACTGTGTAACAGATTATTAACCATTTAAATAATTCAGCACAGACTAACCACCTGGATTATAAAAAGTATTTGAAACGAATGTAGACAGAGAGTTAAAGACGCAAGATTAGAGATCTATTCACCTGAACGGTCGCGGAAGATTCCAGTAAAAGGTTCAGCACCAAGCTCCAATAATAAACTTGATAACTTTTTGCTTTCTATAGGTGGTGGCGTTCGAAATCGGGAGTCAGAGTTTCCTACACCTATGTTCCGATATAATCGGCCTTCAGGATCACCCATGGCGATGAGCATAGGCGTCATACCATAGCGGTCTTTTGCATGGATGTTTGCGCCATTTTTCACCAAAAATTTAATCATGTCCGTCCAACCCAGGTATACCGCCTGGTGTAATGCGGTACGCCCATCTTCTTTATCTTTACCAGGACCAACCGCGGCTAAATCTGTTAAATAACTATTAATATCCTCTCCTAAAGAGAGGGAAAACTTTGCTGCTTCTATTGCCTGCGCTTGATCACGTGTTCCTTTCTCTGAACCCATTCCTGCGGCCAGCATAAATAAAGTACCACCACCTATGGTCTTGGCATTCTTGTTCGCACCATGATCTATCAGGATCTTCATAGATTCCACATCACCGGATACAGCAGCAAGCAATAAAGGAGTTGCGCCAACGGGATCAACCTGTGGTGGGTCTTCCATGGAGCGTGAGAAAAACGCGTCATTATGATAAGGCAATGAATATTCTATTCTTGCCTCGGGGTCCGCACCTTTATCCAGTAATGCCCTGACCATATTTGGCATATTGGTTCTTTCCCAACCAAAGCGGTCGGTTGTGGAAGGTTTAAAGGTATTAATTACCAGTACACCCTTATGCAATGCGTAGTGTAGCGGTGTAATTCCCCAGCCATCTTTAACATTGGGGTTAGCACCGTTATCGAGCAGGTATCTGGCCATGTCTTCATGACCACTGGTCAGTGCAATAATAAGGGGCGTACCATATTCCTTATTCGCTGCATCTATATCGGCACCCGCATCTAATAGAATTCGGGCTGATTCCATGTCATTCTGCTGGGCAGCAAAATACAAGGCTGTGAATCCCCCTGTAAATTCTGGAAATCGGATTGTAACGGGATAGTTTCTACCAAAGACCAGGTTTTCGTCATCAATAATGTAGGGTTTTGGTTCTGGAACTATTCGGGTTGTAGCATTTACATTCGCACCAGCATCCGCAATCAGTTTGACTACCTGAGGAAACCTCTCAGCTGCTGCCCACATTAACGCAGTCTGATTTTCATTGTTCTCACTGGCATTAACATCAGCGGCTTTTTTAATTAAATCCCGGACCCCTGCGGTAACTCCCATATTGGCACACAACATCAATGGGCTAACACCGGTAACTTTCGTAATATTTGGATCCGCACCGGCCTGCAGTAATTTGCTAACGATTATTGCATTTCCGTTTTCACACGCCAGAGATAATGGTGTCACCCCTAGATCATTAGCACTATTTACATTGGCCCCTGCACGCAGCAAAAGATCAACAGAACCAACATCATCATTGTAAACCACCCATGCCAGGGCACTGGTACCATCAGCCAGTGTGGTATTGATGTCTGCCTTATTACTAACTAATGACTTGATTTGATCGGCATCTCCCTTACGTGCAGCATCCAGAAGTGATTGTGCGTTGATTGCAAAAGAAGATGCGGCCAAAACCAAAATCGCCAGGGAAATCCTGGCGACATTCTTGAGTGAACTAAGCATATCTATTAATTATTGAATAGCTGTTAATTAAACAAGCCCGGGGAGAATTCCGGTGGCATCACTGGTTTCATTGGTAACAAAATCCTGTGATGGCGCGTCAAACATGTCCATGGTAGCCATATGCAAATTAGATAATGGCTCACTATTATAGCGAACATGTCTACCACCTTGTACCTTACCTTGCGCAGAACCCAGTACCAATGTTGGCACATCATTATGAAGGTGCAAATTGCCATCACTTAATGCACTGCCAACAATAATCATGGAGTTATCCAACAATGACGTTTCACCATCTGTGGCAGTCTTCATCTTATTAAGAAAGTAAGCAAGCAATTCTGATTGATGCATATTTATTTTCTTCAGAGCTTCGATCGCATTCTTGTTTCCTTTATGGTGTGACATGGAATGATTTCCATCCTGTGCACCCAGCTCCAGGTAATTACGGTTGGTGCCTTCATGACCCATCATGAAGGCGACGACCCTGGTCATGTCCGTTTGGTAGGCGAGAAACATCAAGTCAAATATAAGTTTTGCATGATCTGCATAAAGCTCTGGTATCCCTGAAGGACGAGTGAGATTCCTGGTCATGTTGTCATCAGTTGCTGCCTTCGATTCTGCCACCTGGATACCGCGTTCTATATCGCGTACTGCATCGAGATATTCCTCGATCTTATAACGGTCACCGGAGTTAATATTTTT
Organism: Gammaproteobacteria bacterium; assembly: GCA_051275005.1. Taxonomy (GTDB): domain Bacteria; phylum Pseudomonadota; class Gammaproteobacteria; order Eutrophobiales; family Eutrophobiaceae; genus Eutrophobius. The sequence continues at coordinate 23,683 of JBNMOP010000002.1, read as the reverse complement.
CATCAGGCGTTTTGCCCTGGAATTAACTGAATCCAGTACACTGCTTTGTTCTTCGATACGCTGACGCATTGCCACTGCATTAACGGTATCGGTATCACCAAACAATCTTTCAAATACCTTACGAGGATTATCCTGAGTTGGTAATGGGGTTGTTGCCGAAGACCAGCTCAAGGTGCTACGGTAAAATCCATCATAGTCCACCTCACTACCGCCTGCCCATTCCGCTGGATCCAGACCCAGTTGTAACGAAGCAAGTTGTGTGTGCTGCCCGACTTTTTTTGCGATGATCTGATCTGCTGAAATACCCACTGAATTATCATAAGGATGAACACCTGTGAGGTAGGCCGCACATGGGCGAGCATGAGTTCCACCTTTTTCTCCAGGCCTCAAATCAGCGGCCTTGATATCTAATCCGCTCATAATGAGCATTTGATCTCGATAGGGTGCCAAAGGCGCAAGTGTTGGCGTCATTTCATAATTCGCGCCCTCAGTTTTTGGTGTCCAATTATCCATAATTCGACCAATGGGCAGATAAACATATCCCAATCGTAATGGCTGTTTCCAGGCAGATGTCGCCGCAAAAGCGGGGACCATGGCATCAAGAAACGGTAAGGCGATGCTTGCACCTGCACCACGTAAAAAAGTACGACGGGGAATGGATTTTTTAAATATCATCATGGCGCTCTAACCTCCAATTACGTATCTATTAATTCTTGAACATTTATCTTTAAAATTCAATGTATAACTACAAACAATGCCAAATCATCGAGCCTTCCGATATTGAAACGGGGTGCTCTCAATTATTCCCTGAATTAATGCAGTCCAGGCAGTGTTTTTTGCGGATATCTTGCGGACGATATCCCTGATCTCTGGTTGGTCATAATACTCAATGCCCCGCCCCAGGGCGTAGGTCAGCATTTTTTCGGTCACGGTATGGGCTATTCTGTCTGAATGGACCAATAACCTGTCTCGAAATTGACTGGTGTTACTAAATGCCATTCCATCAAATAAAATTCCGGCTGATTCTACATCCGCATTAGCCTCTTCATACCTGGTTCGATATGAGCCTATGGCATTATAGTTTTCCAGGGCAAAACCGATGGGATCCATTAATTTATGACAAGTTGCACATACCGGGTTGGCCCGATGTTTTTCCATGGCCTGTTTCATAGTCAAGGCAGTGCCATTTTCATTTTCAACCTCTAACACCGGCTGAAATGCATCATCCGGTGGAGGGGGTGGAGGCATAGACAAGAGATTCTCTAATACCCATTTTCCTCTTAATACCGGTGAGGTACGATTGTTATAGGATGTTGCCGCCAACAGACTACCCTTCCCTAACAAGCCGATACGCTCATCATAACCAGATAATGATACCCGCCTGAAACGACTACCACTCACGCCTGAAATTCCGTAATGTTTAGCAAGGCGTTCATTCAAGTAGGTAAAATCAGCCGTTAGCAATTCATCAATACTTCGATCTTCTCTAATCATTTCCCTGAACCATAATTCGGTTTCAGTTCTCATGGCCTCGCGCAGTTCATCATCAAATTCAGGAAAGACCTCGGGGTGTGGGTTAAAGATATCCATATTTCTTAATCCCAACCATTGTTCACCAAAATTTTTAATAAAATCCTCTGATCTGGGATCAGACATCATACGTTTAACCTGATTATTCAATATTTTAGGATCACGTAAACGACCCTGGTCGGCAACTGAAATGAGTTCATCGTCAGGAATACTGCTCCACAGGAAAAAAGATAAACGAGATGCCAGCTCCATGTCTGAGATGGGATAGATAGAACCCGGTACCACACCGCCTGGGTCCTGCTCAACCCTGAATAGAAATTCCGGCCCGGAGAGGATACCTTGAATGGCCAAACCAACCCCCGTCTTGAAGCCATTACTCATACGACCTGTTTGAAACAATGCCATCAGTTCATTCATATCTTCATTGGTAACAGGCCGTCGATAAGCACTGCGTGCGAGTGTCGATAATATTTCCTGTGCACAGGTATCCTGTTCATCCTGTGATTCGGGTGAACAGATAAAAATTTTCTGGCGACTTGCTGTTAACCCTGGTCCCGTTGCATTGCGTGGTCCAGTAATGGTCACGGAGGCAACGGTGGCATCGCCCCCTTTATAAGATCCGATATCTAACAACGTCATTTCAGGTTTTTTCATACCTGTGGGTTTAGTTGTTTCGTTTATGAACGACGCCGAAACCAGATGGGAACCCGCCTTTGCAGGGAATGTCACCTTTAGGACTTCATCAGCGGTAAACTCATAACCAGTTTGTACCGGGTCGCCTGCATATTGTGGATTCTGACTCTCATTAAAAAGTGGTCCGGATCGACCGTGTATCTCGCCACCTACTTTAATGACATTTATACGCTCATGATCGAGACGAAAATCCACCTGGTGTGCTTTTCGAATACCACGAATATAGCCCTCCTGACTGCGGTGGAGTTTAACATTAACAGTGTATTCTCCATCCATGGGAAAATAATGGTTAAACGCCATTCCACCACGCGACCCCAGCGGCAGGTCCTCATTCATTCTTTCGTTTTGACGATAGTCATTATCGATACTGTAGCTTTCACTCACTGGTAGCATTTCATCAGGACCAATAGCAAGTTTGCTGATCTTGCTGGCAGCAAACATATACTGCTCCATCAATAAAGGAGAGACCGCGAGGACTTCAGCGATATTGTCAAACCCCTGTCCGATATTGTCCGGGGGCAAAAGTGCTTGCGCATCTATATCTATTGCGAGCAAATCCTTAATCGCATTGGAATATTCAGACCGATTGAGTCGATGAACAGTGACGCTGCCCGGGTTTGAATTTCTATCCGCAAGACCGTCGAGTTCGCTCTGTAAGTGACCTATAAGTTGTTGGTATTCTGATTCGGAAGGCCGTAACGGCATCCCAACAGGTGGCATTGCTCTAAGAGTTAGCTTGAGATTGACGCGCTCCCATAACGCAGGGGCCTGACTGATTTCATCAATTTTGGCCTTATCCAATAACAGATTTGCCGTCTTTAATGTCTTATTGTGACAACTTACACAATAGCGATTAATTAAATCTTGATTTGAATTTGAACGAGACTGCTGAGCCTGAGAGACATTAACTCCGGCTAAGAAAACGACAGTAAATAAAATAAATTTACGAGATTTTATGATTAAGCCAACCATCCACCGCCCCCGAGGATATTTTTGATGATGCAATCCCAAAAATTATACACCCTAAATCTTCGCTCCGCTAAGATTCTGAGGATAAAATCAAACGGCCTACAGACTTAAATATACTTATAGTTCAATGGCTTATATTTAAAACGCGTATCCTATCAGGGCAGCGCAAAGATATAGATGGCATTATGTCCCCGGGGAACCGATAACTCAGCAAGGCTGATCGGATTGCGTGTCGCCGAGTTTCCATCTCCTGTCATGACTGCAATATACTGTTTCCCATCCACCGCATAAGTAATGGTACTCATCTGGATGACACCACCTAATACGGATTCAAAGAGAATCTCTCCATCCTCTGCATCGAAGGCCCTGAATCGTCGGTTCATGTCTCCCCAGAAGATTAAATCCCCAGCTGTTGCCAGGACTGCGCCATTACCGGGAACCCCACCCTCATATAGCCGTGTGAGTTTACCTGTTTCCAAATCAACCTTACCCAGGGCATAGGCCTTGGCAGGATCAACCCCTGGACGCAATCGACCCACACGGTTGGAATAACCAGAGGGACTGGAAAGGTCAGCGGTCATGCCCAAACAATAGTCATGAAAGGCAACGTATATGGCGTTGGTGCCAGGATGATAGGCCATAGGCCAGTAACCACGGGCATTATGGTAGCAAGTGATAACTGTATCTTTGTCTTCTTTAAATACATTGTCCCAATTGATTTCTGTCAGACCGGTATTCACATCGATATTTGAAATGTTAAATTCTGGTACATCTACCGGGAATGGCATGGCCCAAAGAAATTCCCCTGTGGTTTGATCCAATAACCACATTCCACCACCCTCTCCTATATGGACCACCACGTCCCGCTCTTCACCCTTGCGGATATTGGGATTAATCCACTTTACTTCATTGGGATCGGGGTTAAAGGTCGTGCGCGCAAGTATTCGTTCATGGGTATGGTCAGCATCCCAATCATCACCTGGGAGGTGCTGGTAATACCAGGCAAGTTTCCCGTCTGCAGCATTGAGTGCAATAGTAGAATTACTGAATAGATCCGCCGGTGCAGTACGTGAGGTTCCGTCCGGACTACCATGGCGACTAAGCCGCGTATAAGGTTGTGGATTGGCGGTGCCCCAGTAGATTAATCCCTTAACTGGATCATAGGATCCTGGTAATCCCCACAAGGATGCCACACGTTTTTCCGAGGGTACATTACCCCAGCTATCCCCCCCCAGATCACCTTCTGCAGCAGCGGTGAAAAATTTCCAGACCTCCTTACCGGTCATGGCATCGTGGGCTGAAACATAACAATTTGCCTGTTGCCTGCAGGCACGGGCAGTGATGACATTCCCTTCAACGACTATGGGAGCCGAGGTGTTTTTTGCGCCGGAGTCGGGCTCATAGGATTCAACTTCCCAACGGACACTGCCATCACGGGCATCGATTGCCACCAGGTAGCCATCGGCAGAGGTGTAATAGATCATGTCATGGTAAATGGCCAGGGACTTGGAGCTGGTACCGGCCAATGATGATGCACGAATACTCGGGTCTGACTCACGCTCATACTCCCAGATCAGATCACCCGTGGTGGCATCCAGGGCTACTACTGAGTTAATGGGAGAAACCACGTACATCACCCCGTTGTAAACTATGGGGATGGTTTGTTGTGAGCCTTCGGGCATTCCCCTGGACCAGACCATACGCAACTTATCCACGTTGCCTTTGTTCACCTGATCCAGTGGACTGTAACGTTGCTCATCGTATGTACGCCCGAGCATCAACCAGTCATTGGCATTGGGGTTGACCAGCATCTCTGTGGTCACAGGATTGAAATTCTGGCCCTGGGCAATACCCGTGACCAGCATAAAAAATGTGAAAAATGATATTTTTAAAAGCTGAGACAAGACGCCTTTAAATTGCGAAAATTTGAATATTGCCATGACTGTTTCCCCCGGAGAATCTGTGTAGATATGGTATTACTTTATAAAATAGTATAACCGTAAGCTGAGATATTAGTTACAGGTATGTGATATGGGTGGAATAATAACAGAACAATAATCAGGGCTTTTGACAATTTTCCCTTTCCTGATCACATAATCCACACTCTCGCTATTACTGATATCCTCCAAGGGATTGGAGCTCAATAAGATGATATCTGCTTGTTTACCGGTTTCAACCGTGCCGATAAGATTTTCTTTATGCATCATTTCCGCCGGCCATCGTGTAGCCCCCAGAAGTACCTTGTAAGGCGCAATGCCGGCATCGGCGAGCAACAACATTTCACGGTGCATAGTTACACCGGGCAAACGTCCTTCTGTGTTATCAGTTGCGGCAATGACCAGGCCGCCCGCCTCACTCAAGCGCTTGATGAATGCCTGTATCTTAACGAATCCGCTTTGCCATTGACCTTTTTCGGTATCGCTAATGTCCTCAGGTAAACGGTGTCCACGAAAGATCCTCTGATGTATTTCTGCTGGCGTATCGCTGTAGACCTGCCCATAGGATAACAATACGGTGTCTTCTGCCTCAAAACTAGCGGCGCGTTCAGTGAGATCTCCATATCGTCCCATCATGGTGGGATTGATATACACCTCTTTTTCTACCATCAGATCGATGAGTGGCTGCGCCCTGCCCAGGTCCATAAGGTAATCATGACCTGGTGAGTCCAGGGAGACGCCGGGATCACTCATAAGCAGTGAAGAGGTGATGGGCCACATGTGTTCAATGAAACGCATGCCAACACCAATGGATTCCAGTGCGTCCCTGGAATGACCTACCACCATCAGACCTCGTTTATCCGCCTCTTCTACTATCTTGCCGCGGAAGTCTGGCGGTAATTGTTTCTCAGCCTTAATGGCGTCCACGCCCAGGCTAACCAGGTGATCCAGGTACTGTGGGATTTCATCTAGGCTTTTTAATGGAACAGAATGGGGTTGAAATCTCCCGTCGGGCCCATCGAGTTTTCTGCCAGTCATATACAGTGTCGGCCCATCCGATTGCGGGGAGTTGTTCATGAAATCCTTGTATTGCACTATCCAGTCATTGGGTTCTTCCACCTTGCAGGTGACCCCACAGGGACCAGTGTCGACGATAGTTGTTACGCCGTAATGCAGATTACCCCTACGCCAAATCGATGCGTTGGGTGTCCATGGCCTGAAGTGGATATGGGCATCGATTAGACCCGGCAAGATATATTTACCAGAGGCATCAATTGTCTTTGCTGCATTGGGCAGGTCTTCACTGGCATTCGCTGCAATAATTTGGGTTATCACACCATCCCTGATAACCAAACCCTTTAACGGAACAGGACTGGCCTCATCACCCACCATGTCTAAAAGTATCCCGCCTTGTATCACCAGCTCATCCGTTGGATTAGATTGCTGGGATTGAACATTCAAATGAACTGTAAGTATGGCAACAAGTACAATAAATATTGATGCGATGCGTATTGATAAAATATTTATATGTTCACTCCTGTCTGATCTCATCCTGATACAAAGGCCATGTTTATTAATATTATAAAATACACCCTGCCACCCATAAATTGAGGACTAAGTATTGTTTTGAGATGGTAAGAACTTTTTGCCCGTCACATTCCACAACACATTCATAGCGCTCGAATTTACGGAGAGGCCGATATCAACTTAGCATCGGAATGAAAGTGACGTCAATGATTACTATCCCAATCACTACATTATTAAGTTTTGGACCTTAAGATACTTGTCACCTGGTTTTTATCAGGCAAAAAAAACCGGGGACTGGCCCCGGTTTTTTCACATTACAAATGTGTTTCTTACTGGTAATTATAACGGAACTTCACACCATAAGACATGTAGTTATTGGGAGACACGGAAGCACCCAGAAAGCCATCAGGTAGAGTATCGAATTCCGCATTGTAAGATGGTCTGGCCTCTAACAAGTTACGACCCCAGAGTGAAATCGTCCATTTATCTTCCATGTCACCGATACTCAGAGAAGTGTTAATATCTTCATGCTTGTTAAACTTAACTTCCTTACTGAAACCGTTCACATCGGTTAAGTAACCATCAGAGACGTATCCTTTGAAATTCCACATGCCCTTTAAACTACCAATAGGCATCCAGTAATCCAGACTGAGGACCAACTTGTAATCAGGCGTCTTCGGTGATTCCTCACCGGAACGGTCAATGCTACCGCCACTATCTGGGTCTCCTGGAGTATTCAGGACACAACCCGATGCCGGTGCCGTTCTTGTTTCCTCGTCGGTACATCCACCTGCCGGGAAGATCTTCATCACCCCGTCCATCCAGGCGCCCGCCAGTCCCATGGTCAAACGGTCTGACAAGGCATGTGTGTAACCGAACTCTATGCCCTGCACCCGCTGCTTACCAGCATTGGCGTTGAGGAAGGGATCACCTTCGATGCCTGTGGGAACCGTGATCTGGAAGTCATTAAAATCTGTTCTGAAGAACGTGAGGTCATACCGGGCACTACCATCAAAGAGATTACCCTTGGAACCAAACTCAAAGGTCTGGGCATTTTCCGCATCAAAACGAAAATCATCAACACTTGAGTTGATGGTGGTGACGCCGGTGTCAAAGCCACCTGCCTTAAAGGCCTGGGCCCAACGGGCAAATACCGAGTGTTCGTCATTGAACCTATATCGCAGGGTAACCTGAGGGTCGAACTCCTTTGATCCAAAATCACAGCATTCTACTCCGTCTTCCACTCGGCCATCAACGAAGGGGGCTCGTCGAAGTCCGCGACCTCTTCTCGGGCCGTTAAGGGTATTCACTGCCCGGTTCGGATAGATAAAGATCCCCACTGCTGACGTTGTTGGGCTGCGCCAGTTGGTTGGTACTATGCGTCCCGTGTTGGAATTATAATCCAGCATCCAGAGATTTGAGGTATCGGCACCCGGCAGCACGATAGCTGCATCGGCTGCGGCAATCTGAAGTCCGTTTGGATCTGGTGTACAAGTCGCAGGATCGGCATTACCCAGGCCTAAATGATCCAGAGCTCTATCACCTGCGCAAGGCATTGAATCAAATAAAAACTGCCCGGCCACACCAGACACAGCACCACTCTTATTCAGATCGACATAACGACCACCCAAATCTATGGAAGCGCGGTCGTCCAGGAAGTTAAAGGTCACAGAGGCAAATGCTGACTTCCATTCCTGATCTTCCCGTATGTGATCATTGTATCGCAGACCTCGACGAACAACTGCAGTCGCATGGTTGGCGGTGATGTTATAACCGGTCTTCTGCCAGAAGAAACCACCCATCCATTCAATTGTACCCCCGCTCGGTGAGGTAAATCGTAATTCAGAACTGATCTGATCAAAAATCTCCACACGGTCTTGCTGGTTATGATAAAATGGTGAATCACTGTTGTCGCGCACATTCAGCCTCTTGAAATAACTGTATCCAGAGAGTGAATTGACCTGAATACCATTGTCCATGGTATACCCCAGATCCAAATATCCTTCTTGGTTACCAATCTCTTCGATACCCTGGATCCCGTAGGGACTGCCTGCCTTGCCGTCAGTTTGTTCCCATAATTGTTTGTTCCAGGCATCGAGAGTATTTCGAACATCTATGCTACCGGTGTCTGTATTTTCTTCATGAAGACGAAACGGCGCTGCAAACCATGGTCCGCCTGCACTTATACCCTTATTGCTGCCGAAACAGTTGCTGTCAGTACTGACGTTTTGGTTGAATCCTTCTCCCTTGGGTGGCGGCGCATGTATCGATCGATCGTTACCAGTGTCGCCGGCGCGGGTAGGATCTTGACGACCGAAGATCATACTGCCTGCCGTCAGACAGACATGTCTGGCTTCTGGGAACTTATCGATAGCTGTGGCTTCAAGCTTTAATGCAGCTTGAAAGTTATCGGTGGGTTTCCATTCAAGAATCACCCTGCCACCCAGGTCTTCATAATCCCCGACAGGTCTACCATCAATGACGGACTTCATAAAACCTTCCGAGGTCGAATATTTCCCAGCAAAGCGGATGCCCCAGGTATCTGATATTGGTCCACCAATCGCGGCTTCCAACGTCCCTTTTTTCCGATTACCGAATTCCGTATCGATATACCCTTCCCAGGTATCTGTGGGACGGCGACTTTGAATGTTAAATGCACCCGCAGTGGCACTCATACCGAAGAACACTGGCTGCGGACCTTTCAACACCTCTAGACGTTCTACGTCCAGAAAGGCATTTTTCACCTGGCCTGCGCGTCCATGATGGATACCATCTACAAAGATTGGCACTGCCTGCTCTACTGTAAGGGCATTACCCGAGGTGCCAAATCCGCGTACGGTCCTTTCCGTTGAAAGAAAGCCTTCGTCATTTACCAGCACGGTTGCAGAAAAATTGGCCAGGTCATCGAGATTACGATATCCCTGTTGCTGTAGCTCAGCACCGGCGAAACTCTCAATGGAGATAGGTACTTCTTGCAGGCTCTGAACACGACGCTGGGCGGTAACAACAATTTCTTCCAGAACCTGTGCCGATAACAGCATGGGACTGAGCATGAGTGTTGAAATGATTGCACATAGCACTACATTGGGATGAATATATCTAGACATGGAGCTCCCCCGTCTTTTAAATTTATGAATTGGTTACACCTCTAATCTTACAGTATACAAAATGATACGGAGTAATACCAATCCAACAGTAATATATTTATACGCTAATATTTAATGGAAATAGTAGTGTGATATTTATACAACAATTTTTATTAAAGCTGCTTTGGCTTAATAAAGATAAATGCACCGGAGGAATAATAAAGGTCGCCTCTCCCCCAGGATAATCAGGATACTTCCCCAATAAAGAGAGACATATCTACCAGATAAAAATATCTGTAACTATATCTATTAATCTCCGGATAAAAGTGGAATCTCGGAGGGGTCTGGTGACGGTGGAATATTTTGTAAATAAGAATAGATAGACCGTAACTTCGCTTCACTCAAAACATTGGGCGAATAGGCCGGCATGGTATTCCTGGGACGCCTGACCTGGTTGGCGAAGCCATCATAAGGGATTACTGGCGCCACCAGTTTTGGACTGTTGGCACCCTGGCCCTGGAAGCCGTGGCATTGGAAACAACCCATTTCTACATAATCCTGATAACCAGGGGGATGTTCTGATTCATTGATCTCACCATAATAATCCAACGTTGCACCCTGTGCTGAAACCATGTTTGAAAAACTTACCAGGCAAAACAATAATCCTATTGAGAAGCAAGATCCAACCTTAAAATTATTTATCATTAACATACTCCTTAAGAAGGCTGACAAACGACGTCGACTAATGCAGGCATACCCTGATCGACTATTTCACTTGCCCTTTTTATTGCCGGCCCAAGATCATCAGGATTAGTGATAGGGCCTTCAGAGTAAACACCAAATGATTGCGCCAGTGTGGCAAAGTTTATATGTGGGTCTTCGAACACGTTACCAATCTTAGCGCCAGCACCATCGGCACCACGCTGTCTACGCGTGGCCATACGTTGTAAATGCATGACCTCGCGGTGATAGGAACGATTATTATGCATCACCATAAGTATGGGTATCTTGTGATGGGCGGCAGTCCATAATGCCCCTGGGGCGTAGAGTGAATCGCCATCGGGTTGTATAGAAACTGAAAATCTTCCATGCTCCTTGTTTGCCAATGCCGCACCGATTGAGGCAGGGAGGTTGTAGCCTACACCCGCACCACCTGAGCCACCAATATGATGATAGTGCTTATCCATGTCCCATAACCTGGCAGCAGGAGGGACCCTGCCAACATAAGACCAGTCACGTTCCTTCATCACATCCCATAGTTCCATGCTCACTCGATCAATGCTGACAGGTCTTTGATTCCAACCCAGGGCAGCGGCTTGTCGTACGCCTTCTATGATTTGTTCATATGATTTGCGAAATCGTTTTTCTCGCTCCTGTAATTTAGAACGCATAGAACGCGGCATTTGTTTTTTTACTTCTTCAATAAGGTAAGGTAATGACGCCTCGGCATCACCGGTAATATCCAGATCCACGGGTTGAAAGCGTTGGAAGGTCTGGTAATTAGATTTCATAAACAGATCATTGGAACCCAGGCTAATGAGCTTAACATCATCTTTGGCCACTCTTACCGAGCTTCGATGCACCAGGTCGCGCATGCTGTTTACAGTATCCCAAAGCCCATTTTGCTCCAGGCCCAGGATCACATCTGCCTGACGTATCAGTCCTCTACCCCCTTGATTCAGATAGTGAGTGTTGGGGAAATTCATTCGTCCACCACCCGAAACCGGTACCTGCAACAATTCAGCCAACTCAATCAGTGACGCCATCCCTGCAGGTGTCCTTGCGGTACTGCCAGCAAGAATAACCGGGTTATCTGCGTTAATGAGTAACTTGGCCGCCTCTTTTAATGCACCCGTGTCACCATGGGGTGGTTGTGGATAGGTGAATTTTGGTATAGCGGGCACAACACCGTGGGTATCCTCTTCCATCAGATGACCATCGAGTTGAATTACCACTGGCCCCATGGGTGGGGTTACCGCTAACTTGTAAGCACGCACAGTGGATTCGGCAAAATGGGTCAGTGATAGTGGAGTATCATCCCACTTGATAAAATCCCGTACCAGCTTGACACAGTCCAGAGCAGAATGGTGCCACTCGGCACCGGGCCGACGACCCGTAGCCTCCATGTGATTTCCGGCAAAGATGACCATGGGTGCTTTATCACAGTATGCATTGTATATCGCCATGGATGCATGCTGCAGACCAACGGTTCCATGACATGCCATACCCATAGGTTTCTGGGCTATCTTGGCATAGCCATGTGCCATAGCGGCAGCGGATTCTTCATGCAGGCAAGTCAGAAATTCAGGTTTTTTATTTCCACCGTAAACAGAAATGGATTCCTGCAATCCGCGAAAGCTGGATCCTGGGTTAGAGGAAATATAATCAATATCCAAAGACTTGATAACATCCACCATGAAGTCCGATCCGGCGCTCTGGACAAAATGATGTTTGGTCTCGTCTTCGTTATAGCCCTCGGGTATAGACAGCTCCATGGCTTCTGCATGGGCACTGGGAGGGAGTGCTGAAACTGTATTGGCGGCTGGTGAAGTTTGTGCTGTGACTTTACCCGCAGCGACAGATGATGCCGCAGCAACACCTACACCTTTCAAAAAATTTCGTCGGTTTGCCATTTTTTACTCCCCCACTCGTACTATATTAAGATTAAATTAAATACCCAGTATTGATAATCTAAAAAATAATTATCGTCTCGATTTTGTAACGTATCAAACTTTCCTGGTGCGCTGTTCCGCCAGAGAATATTTCTGGTACTCGGTCAATTCTGAACCGAGGCCCAGGGTACGTGTATGCACATCCAGCATAAATGGCCGACCCTCAGCAAGGGTACGTAGACCTTTTCGTATAGCCCCTTTTAATTGGTCCGAATTTTTTACCACCGCTCCCGGGATATTATATGCAGCGGCCAACTTGGTAAAATCTACCCGTGGGTTACCCAGATAGGATACATAGTCACGATTTGCCTTACCTGCAGCCCCCATTTGGCCCATGATGTTCCAACGGGTCTCTTCGTATGTACCATTATTATAAACCACCGACATGACCGGGATGTCATAACGTGACATGGTCCACAGTGAATCTGTTTGACCGAAAAGGAATCCGCCATCGCCCAGTAAGGAAACTACCTGTTTATTAGGTAAGGCAAGTTTTACGCCAGCCGATGCACCCACACCCCAACCTAGTGCCCGTCCCTCTGTTCTACCAATCTTCATCATGGCATCGTCTGCAAAAGGGAAATTACCGATGGATTTGTATTCAGTACCTTGCTCTTCAACAATGACAGCATCGGGCTCCATTTGTTGACGTAACTCATATACCAATCGTTGCCAGGGTACAGGTGAGCCTTTACTTAATCTGCCGGCCTCGAGGCGTGCTTCTATGAAGGATTGTGTCAAGCCTCCAGCGACTCGGCGTCTTTCTGCTGAGAGTTGCTTCAATTGTGAAGCACTGGCCATACCTTTAATGGCATCGATTAAATCCTTTGCCACTGCATCTAAATTGCCAACCAGATTACTCACGGTTGGTGAGTTTCTTCCAATCGTATTTTGATCGACGCTTGCGTGGATCTCCCTTACTGCTGTTCCGCGCCTGCCATATCCACCTGGATCCTGCCTTGCACCAAAATTTAGATAAAGATCGATGGGTTGATTGTATGCACGCACATAGGCAGGGACAGTTTGATTTTCTCCCAACCAAAGGTCATGGGTATTTGGAAAATCACAATAAAAACTTCGATGTTGGATCACCGGTATACCCACCAGTTCGCATAGTTCTACTACTGAAGCACGGGCATCACATTGACTGACCTCTGGACCAACCTTCATCAATGGTGACTTTGCACTCAATATAATCTTGGCGGCCCGTTCTACCTCTGAGGTATCAGGGCGAATTTCCATAGGGACATTTAATGCCTCACCAGAAAAGATCGGACTTGTGGTCTTGGTATACATATAGTCACGGGGGATCCGTAATGCAGTAGGCCCGCATGGTAATACACTCGCCACCTTGTAAGCACGACGTACCCATTCTGCAAGTCGATCTGGTTTATGGGCCTCCCAGCGCCACTTGGTATAAAAGCGAATGGCCTCGATCCAGTTATCGATATCCTCGTGGCTGTCTGTTCCTTCACGAGGTGAATTTGAATGATCGCTCATGATGACCAATGGGGTACGGTCCTTCATGGAGTTATACATATTTGAAGTTGAATGGGGCAAGCCTACCCGGCTATACATCCCAAAGGCCGGTTTTTTTGTAACCTTGGCATAGCCATCAGCTATGGACACCACCTGTCCTTCCTGGGTTGCCTGAATGAGTTGAATCTCAGGGTGTTTCACCAGGGCATCGGCTATCGGGCCCATACCAGACCCATTGGAACAAAACAGGTATTTTGTGCCTGTCTCTTTAATTTGTTCAACCATGAGTTCTGCGCCGGTGCCTTCAACTGTGCGCACATAATTTCCGGGTAATTCTGATCCAGGGATAAACGGCTCTACCGCAGCCAGGGCTGATCTTGCCGCAGTTACGCTGTAACTGGCGGCCGCCATGCCTGCCAAAAAACTTCGTCTGGATATTTTTGCATTAACAAGGTCGTTGACTAAATCTCTCATTTAAATTCCCCTGAATATCTTGCTATTATTAATAATAGTAATCTGATCGTAGCAATCTTGTGATTGCATGTTATTTTTTAGTTGTAAAATTTTCAGCCAGGTACTCAATGATATCTTTCATATCATCCTTGCCTACCGGTGCCCCCCGGGCAACCATCTCATAGACATAAAATTCCCAGTCATCTGCTGACATCTTTTGGGAGGCATTAAATATATTGTCGATACCATGGCAGGCTGAACACACCATAATTACCTTGTCCCTGTGTTCACCTTCAGGCAAACCTTGTCCCCAAGTGATTGTCGGCAGAATTAATGTCGTTACAAGAAAAAAGATTTTAATAAGAAAACCGCAGCTGCTATGTTTCATCCAACCTCCCTACCAGAATTATATATTACTGAGGATATTCCTCTCGCATTTATGAGTCTACTACTTACACTTTTATTTCACGATTCAATTATAAAATCATACAGGATAATCACCAATCTTGTGAGTAAGATTAATTTAAATCGGTCAATGGAATATCAATGTTTTCAGGAAATATCTGAATTCCACTCTGCTTAATTAGTTCCAGAAATTTATCCTCTATTGTTTTCGCGTTATCATTATGTTCCAAGTCATTTTTAATGTGGGATATCATTAGGAGTATGGTTTTCTTTTCTCGCATGATCGCCCGGAAGGATAGTTCTTCCTGAAAACCTAGTTTATGCATGTTTTTTACGCTATACCCGCTAAATCCCAGTTTTTGCATAAAATCATCCATATATCCATCCAGTTCCATAATGGAGACGGTAATTCCCTGTTGCCTTGCAATCTCCAGTAACACCATCTCTTTCGCACGCTGTTGCAGATATCGATGCTCCAGGACATAGATCTGATCCTGGTTTTTAATAGGCACTCCATTCTCCAATGCATTAAAAACCATAGCTGTTTCAAACTGTTTATCAAACTGTCGATGTGTAATTTGAGTTGATCCAAAATTAATAACCACAGGATCTAAATCTGATTGTGCCTGTATATAACCAATAAAAGAAATATGCTGAAATAAAATCAGATAAATAATTATTTTATATGGATTAAATTTATACATCGCGACTTAATAATTCGTATGCAGGGGCATAATCTATTTGTTAGTGATGTTTAGATTGCAACTTAATGTGGTGAAGCTGAAAACATCACGGCGTAACACACTTTAACATTTAGTATGCTATACCCAAATTATATGTAGGAACTACTAAGGGCTGACCGGATTGTATTCCGGATCCTGGTAGATGGTTTTACCCGCTAATACATTCAGGACAACCTTGTTATCATGTATTTCCCGGTCAGGTCCTGACAAGAAGGGTTTATCAGTAACGATAAAGTCAGCATACTTACCCACTTCCAGACTACCGACACCGGACTCCGCGTACAGAAATTCCGCAGAGCGAAAGGTAAAGAGTTTGAGGGCCACTATACGGTCAACACTCTCTTCTGGAACGAATGTCTCCCCTTTATGTACGCCACGCAGGAGGGTCCTGTTTACGAATATATCCATATCACCAAAATAAGTAGGTTCATGACTTTCACCGACGACATTAACCCCGGCGTCCAATAGGGTCTTAATGGGGCCAAGGAAGTTAATACAGACTTCGACATAATTCTGGCGGCAATTGTCCGGTTCAATCTCCAGCGATCTTCCCAGTGCAATGGGGATAAAAAGATTATATTTAACCGCTGCCTCAACCACATCTTTGACGGCACCGGTCATAGTACCGTGGGCAAAACCGTGTCTGGATTCCCGAACAAATTCCATGGTGAGTACCTTTGGGTTTGCCCTCATGTGTTCTTCAAGTTTCTGTACAAACAACCGAATTGCGTGACTACCTATGGAATGTACCCCCGCAAAACGCCAGCCACTACGTACCCCGCGCATCAATGCATTCACAGTAGGGGCATTAAAATCCGGACATATCTCCAGCACCTCTTTTACTTGCTTTGCATCTACCCCTCGTTTGACCGGCAAGTCATCACCCATGCAACCTCTATTAGGGGCATCCCAATCTCCTTCAGCGCTCATGCCATGCAGCCATAGCCAGGGATTAGATTCAATGGTGTCCCACATGGCCCCTCGGTGCTCATAAAATCCGTTGGCAGCGGCTTCCGGTATGGCCTGGCGAGCTAAATCCAAACTATAGGCAAAACGAAGGGGCAAACGTCCCTCTTCACGCAGCATATAGTGATATGCGCTGATCTGGTCACTGGTATTGAGCCGAGATCCAAATGTCGTCATACCTTTCGGGGCGTATTCCTCTTTCACCAACATCTTGAAACCGTCACCAAATTGTGCCGGTGTTGGTTGCTCGCGCAATAGCTGATCAAGGTGGGCTCGCAGTGGGGACTGAGTGATGATCCCTCGTTCACCCGCTTTCTCCATTCCTCGCGCCTGATTATTCACCGATTCAACCAGGTCCGGCCACATTTCAAGTACCTTGTCCATGGCATTCTGGTTAAACAGCATCGCCCGGTGGGCGGCCTGAACCGATGCGTTTAGCAAAAACATGGCCATCAAGATTATGCAAAAATGTGAGAGGAATCGATTGAATATTTTCATTGCGTTGTCCCTATATTAAGTTTCGATATGTATTTGATCTACATTCTAACTGCGTGTCATAAAAATAATGTCCGGCTTTATCTACTCGCCCTGGATTCGGTATGTAAAAATTTAGCAGAGCAATAAATGTCTATAGGGCTAACAGTCAAAGTGTAAGGGTTTACTCCCAACTACCTGATAGTAGATCGACACATTAACGTACAACAGGTTTATATTCTGAATCCTGGTATGTATTTTCACCGGCAGTTACTGTCATGACCACCTTGTTGTCACGGATTTGCGTATCCGAACCTGACAGGTAAGGTTTATCCGTCACAATAAAATCAGCATATTTACCTACCTCCAGACTCCCTACTTTTGATTCTGCAAATAAAAATTCTGCAGAACGGTAAGTAAACAGTTTAAGAGCAACTACTCGATCCACACCTTCTTCAGGGACATAAACAATGCCATCGCCATATTTTTCTGTGGGCATCCTGTTTTCATCTTCGCCAGGGGAAATCTCTCGGTTTACATGAACATCAAAAATATCAAAATAGGTCTCAGGCGTAGCTTCACCTATCAAGCCTTCTCCGACTACATTCGCGCCTGCATCGATTAGTGTCTTGATTGGTGCCAAAAATTTCCAACCTGCTTCACCATAATTCTGTTGAATATTCTGAGGTTCGATGGCCAATGATCGGCGGACATTAATTGGCAAAAAAAGATTATATTTCAACATACTCTCAACCACATCAGGCACTGCACCAGTCAAGGTGCCGTGGGCAAACCCGTGCCGTGATTTGCGCACATAATCCAGAGTAAGAATCCTTGGATTTGCCTTCATATGCTCTTCCAACTTTTGTACAAATATACGGATGGCATGACTGCCTATGGCATGCACACCGGCAAAACGCCAACCGGATCGAACTCCACGCATCAAGGACTCTACGGCTGGCTCACCAAAAGAAGGGCAGATTTCAATAACCTCCTTGACCTTGCGTGCGTCTACCCCGGCCTTTGCAGGCAGGTCGTCCCCCATGCAACCACGGTTGGGTGCATCCCATTCCCCCTCACTGCTCATACCATGCAACCATAACCAGGGGTTTGCCTCGATGGTGTCCCACATTACCCCACTGTATTCATACAGTCCGGCTGCAGCGATAGAAGAAATGGCCTGTCGCGCAAGGTCATTACTATAACCAAGTCGTACCGGCAGGCGACCATCCTGACGCAACATATAATGAAAGGCACTGATCTGATCAGCGGTATTGAGCCGGGTGGCAAAGGTTGAAATACCGGAGGGGGCATAATGGTCTCGGACCAGTATCTTGAAGCCATCACCGAACTGCGCGGGGGTTGGCTGCTCCCGCAGTAGTTGACCGAAATGTTCTCGTAATGGGCTGGTTAATATAAGCGCCCTCTCGCCAGGCGTATCCAGACCTCTGCCCTGGTTGTTGGTGGCTTCGACGAAATCAGGCCACATTTCCAGGACTCTGTCCATGGCATTTTGATTAAATAGGAGGGCCCTGTGGGCGGCGTTGACGGTTACACTTACCGAACATAGCGAAACAAACGTAAGCCAGATAATCAGATGTAACTGCCTTAGTTCCCTCATCACTATTCTCCTATTTAATTCTCTGGGAATCTTATTACTCATCCAGCCAACTGGCCTGTGTT
This sequence comes from Gammaproteobacteria bacterium, assembly GCA_051275005.1. GTDB lineage: Bacteria > Pseudomonadota > Gammaproteobacteria > Eutrophobiales > Eutrophobiaceae > Eutrophobius. The sequence continues at coordinate 5,066 of JBNMOP010000002.1, read as the reverse complement.
ATAGCACCCAGGCTAGCTCGTTACCGTAACCACAGGAAGATTCAGAGTGACTTAACGAGTAACCGGCTTATAGTCCGGGTCTTTGTATTCTGTCTTTCCGGCAAGTACCGTCATAACTACCTTGTTATCGCGAATTTCTCTATCCGGCCCTGATAGATAGGGCTTATCACTGACGATGAAATCAGCCATCTTACCCACCTCCAGACTACCCACCTTGGTTTCTGCATACAAAAATTCAGATGATCTGTGGGTAAAAAGTTTCAGGGCAACCACCCGATCAACACCTTCATCGAGGCTATAAATACTACCATCCTTAGGATCATCTGGAGGACCATAGTCGTGACCACCTACATGTGTAACCTCTCGGTTAACATAAACATCAAGCCGATTGAAGTAGGTCTCAGGGTTGGTCTCAACCACCTCTGCCTCTCCTACTACCTTGACTCCTTGATCCAGCAAGGTCTTTATGGGGGCCATAAAACCTATACAAGCCTCAACATAGTTTTGACGGCAACCATCTGCCTCGATGGTCATGGATCGCGCAGCATCGATGGGTATGTAGAGGTTATATTTTAGGATAGACTCAACCACTTCCGGCACCGCGCCCACCAGTGTTCCGTGGGCAAAGCCATGTCGCGCTTCCCTAACAAAATCCAAGGTCATGACCTTGGGGTTGGCCATCATATGTTCTTCCAGTTTTTGTACAAAAAGACGAATGGCATGACTGCCGTTGCCATGAACCCCGGCAAAGCGCCAGCCGGCACGTACGCCCCTCATTAAGGCTTGTACTGTTGGTGCATTAAAATCAGGACAAATCTCAATTATCTCTTTGACCTGTCGTACTTCCACACCTGCCTTGACCGCAAGGTCGTCACCCATACAAGCGCGATTTGGGGCATCCCAATCTCCCTCGGCACTCATGCCGTGCAGCCAGAGCCAGTGATTCGCTTCAATGGTATTCCACATAGCCCCTCTGTGCTCATAAAATCCGGCGGCCGCGGACTCGGGAATGGCCTGGCGTGCCAGGTCTAGACTAAAGGCATGCCTCACCGGGAATCGACCGTCCTCACGCAACATGTAATGGTAAGCGCTGACCTGGGCATTAGTATTGACGCGGGAACCAAAAGTCGTTCGGCCTGCGGGAAGAAAGTGGTCTTTCATTAGCTTTTTAAAACCATCACCAAATTGTGCCGGTGTCGGTTGCTCTCGCAACAATTGACCCAGATGTGCCCGGAGCGGGGCCTGGTTTATCGCACCGCGTGCACCGGCATTCTCCATTCCCCGTGCCTGATTATTGACGGACTCAACATAGTCCGGCCACATCTCCAGGACCTTGTCCATGGCATTTTCGTTAAAAAGAAGTACGCGGTGGGCAGCCTGGGCGGGCACACTTAATACCAGCACGCCTAGTAAGGCCATACATAATTGTCCACGAAGTTGTTTCACTATCACCATCTTAATCACCTGTTTCAAAATTTTTATATCAATCGGATAATCTTAGCGGACCACCGGTTTATAGTCCGGATCCTGGTAACGCCTCTCTCCCGCGAGCACGGTCAATATCGTCTTGTTATCACGGATTTCTCTGTCGGGTCCGGATAAATAGGGCTTGTCAGTGACCACGAAGTCAGCAAGCTTACCCACTTCAAGACTGCCAATTTTGGACTCTGCATAGAGAAATTCTGCCGAGCGGTAGGTAAACAACTTTAGGGCTACCACGCGATCCACACCTTCTTCAGGATTAAACAGCTCACCGTCACCATACCTTTCAGGTGCAGTAGCCTCTGTCCCCGCACCTTTTTCCAATTCGCGATTAACATAGACGTCTAGAATGTCATAGTAGGTCTCTGGGTTTGGGTTACCGATTTCAAATTCACCCACCACCTTCACACCTTGATCCAGCAGGGTCTTCACAGGACCTATGAATTTAAAACAGGCCTCCACATAATTTCCACGGCAATTATCAGGTTCGACTGCCAGGGCACGACGCAAGTTAATCGGTAAGTACAGATTGTACTTGAGCATACTCTCCACTACGTCAGGCACTGCACCGGTCATGGTGCCATGGGCAAAGCCGTGGCGGGATTTGCGAACATAATCCAGGGTCAGAACTTTGGGATTGGCCTTCATATGTCCTTCCAGATTCTGGACAAACAAGCGAATGGCATGACTGCCTACACCGTGCACGCCAGCAAAGCGCCAGCCGGCACGTATGCCGCGCATCAATGACTGTACAGTGGCGGCATTAAAATCGGGACAGATTTCTATGATCTCTTTTATTTTCCTTTCATCAACCCCTGGTTTAACTGCCAAATCATCCTGTAGACAACCGCGATTGGGTGCGTCCCAATCGCCTTCACTGGCCATACCATGCAACCAGAGCCAGGGATTCGCCTCGATGGTGTCCCACATTGCCCCGCTGTATTCATTCAAACCAGAGGCCGCAGCCGTAGGAATAGCCTGCCTAGCCAAGTCATAGGCATAGGCATGTCGTATGGGCAGACGACCATCTTTACGTAACATATAATGATAGGCACTGATCTGGGAATTGGTATTGACCCGGGAACCAAAGGTCGTCATACCACCGGTTAGATAGACTTCATTAATCAGTTTCTTAAAACCATCGCCATACTGGGCAGGGGTGGGTTGCTCTCTTAACAATTGACCCAAATGGGAACGCAGTGGACTCTGGGTAATGAGTCCCCGCTGCCCCGGGTTATCCATGCCTCGAGCCTGGTTATTAACAGATTGGACATAATCCGGCCACATCTCAAGGACCTTGTCGAACGCCGCCTCATTAAAGAGAAGCGCCCTGTGACTGGCCTGGACAGTAGTACTTAGCAAAATAATACCAAGCAATAAGGTAAAGACTCTCACACTAAATTGATTTGCAGTCTTCATCATTACTCTCCTATGGTAAATCGATAACCTTTTCTTCCACAGGCTGTCCATTAGGACCGACTGTAATGTGATACCAAACGTTCTTTTCAGGGGCGCTCAATATTGATGTTGCACTGGACAAAACAAATGGATAGTTAGGCACGATTTCCGATAAATCTTCCTTGGTTATTTGCACATCAACTAATCTGGGTGCGCTCATCAGGGTAGATACATCCGCTGGTGTTGCAAAACCAAGTTCAGGATTATGCACGATGGAGATATTGATCCACTCATCCGGACCAGGTTGAACAATTGATAACAATAATTGCATGGCCTCGGCCACATTCGCCATGGTTTCATCAGAGGACGCAGCAACATCCATATCCAGGGCATATCCTTCCGGGGAATTACGTAAGTTATAAATCTCCCTGGCATTTCTCTCTGCTGCACCCATAGGATGTACATGGCTTTCCACAATTCCTGGCAGTACTGTCTTACCCTGCAAGTCTATAATTTCAGTATCTGGTCCAGCCATACGCATCATCTCATCAGTGGATCCCAGGGCCATTATCATCTCATCTCGGATAGCCATTGCCTGGACTATAGTCCCTGGATTGGAATTCATTTCGTGATCATCCAGGGTGACAATGGTGGCATTCACATAAACAGAATCAGCGAAACGCATAACTTCTGAAGGGTAAGTTTGGGCTATTACATTATTACCCACCAGGGCCATAACCAGACTTAAACCGATTAGTCTAAAACATGTAAATAAATGACGATGTTTCATTTCACTCTCTCCAATTTATCAAGTTTATCTAAAGCATATGAGTTTTTAAGCAGGGGGCATCTGTATATGGCTGAATACACTAAATACACGATGAGGGTAACTGATTTCCCTAGGCTATCTAGCCCCCCCTTTTTATGTCCATAGTCTGTGACCAATACGTGAATATGTCAATCAATGCTCTGGAACTTTCACAAACAGTGCAAATTTCGACATTATGGGAGTATTGTAAGAAACCCACCTCTCAGGAACAATAATTTTTTTCTAAAATAAGCTATGGATAATGCCTGGTACGAATTTCTTCTAATTAAAAGCTACCACTAATGGTTAGGGTAAGCCTGCGACCATTACGTCTATCCCTGAATTCCTGAGATTCTACCGGCGTCAGATCTCGAAGACCGGTATAAAAAGTACGGTATCGCAAAGAACTAAAATTCAGTAAATTATCGCCCGCCAATCTGACCTTCAAACCTTGCCACCGGGTCGTTTCAATAAAAGCATCTATGGCAAATCCTTCATTGCTTATATCCAGTTCATTCACTTTAAACAACGGCCGCCTATCCCGTTCAGCAACGGTCCAACCCCAGGCAATACGCGATACCTGCAAATCCTGGCGGTAATCCACCCTGGCCCCATATCTGTTATTTTTATTTGCACCAGCAAGGGTACGGTAGGCATTGGCCCCACCTTGACCTGACAAGACACGATTTTCCCCGGTAACGGGATCAATTACAGTGGAATCCTGCCAACGCAAATTAATATCCAGTTTTGCACCCATCAATCCGGTCCAATCCAACGGCATTGTAGCTTCCAGTTCCACTCCCCAACGCCTGCCATCCCCTATATTACCCGGCGCCTCGTCCATGGCAGAGAGCGGCAATAAATCAAGTACATCAGAAATCCAGTGGTGAAACCCAGTAAGCTTAATAACGCTCTGTCGACCAAATCGCCGCTCATGGCTCACCTCGGTGATCCATGTGGTGTCAGGCTTCAGGTTTATATTTCCTAATGACAGTTCATTGTCTTCAAAGGCTGTGGTACTAATAAAATCGTCAAAATTCAATTGGGCAACTTCCCGGGCTACCCGTACCTTAGTCTGTTCACCTTGTCCGGAAGAATATGTCAGGACAGAATGTGGTTTAAAAAAAGTAAAATTGCGTTCCTTTTCATCATCACCACTCTGCGCAAGATTGGACACCTCTACACCCAGACCATAATCCAGTTCAAATTTTCCCAGTGACCATGTGTCTTTAATCAGAAAATCGCCGCGCAGTTCTTCCACCAGCGAGTTTGACCCAGGGACCGCTACAATGACAGGTCCTGTGCCGGTATCGATTGTTTGTTCTAATGATCCATCCAGCGAATTTAAGGCGCCTTCCATGTTGAATTGTACGTTATG
>JBNMOP010000001.1:0-56864 GCA_051275005.1 Gammaproteobacteria bacterium | reverse complement strand
TTTAGACGATGTTTTAGTTCAATTAAGAAATGAGATTGGTCACCGACTGACATTAAAAAGGATGTTCCTGGAAATTCAATGTCTTGCGGCCGGTGCCGATGGCACAATTCATCCAAATGAAAAACAACTACTATTACATGTATGTGATGTAATCAGATTTGATCGATATGAACTAGAGAGCTTGCTAGCCTCAGTCAATGCCGGTCTTCATCAACAGGACACCAAACATAATATAAAAGATGCCTATAAAGTGTTGGGGGCGTCTAAAGATGCTAGTGATGCAGAGATAAAAAAGGCCTACAGGAGATTAATGAGTCAGCATCATCCTGATAAATTGGTATCAAAAGGCTTGCCGGATGAAATGATAAGAATAGCGACCGATCGAACCCAGGAAATAAGAAAGGCTTATGAAATAATTCGATCTAACAGAGGTTGGTAGGTAGTAATGCTTTTTGTCTTGTATAATTTCATCCGGGACAGGGATGTTGCTTATATAATGAGAATTTCTGGATTGGAGCCTATAAATCTTTGTTTTGATTGTCCGGGGTGATATTGAGTTGTTTTTTTTCTTCATCCCAGAACTCTCCTTCAACGATAACAGTTCGTTGATCTGATCCGGGTTTATATTTGAGAACCACCTGGCCAAGGAAAAAGAGTGCTATAGCAGTACGTAATCCCGGCACAAGGCAAAGAAAACCTGCTAAATCGGTTAATAATCCGGGCGTAAGCAATAACAGACCGGAAACCAGAAGAATAAATCCCTCTATGAGGTCCGTGGCCGGCATTTGTCCTTGCTGAATTCGGGATTGAACACGCTTTAATGTCTCAATACCCTGTAATCTGAGCAATACTGCCCCGAGCGCAGCAGTAAATAGACATAATCCGATTGTAGTAAGGGCGCCAAATACAGATCCAACCTGGATGAGAACATAAAGTTCAGCTAGTGGTACTAGCAGAAAGCTTAAAAAAAGAAATTTGAACATAATTTATTCATTGGATCACTAAAGAAAAATGGCTTAATTACTAATGTATTGGCAAAATAAGAGAATTCAACACTATATCTGGAAAACATTAAGAATATCACTATGACAAAACAGGTTAAACATCTTCTGGTCTTGACCACCTGTCCAGGCACAATTACAGCAAAAAAGATTGCTAACGATGTGGTTATTGAAAAACTCGGTGCCTGCGTCCAGGTTATATCTGGCGTTCAATCATTTTTCCGATGGCAAAACAGAGTTGATACATCTGAAGAGCTCCTTTTAATTATCAAAACGACTACTGAACGCTATCCTGATTTAGAAAATCGTATCAAGGCAATACATCCTTATGAGGTGCCTGAAGTTATTGCTATACCAATTGCAGAGGGTCTGGATGCCTATTTATCCTGGATTGATAGTAACACTGCGAAAGAATAATGTAGTGTATTCATTAATGTGCAATCCTATTGATGAAAATGAATAGTATAAAAAATCTTTTATCGCTGTTGCTAATATTTGCTTCACTAGGCAGTCATGCCCAGTCAATTAGTGAACGATTGCAAAATATCGGCGGTCTGTTAAATAAATCACCTGAACAACAATTTTTGCATCCTGACGAAGCATTTATTACATCAGCCACAATTGTTACGCCAGAATTAATCAAGTTTAATGTTTTTATCGAAGATGGATATTACCTGTATCACGATAAATTCAATTTTAATATTACTGAAGGAGATGCGCGGGTCAACAACGATGCCATTGTTATTCCTCCAGGAAAGATAAAGAAAGACCCTGCATTTGGTGAGATCGAAGTAAATATTGGCACATTTGATATTTTTGTCCCAATTATCAGAAACAATCTGGAGCAATCCCAGGTTACCTTGAGCTATGGCTATCAGGGCTGTAAAGATAATTCATTATGTTATCCACCCATAAAGAAAACAATACCATTAGTTTTGAATGTTATTTCCAACACGGGTGTATCAGATTTTTCAACTGCGGCGAGTAACGGTATAGCGTCACAGGTCGCTACACAGCCAATGATCTCAGAACAGGACAGCTTCACTCAAAGATTGATAAGCGGTGGAGTAGTCTTGAATCTATTGTTATTTTTCGGTGCAGGGTTACTGCTTTCAATGACCCCTTGTGTGTTTCCAATGATCCCAATCTTGTCTGGTATTATAGTAGGGCAAGAAGAAACTATTACCCCAAGCAAAGGTTTTGTTCTTTCATTAGTGTATGTTTTGGCTATGGCATTAACCTACGCAGTGGTAGGTGTACTTGCTGCCTTGGCGGGAATTAATATCCAGGCTGCTGCTCAAAATGTTTGGGTGATATCGATATTTTCTCTTATTTTTGTCGCATTGGCCCTATCTATGTTTGGATTTTATGACATACAACTCCCTGCAGGAATCCAAAGCAGGCTTACCCGTGTCTGCAATAGTCAGGCCGGCGGTTCATTATCAGGCGTAGCGATTATGGGCGCAGTTTCTGCCATTATAGTCGGCCCTTGTATTGCCCCACCATTGGTGGGGGCATTAGCGTATATCTCTCAGACTGGTGATAAAGTTTTAGGAGGAATGGCACTTTTTTCCATGGGCATAGGTATGGGTGTGCCCTTACTGATTATTGGGGGGTCTGCTGGTACGCTTTTACCCAGAGCCGGTTCCTGGATGGAAAGTGTAAAAAAAGTTTTTGGCGTAGGTTTGCTGGCATTAGCAATCTGGTTTTTAGCGCGCGTTATCTCGCCAGTGGTTGAGTTGTACTTATGGGGAGCTTTGTTGATCGTTTCTGCAATATATATGGGTGCCCTGGATCAACTTAAGGAAAACGATAGCTGGCCCAGATTATGGAAAGGCCTGGGTTTTATAATGTTAATTTATGGCGCTCTATTAGTGATTGGTGCATCATCAGGTAGTACCAATGTGTTTAGGCCTTTACAAGGTGTTGTCAGTAAAGGTGTGGGTAATAACGAGGCTGACCATAAACTGGCATTTAAACATATTAAAAGCGTTACTGATTTAAATGCAGTATTACAGCAGGCCAGTCTTGAAAGAAAGACGGTTATGCTCGATTTTTATGCCGACTGGTGTATTGAGTGTATCAGAATGGAATCAAATACCTTTCCGGATACCAAGGTGCAGCAGGCGCTTGAGAATGTAATATTAATTCAGGCAGATGTAACTGCAAACGATGCAGAGGATAAAGAATTGTTAAAATTTTTTGGTATCTATGGACCTCCTGCAATATTATTTTTTGGGCATGATAAAGAAGAACGTACTGCCTATCGACTATATGGTTTTGTGGCGCCGGATGTTTTTTCAGAACACGTAAGGCAAGCCACACAAAATAATATATGAGATATCAGACGCCTGGGCTGATAATAGTTTCAATTATTTTTATTGGTATCGGCTTTTTTGTCCAGCAAAAAAGCGATGAGCCTGAGATAATTAATTTTCTTACAGATGAAAATATTTCCTCAAAGGTTAGGCAGCCATTAATTGCCAATATTATTGGAAAGTCACGCCCTGAATTTTCATTATTGGATGTTGATGGAAATCTCCAAAATGTAATCCAATGGGATGGTAAGGTTTTGCTTTTAAATTTTTGGGCAACATGGTGCTTACCGTGTTTAAAGGAAATTCCTGACTTGGTATCTCTGCAGGAAAAATATAAGGACGAGGAATTACAGCTGGTTGGAATTGCCTTGCAAAAGCCAGATGGGTTAGCCAATTTTATGCGTGAATATAATATAAATTATCCTGTTCTTGCAGGAGAGGCGCCAGTTATTGTTATTGCTGAAATGTATGGAAATTTAATTGGAGCATTACCTTATACGGCAATTATAGATAGGGCGGGCACCATTGTTTATACCAAGGCAGGGCCAATTGTTGCGGATGAAGTTGAGACCTTAATAAAAGAATTGTTGTAAATCTAAACCCAGAAAGCGTTTCTCGTAATTTCGTCTATTTTCTGATAATCTCTGCAATAAGTGGTTAACTGCAATAAAAATAATAATTTATTTAGAATCTTTTCGGGGTCACAATGGCATCATTATTGGTCTTAAATGGGCCTAATCTTAATCTTTTGGGTAAGCGTGAGCCAGAAATATATGGTTCGACTACTCTGCCTGAGATCAACCAGATGTTAATAGCAGCTGCTGAAGAACTAGGCCATGAGTTAAGTCATTTCCAAAGCAATGCTGAGCATGAATTAATTGACCGAATTCACCTCGCTCATGAACAGAGTGTGTCTTTTATTATCATTAACCCGGGGGCCTTTACGCATACCAGTATAGCACTAAGAGATTCCTTGTTAGGTGTTGATATTCCCTTTATAGAAGTTCATCTGTCCAATGTCTTTTCGCGTGAAAAATTTCGACAGCATTCCGTTCTTTCCGATTTGGCAGTAGGGGTGATAAGTGGTCTGGGTGCCCAGGGATATCTCTTTGCTCTAAATGCCATAAATAAAAGTCTAGGTGAAAACAGATAAAATGGATATTCGTAAAGTTAAAAAACTGATTGAAATGCTGGAAGAGTCCGAGGTTTCAGAAATTGAAATTCATGAGGGAGAAGAATCGGTTCGAATCAGCCGATTTGGTACTGTACCTGAACATGCGCAAACGGTTGTACATGTGCCTGCTAATGAGTTACGCCAGACAACGAATATAGCCTCACAAATTATTGACTCATCACGACCAGAGGTAGTAGATGAATCTCGTGAAATTGAAGGAAACTATATACGAGCACCTATGGTTGGTATTTTTTATAGTTCGCCTGGGCCAGATAAGGCGCCATTTCTGGAACATGGTAAAGAGGTAAAAATTGGTGATGTGGTTTGTATAATCGAAGCTATGAAAATTATGAATCAAATCGAAGCAGATGCTAGAGGTATAGTAAGTCGTGTCATGGTTGAAAACGGAGACCCGGTAGAGTTCGGTCAACCATTGTTCCTTATCCGTGAAGCATAATTCTCGTCATTATATTCCCTAATTGAAGTAAATCATGGTTATCAAATATGCTTGAAAAAGTAGTAATTGCCAATCGAGGTGAAATTGCATTAAGAATATTGCGCGCCTGTCATGAGCTAGGAATAAAAACTGTAGCAGTCTATTCAGAGATAGATAGAAACCAGAAACATGTGCTGCTAGCAGATGAAGCGGTATGTATCGGGCCAGCGAGGTCGATTGATAGTTACATGAATGTGCCTTCTGTAATCAGTGCAGCAGAAGTAACAGATGCTGTTGGTATCCATCCAGGATATGGGTTCCTTGCCGAAAACCCGGATTTTGCTGAGAGAGTGGAGCAAAGTGGCTTTACCTTCATAGGACCACGGTCGGAAACGATTCGCTTGATGGGCAGTAAAATTTCAGCCAGGAATGCTATGCAGGATTCAGGTGTGCCTTGTGTTCCTGGGTCGGACGGTCCACTGACAGACGATATAAATGAGGCAAGTATAATTGCAAAAAAAATAGGCTATCCCGTTATTATCAAGGCATCTGGTGGTGGAGGCGGAAGAGGAATGCGAGTTGTACATAGTGAAGCTGCACTTCGTAATGCAGTATCATTAACACGATCTGAAGCTGCTGCTGCATTCAATGACGATACAATCTATATGGAGAAATATCTTGAGAACCCTCGTCATATCGAGATTCAGGTTCTGGCAGATACCCATGGAAATGTAATTCATTTGGGCGAAAGAGACTGCTCTATGCAAAGACGACATCAGAAAATTCTTGAAGAAGCGCCTGCGCCTGGTATTACAGACAAAGTGCGTAAGAAAATTGGCGAGCAGTGTGTACAGGCCTGTAAAAAAATCGGTTACACTAGTGCTGGAACATTTGAGTTTCTTTACGAGGACGGAAAGTTCTTTTTTATTGAAATGAATACCAGAATACAGGTGGAACATCCCATTACAGAAAGTATAACCGGTGTTGATATAGTCAAGGAACAATTAAGGGTAGCTGCTGGAGAAAAACTCTCATATCGGCAATCAGATATTCAAGTTAAAGGTCATGCAATTGAATGTAGAATTAATGCTGAGGATCCGGAAAATTTCACTCCATCACCTGGAATGATTGAACACTACCATCCTCCGGGAGGGCCTGGTATACGAGTGGATACTCATGTTTATCAGGGATATACCGTCCCGCCGCATTATGATTCGCTAATTGGAAAATTGATTGCACATGCAGAAACTAGAGAGCTGGCAATCAAACGAATGTCTATGGCTTTATCTGAGATTGTTATCGATGGCATTAAGACAAATATTCCGTTACATAGAATATTAATGAACGACGCTGCTTTTATTTCCGGCGGAACAAATATTCATTATCTGGAAAATAAACTGAGTCTTAAATGAGTAGAGCCGATTTTAACTTCGTCACATATACCTGTATCGATTCAAAAGACGGAGCTCAATAACGGTGAAGATAGTAGCTATGCCTGATTTTTTATTCTATTTCAAAACGTATCCATGGTGCACACTAGTAAGTAATAAATGGTCTTAACAACATGAACTGGTTGAGGTTGACTATTACTGTACGCCCTCCTTTTCTGGATGATTTGAGAGACTTGCTTGAAAAATTTGGCTCCGATTCTGTTAGTTATGCACCAGCCTCAAATGAACCTTTGTTTGGTGACGAGCTTGCAAAAGATATTTACTGGGACCTAACCTCAGTTTCTGCATTATTTATCCCTGACATTGATCTGGATATTCTGATGGCTTGTATTCGTAACCGATTGGGCGATGAAAATATCGAAAGTCATACATTTGAGATAGTGTCAGACCATAAATGGGGAGAGAGTTATAAGTCTGGATTACAACCTATGGTCTTTGCTAACAAGTTATGTATTTGTCCAAGCTGGCTTGAAAAACCAAAAGATATTGCCCACGTTATAGAGTTAGATCCGGGTCTTGCATTCGGGACGGGTACACATGCAACCACCGCATTGTGTCTTGAATGGTTAGCCAATCAGCAGATAGAAGGGCTCAGGGTAATTGATTACGGCTGTGGTTCAGGCATTCTTGGTATTTCTGCGGCATCGCTAGGTGCTCGCCAGGTTATTGCTGTGGATATTGATCAGCAAGCCCTGGATGCAACCAATAGAAATGCAATTCAAAATGGACTTGAAAGTAGAATTATCACCCTATCGCCAGATGACACAATTCCAGAAATGACAGATATTTTGATTGCTAATATCTTGCTTAAACCATTACTGGATCTTGCGCAAAGATTTAAATCATTACTGGGTGTAGATGGAAAAATAGTATTATCTGGAATTCTGGCCTCACAAGTCGATGAATGCCTAAAAATTTACAATTCATGGTTTGATATGATGGATCCTGTGTATCGCAATGAATGGGCCATGTTGTCTGGTGTTAGAAATAAGGTGAAATAGTATTGTGATTGCTGATTGCCCCGCGTGTTATCGACAGTACCGTGTATATGCATGGCAATTATCCGCAGCCAGGGGTTTGGTGCAATGTGGGTATTGTAGTGAACAATTTAATGCCATAGATCGCTTGTATGATCGACCATTATCTAGGACTGAAATTCCAGAGCCAAAAATTATTGCATCTGAAGATGATGTAGACGACGAGCCGCAATTTGAAATCCCTGCTAGTAATACAGTTACCGACGAGAGAAAGATTGTTGAACAAATTGTTTCTGAAGATTTTAGTGAGAACAATAAATTACCTTCATCTTATAAAGAATCAATAGAAGATATTAATCAAGAAGAACTTAGCGAGGAGTTACTCAATTATGTTGAAAATGCACAATCAAAATGGGGATCAATAATCTGGAGTGTTGGCATTTTGACTCTGTTGTTGTTTATTATAGTCCAACTGGCCTGGTTTAATCGAGATTGGTTACTAAATAGTTACCCGGAATACAGACCTATTGTAAGGCAAATTTGTAATCAATATGGTTGTGAATTAATTCGAGAGCGTGACCTTAGGTCAATAGTACTGTTAAACCGGGATGTTAGAGATCATCCACGTTACAATGGTACTTTGTTGGTGAATGCAACAATTGAAAATCAGTCTGATAGTGTACAGCCCTACCCGGGAATACGCCTGATTTTGTATAATACTGATGGAAGTGTAACCGGTTATAGAGTTTTTAAGCCACCAGAATATCTTGATGTTAGTGTTGATTTAGAACAGGGCATGCCAGCCAAAATCCCTTTACATCTGGTATTGGAAATTACCGGTGATACAGATATTGCAGTAAGCTTTGAATTTCATTTCATTTGATTTGTATCTGCTCTGTACCAGAGAATTTCCTGTGCATAGAAGAAGTTAAGGCCGATATCTGGATGATTATTTAATTCATTTTATTATCAAAATAAAATTTATTGAAGCAATGCTTTTCATACCAACTATTCCTCGCTATTATTATGCCTCTTTAAAAACCGCCACATAACTAAATTAATAATAAGCGGTGTAGGATGATCAGCAAATTCGAACCAGTGAACAGAAAAATTTTACTTGCCCCTATGGCTGGTATCACAGATAAACCATATCGAGATATTTGTCGCGAAATGGGTGCGCATGGTTGCGTCTCGGAAATGATAAGTTCTAATACCAATCTATATAACAGAAGAAAGTCAAAATTTCGAAGAGATTTTTCTGATGAAATGTCACCAAGAATAGTACAAATTGCTGGTGCCGATCCGATAATGATGGCTGAAGCGGTAAGGATTAATGTTGATGATGGGGCAGATATTATTGATATAAATATGGGCTGTCCTGCAAAAAAAGTTTGTAATGTTATGGCCGGGTCCTCTTTGCTCAAGAATGAAAAACTGGTTGGTAAAATTCTGGATCAGGTTGTCAGTGTGTCGGCGGTACCCATTACTTTAAAAATTCGTACAGGGTGGGACAAAGACCACAAAAACGCAGTTAAAATAGCAAAAATTGCCGAGCAAGCAGGTGTACAGCGAATCACAATTCATGGCCGCACTCGTGCCTGTCGATTTACCGGCAATGCTGAGCACGATACTACTGCACAGATCAAAACTGAGGTATCAATCGAGGTTTTTGCTAATGGAGATATTGGTTCGGCAGAGGAGGCAGTTCGTGTTTTGGACTATACGGGCGCGGATGGCGTGATGATAGGTAGGGCTGCAATTGGAAATCCCTGGATATTCTCAGATGTAAGAAAGTTTTTTGAATCTGGCGAAAAATCTGGACGACCATCATATCAGGACATGATTAACATCATTACAATGCACTTGCATGCAATCTATCTACACTATGGTGAATACACTGGTGTTAGAATCGCTCGCAAGCATATTTTAAAATACTGTAATTTACTCCCCGGTTTTGATTTGTTCCGTAAGAAAATTAGTAATGAAGAACAATGCGAACTACAACTTCAGCAGGTTAAAGACTGTCTCTATATGGCAGAAAGTTTGAGTATTGCCGCATGACTGCAAAGAAAAAGAATAAAAAGATCAATTCAACCAAACTTAAGGTAAATGGTTCTGGTTGCTTGAGTGATAATGTTAGTCAGGCTATGGAAAAATATTTTAAAGATCTCGATGGTCATGAACCTGTGGATCTATATCAATTAATTTTATCTCAAGTGGAAGCTCCTCTGTTTGAATCAGTACTCGATTACACAGATGGTAATGTTTCCCGAGCAGCAGATGTACTAGGATTAAATAGAGGAACCTTAAAAAATAGACTCAGTAAATATGATATAGGTTAACTATCTTCGCATTACCCCTTTTTCATCGTAGTAAATCAATAATTAAAGGAATCTAATATAATGTCAGTTGTAAAACGTGCCCTCGTCAGTGTTTCCAATAAATCAGGGATAATCGAGTTTTGTAAAGAGTTGGAGAAACTGGAGATAAGCATACTTTCAACTGGTGGAACAGCCAAATTACTACAGGACAATAACGTGACCGTTACAGATGTGTCTGACTACACTGGTTTTCCTGAAATTATGGATGGGCGCGTTAAGACATTACATCCTAAAATACATGGAGGGTTGTTAGGCAGACGAGGCATTGATGATAATGTAATGCAGCAACATGATATTAATTTTATTGATCTTGTTGTTGTTAATCTCTATCCATTTGAGGCAACTGTAAGCAGATCAGATAGTACTTTTGATGAAGCAATAGAGAATATTGATATTGGTGGCCCGACTATGTTACGTGCTGCGGCTAAAAATCATGCCTATGTTGGTGTGGTGGTTGATAGTGCTGATTACGAAAAAGTTCTAAATGAACTTAGAGAAAATAAAGTTAAGCTGACAGATTCGACACGGTTTTATTTGGCACAAAAAGTTTTTTCACACACGGCTAACTACGACGCTGCAGTGTCAAATTATCTGGGTAGTATGGAACAACCAGGTACGTATATTGATTATCCAAAAACTTTTTCTATGCAATTTAAAAAATTGCAGAATCTTCGTTATGGTGAAAATCCTCACCAAACAGCTGCATTTTACAGCGAACATTTGGCACAAAAAGGGACACTTGCCAATGCCATACAATTACAAGGCAAGGAATTGTCATATAACAATATTGCGGACACTGATGCGGCGCTGGAATGTGTCCTTGGTTTTAGTGATCCAGCTTGCGTGATTGTTAAACATGCAAATCCATGTGGAGTTGCGCTTGGAGATTCTATACATGCAGCATATGAAGGTGCATATAAAACTGATCCGGTTTCAGCTTATGGTGGAATAATTGCTTTTAATCGAAAGTTGGATGTTGATACTGCCAAGGCGATCTTAGACAGGCAGTTTGTTGAGGTAATTATTGCCCCTGAGGTTGATGATGCGGTACTGGAAGTTACGTCGGCCAAATCAAATATTCGGATCTTGTCTGTTGGCTATCGAGAAAACGAAATGCAACAGCTTGAACTAAAACGAGTAAGTGGTGGTTTGCTAGTTCAGGATAGTGATGTGGGAAAGATAAGTTCTGCTGACCTAATAACAGTAACGAAACGTGCACCCACTGTAGAAGAATTAAAAGATTTATTGTTTGCGTGGCATGTCGTCAAATATGTTAAATCTAATGCAATTATCTATGTAAAAGGACAAACGACAGTTGGTATAGGGGCAGGTCAAATGAGTCGGGTATACAGCGCAAGAATTGCAGCGATTAAGGCTGAAGATGAGGGATTGGAGGTCAAAGACGCTGTTATGGCGTCGGATGCTTTTTTCCCGTTTCGTGACGGTATCGATTCGGCTGCAAAAGTAGGAATAACTGCTGTAATACAACCTGGCGGGTCAGTCAGGGATAAGGAGATTATCGCAGCTGCAGATGAAAATGGAATGGCAATGGTATTTACAGGCATGAGACATTTTAGGCATTAACATGGGATTATCTCCTGAATGAATAATATATTTTTAACTTGGGTGCTGTTATCTAGTAAACAAATTTCGGAATATATGTCCGTTAATTTACAGCAGCTAAATATCAGGTGTTCGAAACCATGACGAGAGGATGTGTGGCGGATTACTTGTTGCAACTTTCTAGGGTTATAAATGTTAGCGAATTTTCCTCGTCCTTTGTCCCTGACGGGATACATTAATGAACGTACTAATCGTCGGCAGCGGTGGTAGAGAACATGCATTGGCATGGAAATGTGCACAATCTGTTGATGTTGACAGGGTCTATGTTGCGCCAGGTAATGCGGGTACGATCCTAGAGTTAAAACTTATAAATGTTGATATCGCCGCTGATAATACCCGGGCGTTAATCGAGTTTGCACAGGATAATCAAGTTGACCTAACAATAATTGGCCCTGAAGGCCCATTGGTTTCCGGCATTGTAGACGCATTTGGTCAGGCAGGGTTGCCATGTTTTGGACCGAACAAAGATGCTGCCATCCTCGAGGGTTCAAAGTCTTATTCAAAGGATTTTTTAAAACGTCACAACATACCCACAGCTAAGTACGAGGTCTTCGAAGATCTTGAAAATGCAAAGTCTTACATTCATGAACAGGGAGTCCCGATAGTTATCAAGGCAGATGGATTGGCAGCAGGTAAAGGTGTAGTCGTTGCAAGCACGCTGGATCAAGCCCTGGATACTGTGATAGATATGTTGTCGGAAAATAAGTTTGGTGAGGCGGGGCACAGGGTTGTCATTGAGGAATTTCTTGAGGGTGAAGAGGCCAGTTTTATCGTGATGACAGATGGTAACACTATCCTTCCAATGGCCACATCCCAGGACCACAAGGCAAGAGACAAAGGTGACAAAGGACCCAATACCGGCGGAATGGGTGCCTATTCGCCTGCACCAGTGATCAACGAGAATATGTATGTAAAGATCATGAAAGAGGTGATAGAACCGACAATTGAGGGAATGAAACGAGATGGACGTACCTATACAGGATTCCTCTACGCAGGACTGATGATTTCAAGTCAAGGCGATATTAAGGTTTTGGAATATAATTGCCGGCTTGGTGATCCGGAAACACAGCCAATTATGATGCGACTAAAAAGTGATTTAGTTGGGTTATGTGTAGATGCGTTAGCAGGGAATCTTGCCTTATCATCAGGAGTTTGGGATGAAAGAGCTGCGCTTGGTATCGTTGCAGCTGCTGATGGCTACCCTGATAGCCCAAGTAAGGGAGATAGTATCTCCGGGCTGGATTTAGATTTTGGAAATGAGGTAAAAGTTTTTCATGCTGGAACTGCCCAGGCTGACGGAAATATAATTACCTCTGGCGGGCGAGTGCTGTGTGTTACTGCACTGGGGCATAATGTTACCGTGGCACAACAAGCTGCTCTTTCTGCAATTGACAGGATCCATTATAGGGGAATATTTTTTCGCCGGGACATCGGTTATCGTGCTATACAAAGAGAACAATCAAGAATAAAGAGTTAAAAATAAAAAACTTAGGCAATGATACTTCAGGGAAAATGTCAATTAATTATTTCGCTCCGATGCAGAGCAGAATTTGAATTAATGTGAATTATCTTAAGGAAATAGGCTATAAGAGTTGGCTTTGGCTGATTTCCATTGCATAATTGCCCACCTTGGGGAACTTTACAAGCGGTTGACCTGAATTTGAATTATCACTGGAATAAAGAAAAAAACGTAAAATTAATTTATGTAAATCATGAGGAGATAAAATGGCTACTACTTCAACGAAACAAACTAAATCTCAGATTCTGAGCAGTCTTGCAGAAGATTCAGGATTAACAAAAAAAGAGGTAACAACTGTTCTGGATACCCTGGCCGGACTTGCCCATGGTCATTTGAAAAAAGGTGGTTCAGGTGAATTTTCTGTTCCTGCGTTAGGCATTAAATTGAGGAGAATTATTAAACCTGCGAGAGACGCTAGAAAAGGAACAAATCCATTTACTGGTGAAGAGATTATGATAAAGGCAAAACCAGCGTCAACTAGTGTTAAGGCGACTGCATTAAAGGCATTAAAGGATGCCGTAGCCTAAGCTATTTAATTTTTTGATAGTAAGGCCGTTTTTCTTCGGGAAAACGGCCTTTTTTTATTCCCAAATTAAAAAATTTGATAGTAATTGCATGCCCGCACGTTGACTTTTTTCTGGGTGAAACTGTACGGCAAATATATTATCGCGGGCAATTGCAGAGGTAAAAGATACTGCATAATTTGTCGTACCGGATATATCGACAATTAACTCGGGTTGTACATAGTAACTGTGCACGAAGTAAAACATCTCGCCTGAACTGATATTTTTCCATAATGGGTGGTCATGAGACTGTTCTACATTATTCCAACCCATGTGTGGAATTTTGTAATTATTGCCATTGTCGTCAATTTGTCCTTTCGGGAAGCGAGTTACCTTTCCCTGGATGATTCCGAGTCCTTCAATACCACCATCTTCTTCACTAGATTCCATGAGGGCCTGGAGGCCCAGACATAGTCCAAGGTAGGGTTTTGATTTAAGGCATTCAATTAATACCTTGTCCAGGCTCTTTTCCTGGAGTGAGTTCATACACTGCCTGATAGCACCTTGACCAGGAAATATTATCCGATCAGCGCCAAGTATCAGGTCAGCGTTATCAGTGACAATAATATTGAACTTACCTTCAGACACATGCTCAATGGCCTTGATGACTGAGCGCAAATTACTTGCACCATAATCAATAATTGCGACGGATTGCATGGGGATTATTTAGCGTTCAAAGTGATCCTTTGGTAGAAGGCGTTATTCCCTTCATCTGAGGGTCAAAGCCCACTGCCATACGCAGTGCTTTACCAAAGGCCTTAAAGGTAGTCTCAGCAATATGGTGCGCGTTACGCCCCTTAATGCAGTCAATATGTAGAGTAACAAGACCATGATTTACAAATCCCTGAAAGAATTCAAATAATAGATCTACATCAAAATCGCCGATCCTTGCCCGTGGATAATTGACATCATATTCAAGGCCTGGTCTGCCGGAACAATCCAAAACAACACGTGATAAGGCTTCGTCAAGTGGAACATAGGCGTGCCCGTAGCGAAATATCCCTTTTTTATCTCCAATAGCCTGAATAAATGCCTGACCTATAGTGATACCTATATCTTCAACGGTATGATGCGAGTCTATCTCGAGGTCACCTTTAGCATCTATGGTCAGATCTATCATCCCGTGGCGGGCGACCTGGTCTAGCATATGTTCCATAAACGGGATACCGATATTGAGTTTAGACTGACCGCTACCATCAAGGTCCAGTTTTACAGATATACTGGTCTCCTTAGTTTGTCGTTTGACAGTCGCGCTACGTCTTTTTGTCATGATTTGACCCTGTACAATTTAATGATGTGTAACAATATCATATGATGCAGTAAATAGTATTATCCGTACATAAGATTATTATGAATTACAAGTACATAGATATGAATACAATGGAAAAAATTAATGACATCAAGCAATATCTACTAGGGTTGCAGGATAGAATATGCAATGAGTTGCAGTCGTTGGATGGCCTATCTACATTCCATGAAGATGCCTGGAATCGCGATGCAGGAGGTGGTGGGCGTACACGAGTGTTGTCAGGAGGCAGGGTATTTGAACAGGGAGGAGTCGCCTTTTCTCATGTTCATGGAGATGCATTACCTGCAGCAGCAACGGCCAAACGTCCTGAAATTGCAGGTCGAAGCTTCCAGGCCCTGGGACTATCATTGGTAATCCATCCTGAAAATCCATTTGTGCCAACCTCACATATGAACATACGATTTTTTATTGCAGAAAAGCAAGATGAAGCACCGCTATGGTGGTTCGGTGGGGGATATGATTTGACACCCTATTATGGTTTTACGGAAGATGCCAGGCATTGGCATCAAACAGCATATGATGTATGCATGCCTTATGGTGATGCAATCTACCCTCGCTTTAAACAATGGTGTGATGAATATTTTTATTTACGACATAGGCAGGAGCAAAGAGGTATAGGGGGCATATTTTTTGATGATTTGAATGAGTGGGAATTTGACCGATGTTTTTCTTTTATGCAAAGTGTCGGAGATAGCTATCTGCATGCATATACGCCCATAGTGTTTAAACGCAAGGATTTGCCCTATAGCGCAGCACATCGTGAGTTTCAACTTTATCGTCGAGGCCGCTATGTGGAATTTAATCTGGTCTACGACAGGGGGACCCTATTTGGTCTACAAACGGGTGGACGTACTGAATCAATTCTAATGTCACTTCCTCCAAATGTAGCCTGGAAATATAACTGGCATCCTCAGCCTGGGACAGAAGAGTCCAGATTATATGAGAAATTTTTGAAACCGAGAGACTGGTTGGGCGAAGACGGGTGAGGAGAAATTGAATACGTCGCTAGTTACTCGGGACCCGTAAAATTGTAGCTCAATGATAACTGTTACACCGATCCAAAATTTAGATTGATATGGACGGGGTATATAAATTAATGAAATTGATAGGTAAGGATTAATAGAATGTAGTGTTTTTTTCTAACAAGAGATAAGAAACAAGAAACGAGTTATACCTGCAACCAGAAGGTTGCTGGACCGTAATTTGTAAGGGATACTTGCATATCAGCAGCAAAACTTCCGGTTTCGACATTATTGTGACAAGCCTTTGCCTCACATGCCAGATAGTCAAATAATTCCCGTCCAAGGTCTGGTGGTGCAGAATTACTGAAACTCGGGCGCAATCCTTTTTTTGTGTCGGCAGGTAGAGTGAATTGAGGGATTAGTAATAGATCACCATTAACATTCTTAAGACCCAGGTTCATTTTACCTGTTGTATCTGTAAATATTCGGTACCTTAAAATTTTATGCAGGAGTTTGTCAGCTGTCTGTTTTGTGTCGGACTTTTCTATCCCGATCAGGGCTATAATTCCATGCCCAATGTTGGTGATAATTTGTTTGTTAATCGAAACTTGCGCGTGAGTAACCCTTTGAATAAGGCCAATCACTAAATGGAAGGTTAAATGATACTCAGGAAATCCAGTATATTTACACCGAATAATGCAATAGCTGCCACAAGTACAGCCCAATCCATATTACGTCTAGCCAGAAAACCAGTGAAATGCAGTATAAGAATGATTATTGACACTATATAAACTATGTAAAAAATCATGCTGTCTCCTTGAAAGTGGAATTAATGTCGAAAAGCGAATGCTAATTTGTTAACTCTCTAGATGCAAGTATTAGAGATATATCTGTATGATTTGCCGAAAAATAATTAAAATCCGATAAAATCAGGAAGAATAGTTTTTACAAAAATTTAACATTTATCTATTGATAGTTTTAATTCCACTCTCGCTCGCTACGATTAATATATTAGCTGGACGGCTTGCGAAAAGGCCGTTTGTGACAACTCCAGTGATTTGATTTAGATTTAGCTCCATCTTCATGGGATCTAGTATATGTAAATTGTGGATATCGATAATAATATTACCGTTATCGGTAGTAAAGCCTTCTCTTAGAACAGGTTGTCCGCCTAATTTTATTAATTCTCGTGCCACATAACTTTGTGCGATAGGTATCACCTCTACCGGTAATGGAAATTTTCCTAACACATCAACTAATTTTGAATCGTCTACAATACAAATAAACTTTTTGCTTGCTGCAGCAACAATTTTTTCACGGGTTAAAGCACCGCCCCCGCCTTTGATTAATTGGAGGTTATGTGTTGATTCATCTGCACCGTCGACGTATATGGGTAAATCATTTACCTGGTTGAGATTAAATATCTGAATATTATGTTTTTTTAATCTCTCTTCTGAAGCCAGGGAGCTGGATACAGCACCTTCGATACGGTGTTTAATCTCAGCAAGGAAATCAATAAAGTAATTTACCGTACTGCCTGTGCCGACACCGACGATACTATCGTCCTCAACGTATGCTATTGCCGCCTTAGCAACGGCCTGCTTCTTCTCGTCTGTTGTCATGTGTAATCCTCTGGTCGGGTTGGTTAATTCTATAAAAATTCACTTGCGATTGACAGGATAAACCTGTGAGGGGTGAGGAGTTAAGACTAATATATCTAGACATTTCTTGAAGATTAAATGGACAGGATTTACAGTATAAAAAATATTCAATCTCCATAAATAAAATTAACAAACATTCTATATTGGTAAAAAATATTTGATTTGATTTTATATTAAAATAATCTTGTTAATCCCGTTTAATGTATAGCTTAATACTCCTCGCTCATTCCAGTTTGATTATGTATTCCCATTCTTTTTCTGTGACAGGCATTATCGAAAGCCGACTTCCTTTTTGTAATAATTTCATGTCCTTCAGTGGTTTATGATCGCGTAACTCGGTTAATGTAATGATCCGCTTAAATTGACGTTTATATTTAACGTCGACCAGAAACCATCGTGGATTTTCTTGATTACTTCCGGGATCATAATGTTTGTTGGTATGGTCAAATGCAGTGTGGTCTGGCCTTGCCTTGCTGGATAGTTTCATAATCCCGGCAATCCCAGGGGTCTCACAATTAGAATGATAAAAGAATGCCAGATCGCCAAGATTCATATCATCTCGAATAAAGTTTCTTGCCTGGTAATTTCGAATACCGTCCCAGGGTTCTGTACGATTAGGTCTGTTTTTTAAATCGCCAATACCAAATTCCTCAGGTTCAGATTTCATTAACCAGTATTTCATATATATGTGGACTCGCTGTTCAGGTATCTAGATGGTTGCTTTTTCATACGATTATTTCAACATTGTTATAAAATGTTAAGCGATATTATCGTGAGCGGGGTTTAGATATTTTTTAGGATCAGTAAATACGTCTTTACGGTTCCCCGGTAACGAGTCCCGAAAGAAGAAGAGGGTATCAACCATGCTATCGTTGCAGACCTTGAACTTGAACCGATGGTTCAAGTGGGGGCAGCGAGTGATATATCAGGCTTCCCCAAAAGGGCATGCGCACAATACCACGGTCAGTCCCCGGAGTGATATAATTAGGCTCAAGTCATATCAGTCTAGTTACGAATAGTACAGAAGATACCCAAGCTTAAAATTAAGTTGTTACACATTACTGGAAGAATATATTACTCGGTCTGTCTACTGGTGTATCTCCAATTGTTGACCGCTAGTTAATGCTTCATCCAGTTTATTTCTTAAACGTTGGATTGTCTTGTCTATAGAATTAGTATAGTCGTCATTTTGACGTTTGTATGCAAGAAGTTCGTGAGCAATATTAAGCGCAGTCATTACTGCTATTCTTTCAGCTCCAATTACCTTGCCACTTTCTTTTACATCTTTCATTTTCAGATTCAGAAAGGTTACTGCGGTATATAACTGCTCACGCTCATCATCAGCACAGGAAATAAGATATTCCTTGTCCAGTATGTGGACTGAGGCAGGCTTGTCGTCACTCATGAACGGGTTTCCATAGCTCGTAAGCGGGAAATCATGGATTCAATCCGGGATCTTGCCTGTTCAGTTTTCTCAATCAATATTGATCGTTCACTAACCAGGTTATCCTGTTGAGAACGTAAAGCCGTATTTTCTGATTTCAGACTGTCAATCGTGCGTATTAATTCATCTACCCTAGCCTCGAGGGCAGAAAGATCAATGTTCTCTTCTTTATTATCGTTCATAATAATACAATCTTATTCTTGAGTAATTATGTCAAGGCTTGTTATCTAGCCATACGTCCAATATAGGGCTGTCATCGAATACGGTCAATACACTTTGTTAATAATTCCATTAAAGACTTGAACATGTATGATGTTGCCCTGCAAAATACCACCTTAATGAATAGTGATTATAAAAAATGCTGGAATACGGCGAGTTAAATAAACTATTGAATATGTTAGGGTCAGATGCCTGTGCATCGGACTGTCACGGCTTTTTATGCGGTCATATTTGTGTCAATGAATCTCCAGTGAGTAAAATCTGGGAAGAGTACCTGGGCATTAAATCAACTGATGAAAAGCTGACAAGCGAATTTCTTGAAGATGTTGAAGCATTGGTGGGTGAAATTATAAGACTGTTAGAATCGCCGGAATATGATTTTTCCCTGTTATTGCCCGATGATAATACTTCAATTTCTGAACGCGTCTCGGCGCTTAGTGAATGGTGTCATGGATTTTTAAATGGCTTTGCCCAGGGACAAGATGTAGAACAAACCCTGGAAGATGAAGACAGCAGAGAGCTCATAGAGAATTTTACCAGAATATGTCAATTAGAAGTTAGTGAACACCCAGATGAAAGTGATGAAAAGGCATTATTTGAATTGGTTGAATATGTCCGTATGGGAGCAATTTTTATTAACTTACAATTTCATCCATCTTTGTCGGGTCATTCAGAATCAGGAGCTTTTCATTGATGGATAAGCGTGAATTTTCTCGTAGACGAAAAAGGCTAATGGATTTGATGGGGGATGAAACTGTCGCAATTATTCCTACCGCACCGGTTTATATCAGGAACAGAGATGTAGAATTTCCTTTTCGGCCGGACAGTGATTTTTATTACCTTACTGGTTATTCTGAGCCAGAGGCTGTTGTGGTCCTGATTCCGGATCGACATCACGGAGAGTTCGTGCTGTTTTGCAGGGAGAAGGATGAGAAAATGGAAACCTGGAATGGTCGTCGGGCAGGACTGGAGGGGGCTTGTGAAATATATGGCGCAAATGATGCGTTTCCAATAGAGGATATGGACGACATACTTCCCGGTATGCTCGAAGATCGAGAGCGCATGTATTACACCATGGGTAATGATGCAACTTTTGATCAACGAGTGCTCAGTTGGGTAAATCAAGTCAGGAAACAAGTTCGTACTGGCGTAAATGCACCAGATGAGTTCATCTCTCTCAACCATTTGTTGCATGAAATGCGATTGTTTAAAAGTCGCCCGGAAATAACTGCGATGAGAAAAGCAGCAAATATTTCATGTAACGCACATAAGCGAGCGATGCAAATATGTCGCCCTGGGATGATGGAATATCAAATTGAAGCAACACTATTACACGAATTTATGCATAACGGCTCAAGATCTTCCGCCTATCCGTCAATTGTTGGGTCTGGTGAGAATGGATGTATTTTGCACTACACAGAAAATACTGGTGAACTGCGTGATGGTGACCTTCTATTGATCGATGCTGGGGCTGAGTATGATAGTTATGCCAGTGATATTACCAGGACATTTCCTGTTAATGGGCATTTTACAATGGAACAAAGACAGCTATACGAACTGGTAGTAACAGCAAACGAAGAGGCAATTAAGCAGGTTAAACCTGGCAATCACTGGAATGATCCTCATAACGCAGCCGTAAATATAATTACTGAAGGATTGCTGTCACTGGGAATTCTTAAAGGAAAATTTAAGACACAAATTAAACAAGAGTCATATAAAAAATATTTTATGCATCGAACTGGCCACTGGTTAGGTATGGACGTCCATGATGTAGGGGACTACAAACTCGATGGGGAATGGCGTGTACTTGAACCTGGAATGGTAACAACAATCGAACCTGGCTTATATTTTCAACCTCATGAGGGGTTGCATGAAAAATGGTGGAATATTGGAATCCGTGTTGAAGATGATGTTTTGGTCACCAAAGCAGGGAACGAAGTCTTTAGCAATGGTGTACCAAAAACTGTAGATGAAATCGAGTCATTGATGGCAAGTGCCGGAGAAGTATAAAGACTAGACAGGAATAACAAGATTTACAGGATGTTTAAAAATAATTATGCATAGTATATTTAGATAATCATAAATACGGAATGGGGAAAACTTCTAATAGATAATGATTGAATATAATTGCTATCCAATTTTAGAATTAAGGAACTTCTGATTAAATCTCAATATTCTTTGATTCGTCATTCTGGCGCAGGCCAGAATCCAGTTAAAATAATCGCTTGCTTGATGCTGATTTTTACACGAATGAGTGTCAAAATACTAAACCAGACGTTCCTTATCCCGACCAGTGTTATTGAGTAATCTTTATCCTGTCTAATCCAATATATAAAAGAAATGCAAAAAGAATATGACATCGCAATTGTTGGAGGTGGCCTGGTCGGAGCAAGTCTTGCTTGCAGTCTTGCGCATAGTGATTTTCGTGTAGCAGTGTTGGAGCAATATTCATTAGGTGCAGAACGACAGCCTAGTTACGATGAGCGAGGACTTGCATTGTCGTTATCTTCTTGCCGTATTCTGGATGCTATCCATGTATGGTCTTTTCTAGCCAATAAGGCGATACCTATTCGCCATATACACATTAGCGACCGTGGTAAGTTTGGTTCTGTACGTTTGCATGCTGCGGATCTACAGATCAATGCAATGGGGTATGTGGTGAAAGCCAGAGAGATTGGTGAGGTCATTCTGGAAAAATTATCGAAAATTGAGAATGTTGATTATCTGTGCCCTCAAAAAATATCAGAAATAAAGATATCTAGTGATCACGTCAATATAAAACTTGATGACACTATCAAATTAGAATCAATAAGTTGTAAATTATTGGTTGCAGCAGATGGGTCTAATTCATGCATTAGAGAGAATTTATCAATCAATACGCAAACCAAGGACTATGGACAAGTAGCAATTGTATCCAATATCAGTATGGACCGGGATCATAATGATACCGCGTATGAACGTTTTACTAGTACGGGCCCGCTAGCCTTGTTACCGATGTCACAATCCAGGTTTGTTTCTATATTTTGTGTAAAACGAGACCAACTATCTGAATACATGACAATGGACGAAGATGACTATATTAAAGTTTTACAAGAAATATCAGGCAAACGTGCAGGTAAAATTATAAAACTAGGCACTAAACAGTCATATGAACTGAAATTAATCCGTGCCGAACATCAATATAAAGAGAGAGTGCTGCTACTGGGGAATGCAGCACATACCATCCATCCTAATGGGGCTCAAGGATTTAATCTTGGACTTAGGGATGTTGCTGCATTAGCAGAACTTATACTAAAGCTACCGCCTGACTGTCAGGATCCTGGAAATACCCAATTACTAAAAGACTATGTCAACCTTAGAAAACATAACCAGGATAAGGTGATTGATTTTACAGATGCGTTGGCCAGTCTTTTTTATACTGACGATTATTTTAGAATGATAGTCAGGAATTTTGGCATGTGTGTATTAGATATGTTCCCTATACTTAAAAATAATTTTGTTAAGCACGCTATGGGGCTGAAGGGACAGCAACCTGGATTAGTGAGAGGATTGAGGCTGGACCAACTATGATTCAAAATGATACTGAAGTTGTGATTGCAGGTGGCGGCATTACCGGACTTACCCTGGCGCATTTACTCTCATGCAATGGAATAAAATGCCTGATTGTGGCTCAAGGCCTGCCTGGTGAGGTCAAAGCGACAACAGTATATGACCCCAGGACAATATCAATAACACCAGCAAGTGTTCGTATTCTCTCATCAATTAATGTCTGGCAGCAGTTAGCAAATGATAAAATTGGAAGATACAATAAAATTCATGTTTGGGATGAAAATTCAAGTGGCGAGATAAATTTTGATTGTGAAGAAATTTGTGAACCTGTACTTGGATATATAGTTGAGCAGTCATTACTAGAAGAAGTTTTGAGTCAGGCAATTTTGTACAATCCAAATATTACCTTAGTTACAGAAGATAAGGTTAGTAAGGTTACCAACCATGAAAATTATATTCTTGCTGAGACACATGGTGGAGCGGCAATTAAGGCCAATATGGTGGTTGCAGCGGATGGAAATAACTCAAGTGTAAGATCCTTAGCTGGATTTGATTATTCAAAACATGACTATAAACAGAAGGCTATTGCATGTATCGTAAAAACCTCCTTAGCTCATGAGAATATTGCTAGGCAACGCTTTCTAAGCAGCGGACCGATTGCATTTCTCCCTATGGCGGATCCACACTGTTGTGGAATTGTCTGGTCTACTGCAGCCGAACATGCCTCTGAATTATTGAAGATGAATATTGAGGAATTTAAACAACATCTTCAACTTGCTTTCGAATTTCGTTTAGGTGAAGTTATTACTATTCAACCACGACATTGTTTCGACCTGTTTCGGGCAAACGCAAAAAATTATATTAAGGGAAGATGTGTTCTAGTGGGTGATGCTGCCCATAACGTACACCCATTTGCTGGTCAAGGAGCAAACATGGGTATACTTGATATTACAACATTGGCGGAGCTGATAGTTACTGCAAAAAAAGCAAACCGTAATATCGGATCACGAACAGTATTGCGCAGATATGAGCGATGGCGTAAATGTGAAAATAGTCAGATGATGTGGGCAATGGATATGGTCAAATATCTTTTTGAACAAAACACTAATGTTATCAATAATTTAAGGAATACAGGTTTGACTGTACTAAACTCCATGCCAATTATTAAGGGCCAGATCATGCAATATGCAATGGGTCTGGCTGGGGATACGCCATCGCTAGTCCGTGCATCAAAAACACAAGGATACAGTTGATGACAGAAGAAAAAAAAATTACATCATCGAATTTTATCAGAAAGATAATTGAGGAAGACCTGTCACATAATAAGAACGACGGGAAGGTTCATACCAGATTTCCGCCCGAACCAAATGGCTGTCTGCATATCGGCCATGCGAAAGCCATTTGCATAGATTTTGGCATTGCCAGAGAATTTAACGGGCAGTGTAATTTGCGTTTTGATGACACTAATCCAGAAAAAGAAAACACAGAATTTGTGGAATCCATCAAGACAGATGTTAAATGGCTAGGATTTGATTGGGAGGATAGATTGTATTTTGCCTCCGACTATTTTGATGAGTTATATGCTTATGCCAGGGATCTCATTAAACAAGACAAGGCCTTTATTGATGAACTCAGTGGAGAGCAGATCCATGAATATCGAGGCACTCTCACAGAGCCAGGTAAAAATAGCCCATGGCGTAACCGTGACATAAACGAAAGTCTGGATCTCTTTGAGCGAATGAAAACGGGTGAATTTGATGAAGGTAAATATGTACTCAGGGCAAAGATTGATATGGGTTCGCCAAATATAAATATGCGTGATCCGGTTCTTTACAGAATACGCAAAGTGCATCACCATCGAACAGGTAACAAGTGGAATATATATCCGATGTATGATTATACCCATTGCTTATCAGATGCGATCGAACATATTACCCATTCGCTGTGCACACTAGAGTTTGAAGACCACAGACCCTTGTATGACTGGGTCATCGATAATCTGGATACTCCCTCTCGGCCATATCAATATGAATTTGCACGCCTTAAACTTGATTACACAGTACTCAGTAAGCGAAAGCTTATAGACCTGGTTGAGGAAGGATTCGTTTCGGGTTGGGATGATCCAAGAATGCCATCTATATCAGGATTGCGTCGGCGTGGTTATACACCGGCATCAATTCGCAAGCTTTGTGAGGTGGTCGGGGTAACCAAGAACAATACACAGATTGATCCGGTTGTTTTAGATACCGCACTCAGAGATGAGTTGGGGGAGTCGACCATGCGCGCTATGGCGGTATTAGATCCATTACGTGTGGTAATCGAAAACTACCCTGATACTGTAGAGGAAGTAGATGCATTGAATCATCCGCAAAAACCAGACATGGGTACCCGCAAGATACCATTTGGAAAGGTCATATTTATTGAGCGAGAAGATTTTATGGAGGACGCGCCAAAAAAATTCTTCAGACTTGCACCTGGACGCGAGGTGAGATTGAAATATGCCTATTTCATTACATGTACTGAAATTATAAAAAATAATGAGGGGGATATCATTGAAGTCAGGTGTAGTTACGACCCACAAACCAGAGGGGGTAATGCGCCTGATGGTAGAAAGGTCAAAGGCACCCTGCACTGGGTGCCTGAAGATGGGGCAGTCAAGGCAGAAGTTCGCTTATTTGATCGATTATTTACAGTTCCAATTCCAGAAAAGGAAGAAAACTGGAAAAATGCTATAAATAAAGATTCGCTAGTAACAATGACTGAATGTTTACTTGAACCCTCATTAGCAAAAGCTAGTCCTGGAGATCGGTTTCAGTTTGAAAGATTAGGTTATTTCTGTGTCGATATGGTTGATCATTCAGCTGGTTCGCCAGTATTTAACAGGATAGTAACACTTAGAGATACTTGGTTAAAAATCAGTAAACAGAACTAGGTAGGTAGGAATCTCTGGATAGTAACAGGTCCGGTCTAAATATCTCTGCCGTAAAATATTTCATACATTTCCTGGCTTACACTTTTCTCAATCAATTTACGGTGTTCGGGTTCCAGGTCATCTGCTTTGACATTAAATAGATAGTTATCCAGATTAAAGTCCTTTAATAACATTTTTGTATGAAAGATGTTTTCCTGATAGATGTTTACGTCGATCATTTGATACCTGTCCTGGGTTTCCTGATCGATGTAGTTCTGAATTGAATTGATTACATGGTCGATATAGAGTTTGTTGCCGCTGACGTCACGGGTAAATCCACGTACTCGGTAATCTGCCATCACAATGTCAGATTCAAAACTATGAATCAGGAAGTTCAAAACCTTTAATGGAGAGATCGTGCCGCAGGTGCTTACTTCTATATCTGCACGAAATGTACTGATGCCAAAATCTGGATGGCTTTCCGGGTATGTATGTACGGTTAGGTGACTTTTATCAAGATGTGCAACGACTGCCTCAGGTAGAGGGCCCGGTTCCTCTTTATTATTGATATCTGGCATGGTTGAAGGTTCTTCAGAAATCAGTACTGTGACACTGGCACCCAGAGGGTCATAGTCCGCTTTTGCAATATTCAGAATTTTGGCGCCTATAATATTTGCAACGTCTTGTAATATCTGTGTCAGTCTTTCTGCATTGTAGACTTCGTCTATGTAATCCATGTATTCACGGTTTTGAACATCCGTACATGCATAACAAACATCATAGATATTAAAGCTGAGAGTTTTTGTAAGGTTATTAAAGCCGTGGAGGCGAATTTTATCCATTCAATAGTCCAGTTGTTGAAAATCGGATTATGTGGTTGAGGAAAGAGACATTACACCAGAGTCTTTAGATATAAAAGAAATAAATCTAGTATCTGGTCGAATTAAGAAAGGTATGAGAAAATACATAAAAATTTAATTTAAGGTTATTTAGTATGAAAGAAAAAATTGACACTTTATATCGGTCGGATATCAATACCTTATCGCTGATAAATAGCGGCAAGGTTAGGGATATTTATCATATTGATAATATGCATATGCTTATTGTTACCTCAGATCGCCTATCTGCTTTTGATGTTGTTTTGCCCGATCCTATTCCGGGAAAAGGAAAGGTGCTCACGGCTGTATCAAATTTCTGGTTTGAAAAATTTAAGGACATTATTCCTAACCATTTAAGTGAAATCTCATTAAGTGATGTATTAACAGATCAGAATGAAAGGGCTCCAATTGAAGGTCGGGGGATAGTTGTAAAAAAATTAAAACCATTACCGGTTGAAGCAATTGTTCGTGGATATATTATTGGATCTGGCTGGAAAGAATATCAGGATACCGCAAGTGTCAGTGGGATTACTCTACCTCAAGGATTACAGCAGGCGGAGAAATTATCTGATCCTATTTTTACACCATCAACCAAGGCGGATGTTGGTGATCACGATGAAAATATTGATTTTAAAACTATGGTTGATCTTGTGGGCCAGGAATTGGCAGAAAAAGTAAGAGATATAAGTTTATCAATCTACCAACTAGGTGCAGAATTTGCCTTAACTCGAGGTATTATAGTCGCTGATACAAAAATGGAGTTTGGGCTGGATGATGACAATAACCTCTTTCTAATAGATGAAGTACTTACACCAGATTCTTCAAGATTCTGGCCGGTTGAGGACTATAGGATTGGAATTAGCCCTCCCAGCTTTGATAAGCAATATGTACGTGATTATCTGGAAACTCTGGACTGGGATAAAAAAGATCCCGGCCCCCGGTTACCAGAGGAAGTAATTCTTAATACATCTGCCAAGTATCATGAGGCTCAGGAAATTTTAACAAAATAATGAAATGTTTCTGCTTACTCTTTTTTCTGATTTGGCCATCATTGGTAATATCACAAATCTATGAGGAACCGCCCTTTATACTCCCATTACCGCCTCCTGTAGGTGAGTACTGCGGAGATATAGAAAAAATTAGCCAACCTGTAATGTCCTACAGAATATCGGCTGCGTGTGAAGTTATGGATATACAATTGATAGGTGGATATCAATATGGTGCGGTTCAGGTTAAGCAAGAGGTAAGTAATATGCGCACAAAAAAAGTTGTTAGACGCTTAGTTTCCGGAAGTTTTGTGTTATACAACGAGGTCAATATTGAGCTACACAGGGCTTCAGAAGAGACAGCTAACCTTGTTTGCACGGTTGATATGATGGGGAAAAAGGTAATTGATGCAAAAATTGTCAGGCAAAAGCTTATTGGAGAAAATAAATCCATTCCTTACGATGAATCAATCATCGTAGATAATAATCAACTACCCAATTTGGGGATTTTTACCTATACTAGGGAAGTTAGGTATACAATAAATAATTGTCCAGAGATCACACGGTAAATAATCTCCAGGAGTATGATATGAAAAACATTTTTGTCAGCCTTCTACTCATTTCTGCATTGTCGATTTATGGATGCTCCAGTGACGAAGCAACAAACGCAAATGATTCTGCTCAACAATCGGTTGAAGTTACAGCAGAGGTATCCCAGGCGGAGACGATGGAAGATATTTGGGCTTCTGCACTGGAACCAGCTGAAAAGGCAAAACGTGTTCAGGAATTATTGGCAAAGGCAGATAAATAAACCAAGAGTAGCTACTAAGGTTTGTAAATTAAATAATCAGATGTAACTGCGTAATACAGACTTCTAAATCAATAAACCCGCACTAGTGCGGGTTTATTTGTTGAAGGTCACTAATATCTAGCCTTCCATATCTTCAGTATATTTACCTAAACATGCCAGGCTATTAAGTTTTTCCCGATTCAGAAGTGCTGATTGAGCATTTGCTACATTTTCCTTTTTACCTTCCCAGGCCGATAAGCAGGCTTCTTGTAACGCACGTCCATAGGAAAAACTTAACGGCCAGGGTAGATCAGTATTTCCAGCATTCATGGCGTTTAAATGAGCAGTAGCTAACTCGGAGCTTTGTCCACCTGAGAGAAAAACGATTCCGGGTAATTCCGAAGGTACCGTAGCCTTTAAACATTTAACCGTTTTGTCAGCCACTTCACCTATTCCTGCCTGGTCAGAACATTGTTTTCCTGATATCACCATATTCACTTTTAATATAGTGTGTTCTATCGTTACATTTTGTTTCTTTAGGGCGCTAAATAAAGAGATTAGGGTCTTTTCAGTTACCTCATAACAGGTATCAATCGTATTGTCGGCATCCATTAATACTTCAGGCTCCACCATAGGAACAATTCCCGCCTCCTGGCAGAGGGCAGCATAGCGTGCTAGTGCATGAGTATTTGCCTCAATACAAGCGTTACTTGGAATACCATTACCAATGGTGATTACAGCCCGCCATTTAGCAAATTTTGCGCCTAGATTCCGATATTCAGTCAACCGACCTCTTAATCCATCAAGGCCTTCTGTAACTTTTTCATTTGCATGACCTGCCAGGTCTTTTGCGCCTGTATCAACCTTGATGCCTGGCATTATGCCTTGATTAATCATGGCTTTTGTAAATGGCGTTCCATTACTGTCTGATTGACGAATTGTTTCATCGAACAGAATCATCCCGCTTATATATTTTGAACAATCAGCTGCCGTAATCAAAAGGTCACGGTATGCCCGACGGTTTTCTTCCGTGGACTCGGTATTAATCGCTTTAAATCGTTTTTCAATCGTAGGAAAGCTTTCATCTATAGCGAGGATACCTTTACCAGATGCTACCATCGCGTTAGCAGTTTTTTCTAATTCTTGTGAAAAATCACCCATATATAGACTCCCTTTAAAGACGTTATATTAATATTTATAGTTTACTATTTATCTTGATGAAGATGTTAACAGTAGTGAATATGTACGATTAGTTAATTCTTCCTGTAGGATCGCCAACTTTAATGATCTTCATTGTGTTGGTCCCTCCACGAAGACCTTTCAGATCACCTTTTGTGATAATAACCAGATCGCCTTCTGACAAATGATTTTGTTGTAGCAAATCATCGATTATTTCATGATTAACTTCAGTCGTATCTGTTGTAGTTACATCAAATAATACTGGATAAATACCACGATATAACTTGACCCTGCGCATTGTACTTAGGTGTCGGGTAAAGGCAAAAATTGGAATACCAGAACTGATGCGTGACATCCATAAGCAAGTAGATCCTGTTTCTGTTAGCGCTGCAATGGCTTTGGCGCCGATATGGTTTGCAGCATACATAGTTGCCATCGCAATAGCCTCATCAACTTTCTCGAATCTATTATTAATTCTGTGATCAGAAGTGCGGATCGCACGTTGCTTTTCAGTTTCTTCACAAATCTTAGCCATGGTCTGAACTACCTTTACAGGGTATCGGCCGATACTGGTCTCTCCTGAAAGCATTACTGCATCTGTACCATCGAGAACGGCATTTGCAACATCAAATACCTCTGCACGTAGTGGTGTTTGATTACCAATCATTGATTCCATCATCTGGGTAGCAGTAATCACTGCAGTGTCCATTTCCCGCGCAAGGTTAATTAATCGTTTTTGAACAGGAGGGAGTGCTGCATCACCAATTTCAACACCCATATCACCTCTGGCAATCATGATCGCATCGGCAGCATTAATAATTTCCTCTGCATTTTCTATTGCCTCTGTACGTTCAAACTTTGCTATTATGCGTGTTTTACTTTTAAGCTTCTTAAGTTGGGTTCGAGTAGACTGAATATCCTTGGCGGTTCTAACAAACGATACGGCGATGTAATCAACGCCCAGGTTTACGGCATGGATCAGGTCAGTTTTGTCTTTTTCCGTTAGTGCCTTGGCAGACAAGCCACCACCCAGAAGGTTTATGCCCTTGCTGTTTGATAAGGTTCCGCCTACAATTGTTTTACAATGTATCTTGCTGCCTGAAATACTTTCAACTATCAGTTCTATCCTGCCATCATCTATAAGTAATAAATTTCCTTTTTTAACATCCTTTGCAAGATTTTTATAGGTAACACCGACACGCGATTTAGTCCCTGCGTTTGTTGCCAGCTCGGTATCCAATATAAACAGGTCATTTTCATTTAATATAATTTTTCCTTCTCGAAAATTTCCCAGGCGGATTTTGGGACCTTGTAGATCTGCAATTATGCCGGTTTCTACGCCAAGTCTTTTAGTTATCTCACGGATTTGATGGATACGATTTTTATGGGCAGCTTTTTTATCGTGGGAATAATTTAATCTGAATAGATCAACGCCAGATAATACCAATTTCTCAAGAATACCAGGCTTATCCGTTGCTGGTCCTAGTGTTGCTATTATTTTAGTCCTACGCATAGAGTTATTAATATTCTGCTTCTGTTGCTTTCCAGGCCAGCGCACATTCTTCTAGTATGGCAATAGCTGGCAGGGTTTTGCCTTCAAGAAATTCGAGAAATGCCCCACCTGCTGTGGTGATATATGAGATATCAGCGCCAATATTAAATTTTGAAATGGCGGACAAAGTATCGCCCCCTCCTGCCACTGAAAACGCCTTACTATTAGCAATTGCCTTACCTATTAACTCAGTACCTTGGCTGTATTGATCAATTTCAAATACACCTACAGGCCCGTTCCAGATTATGGTTTTTGAATCTGTGATGGCATTTATATATGCTTTTGTAGTCTCTGGACCAATATCCAGTATCAGATCGTCCTCTTGGATTTCTCCTATGGGTTTGGTTACCGCTGTAGAATTTTTATCTAATAATTTTCCACACACGACATCAGTTGGTAAAGGAACCTCTTTACCTTGCAGCTTTGCCATATCTAATATTTCAGTAGCTGTAGTAAGGAGTTCATTTTCACACAATGATTTTCCAATGTTTACTCCCGATGCCTTCATAAATGTATTAGCTATTCCGCCACCTACTATCAACTTATCTACCCTGGTCAGCAATGATTTAAGAACGCTAAGTTTTGAGGAAACCTTGGATCCTCCAACAATTGCAATTAAAGGATGGGCCGGGTTATTAAATGCAGTTGTAAGCGCCTCAATTTCTTTTACCATTAACGGTCCTGCACAAACTACCGGGGCATATTTTGCAACACCAGAGGTTGATGCATGGGATCTGTGAGCTGCGGCAAACGCATCATTTACATATACATCACACATTGATGCCATTTTTCGTGAGAGATTTTCGTCGTTAGAAGTTTCTCCAGTTTGAAAACGGACATTTTCTAGAAGAAATACTCTATGCTTAGATTTATTATTAATCCGCGTCCAATCTGTAACAAATTTAACCTCTAAACCGAGGAGTATAGACAGTGCTTTTGAAACAGGCAACAGACTGCAATTTTCATCAAACTTGCCTTCAACCGGCCTTCCCATATGGGACATTAATATGATGTTACCACCAGAATTCAATATCTTTTTAATTGTGGGTAGCGTTGCCTGGATACGTGTGAAATCCAGAATGTTTCCATTCAAAATAGGGACATTGAAATCTACTCGGACCAGAATATTTTTGCCTGATAGTTGAATATCATCTAGCGTAGTAAAGAGAGTATTTTTAGACATTAAATCAACTTACTTTGCGTTCATTAATGCAATAGTGGTGTCGAGCATACGATTTGAAAAACCCCATTCGTTATCGTACCAGGCAACAACTTTGACGAGTCTCTTTTCGATTACTTTTGTAAGCGCTGCATCATAGGTTGATGAGGCCGGGTTGTGATTAAAATCAATAGAAACCAGAGGTTCATTATTATAATCAAGTATTCCTTTTAGCTGTCCATTACTGGCATCTTTTACTAATTTATCAATCTCTTCTATTGAAGTGTCTTTACTTGATATAAAACTTAAATCGACCATGGATACGTTAATGGTTGGTACTCTCACTGCAAAGCCATCGAGTTTGCCATTCAGCTCGGGTAATACCAGACCCACTGCGGTCGCCGCACCGGTACTGGCCGGTATCATGGACATGGTTGCCGAGCGGGCCCGGCGCAGGTCTGGATGATAGACATCTGTCAGTACCTGATCATTTGTATAGGAATGAATGGTCGTCATAATACCACTGACGATACCAATACCTTCGTGCAGTACTTTAGCCAACGGAGCTAGACAATTAGTTGTACAGGATGCATTGGAGATTACAGTGTGTGATGAGGTCAATACGTCATGGTTAACGCCATAAACTACGGTTGCGTCGATATCTTTGCTACCTGGTGCAGAGATTATTACTTTACTGGCACCTGCCTCAATATGTTTGCCTGCTTTTTCTTTACTGGTAAAAAAACCAGTTGATTCGTGTACCACCTCTACGCCAAGGTCGCCCCATGGAAGACTGGCCGGGTCTCTTTCTGACAACACTCTAATCTTATCGCCATTAACGATCATGTAGTCACCATCAACCTCTACGGTCCCTGGAAATTTACCGTGTGCCGTATCATACCGGGTTAGATGAGCGTTAGTTTCTGCATTACCCAGATCATTGATAGCAACAATCTGAATTTCATCAGTGCGCCCGGATTCATACAAAGCTCTTAAGATATTCCTGCCGATTCTCCCATATCCGTTGATACCAATTTTAATTGCCATTTATATACTCCAGTTATGTTTCAAATAAATAAAAACTCAAAGAATACCTTTGATCATGTTAATCAGGGTATGTGTAGTAATACTAAAATGTTCATATACATCATCTCCAGGTGCAGACTCTCCGAAGCCTGGTACACCAAGAATCTGGCCGTCCAAACCCACATATTTCCGCCAGTAGTCCGGAATGCCCGCTTCAACCGCAATTCTTTTGCGGCATTCATCAGGTAAGACGCTATTTTTGTAGTCATCATCCTGGGCGTCATACAGATCAGTTGACGGCATGGATACAACCCGGATCTTGTTATTCTCCAGGCTACGACTTTTTGCAGCCTCCAATGCAATGCCAATTTCAGAACCAGTAGCAATAATAATAACATCAGGAATTTCATTGCCCCCTGAAAGTACGTAGGCCCCACGAGAAATATTTTCGGTCTGTTCTTTGTTACGCTCTACATGAATGAGGTCTTGCCTAGATAACAATAGTGATGTGGGGCCATTTTTATTCTCTATGGCGGTG
This sequence comes from Gammaproteobacteria bacterium, assembly GCA_051275005.1. GTDB lineage: Bacteria > Pseudomonadota > Gammaproteobacteria > Eutrophobiales > Eutrophobiaceae > Eutrophobius. The sequence continues at coordinate 23,258 of JBNMOP010000001.1, read as the reverse complement.
GCCCAGGCAACGGCAGTCTCGACTGTGTCACAGGGTCGCCATGTTGACATGTTTGGTATCATCCGCAGAGTAGCTGCTTGCTCTACGGCCTGATGTGTTGGTCCGTCCTCACCTAGACCGATAGAATCGTGGGTAAAGACATAGATATTGCGTTGTTTCATCAATGCTGCCATGCGCAAGGCATTACGAGCGTATTCAGAAAAAATCAGGAATGTGCCGCCATAGGGAATGAAACCGCCGTGTAGCGCAATACCTGTATTGATTGCACACATAGCGAATTCTCTCACCCCATAATAGATGTAATTACCTTCAGGATTATCAGGAGTATTTATGGTTGATCCGGACCAAAGTGTCAGGTTCGATCCGGTGAGGTCAGCAGAGCCACCAATTAACTCAGGTAATTCAGGACCATATGCATTGAGTGAATTTTGAGATGCCTTGCGTGATGGGATGGTCTCGGCTTTTTCATTTGTATTATTGATATAATTTAAAACCGTTTTTTTCCAGTCGTCAGGAAGATTGCCCTGTGCCCTGCGCTGAAATTCCCCCGCCAGTTCAGGATATTTATCCTGGTAGTCATCAAATTTATTATTCCAATCTTGTTCTTTTTTTGAACCACTGACGCGACAGTCCCATGCTCGGTAATATTCCTCAGGGATTACAAAAGCATCATATTTCCAATTCAGGGTTTTTCTAACCAAAGTAACTTCATCGGTACCCAAGGCTGCCCCATGAGATGATGCTTTGCCCTGCTTGTTGGGTGAGCCCCATCCAATAATGGTTTTACAACAGATCAAACTTGGTTTATCCATTACTGCCCGGGCTTCTTTAATAGCGGCAGATATTTCCTTCGGGTTATGACCGTCCACGTCTCGTATGACATGCCATTGGTAAGATTCAAAACGCTTTGCTACATCATCTGTAAACCAGCCAGTGATCTCACCATCAATGGATATGCCATTACTGTCATAGATTGTAATAAGTTTACCCAATGCCATTGAACCAGCAAGAGAACATGCCTCGTGGGAGATGCCTTCCATCAGACATCCATCACCGACTGTGACATAAGTGTAATGATTGACGATATCCAGTTCATCACGATTGAACTGGGCAGCGAGGGTTTTTTCTGCCAGGGCCATACCTACAGCATTGGCAATACCTTGCCCCAACGGACCGGTGGTGGTTTCCACGCCAGGGGTATAGCCATATTCAGGGTGACCGGGGGTTTTAGAATGTAATTGCCGGAATTTTTTAATGTCGTCAATAGACAGATCGTAACCAGTGAGGTGCAAGAGAGAATATAACAACATGGAGCCATGTCCGTTGGACATGATAAATCGGTCTCTGTCCACCCAATTTGGATTGGTCGGATTATGTTTTAAAAAATCATTCCATAGGACTTCTGCGATGTCAGCCATTCCCATGGGCGCACCTGGGTGACCTGAATTTGCCTTTTGAACAGCGTCCATGCTTAGGACACGTATTGCATTTGCTATTTCATGCCTGGTTAGCATGTGTATCTCCATTGTTATTCGACATTAGGTCGTTAAAAATTTGTTATCGGGATTATTTTGCTAACAGAAACAGTCGGCACATATCATTTGTCTAGTTCTGAAAGGCGGGTTCCCTGCATCACAGGGTTACATATTGTCGCTCAGGCAGTGCCGTTGAGCAAGTCTGAATTAATTAAATGAAGCTATGAATTTGACCATCCAGGACTTCCAGGAGGACAGGTTGTGTAAGTATGGTTTTTACTTCGCTCACAATATCAAATACTTGTGGTAATTGATATTGATCAGACATCCTTATATTTAGCAAATCACTGACTTAAACAATATTTTTCTAATCCCGCCATTTAATGGAGCAACCCATACTTGAAATTTGTTGTTTTGGACCTGCGTCAGTCCTGGCAATCTGTTTCATCGCCTCAAACAAATCCCGAGATGCGTCTGGATTGGAATTTGATGGCGTGGTTTCGTCCAGCCGGCCACGGTATTGCAACGCCAGATTGCGGTTATATCCAAAAAAATCTGGTGTACAAATCGCACCGTAGGATTGAGCGACATTTTGCGTCGTGTCGATTAAGTAAGGAAAAACATAGCTCATTTCAATAGAAGCTTTTTGCATATTTTCATATGAATCTTCAGGGAAAGACTCTATATCGTTTGACATAATCGCTACCGTATTTATCCCATGCTCTAGTAATTCCCTGGTATCGCGAACTAGTAATGACTGGATAGCTTTAACATAAGGACAATGGTTACAAATGAACATGATTAATGTACCATTTTCACCTTGGGCTTTTTCAAGTGACCACATTTCGCCATCAGTTCCCAATAGATTAAAATCAATTGCCATGGTCCCGTAGTCACATGCTGGCGGTTGCATTAATGCCATTTTTACCTCATTTTTAGGTGGTTAATGTATGGTTAAATTCAAGATAATAGTTTTGAATTTAAAAAAATTTATAATTTTAGCGTATAGTATTGCCATTTTTCCATCTTAACATTATCTTTAAGGATTTAAATTATGCAGAAGAATTATCTATTTACTTCTGAGTCAGTATCAGAGGGACATCCTGATAAAATAGCAGATCAGGTTTCAGATTCAGTGCTGGATGCGCTGCTCGCTCAAGATCCTGCGTCGAGGGTGGCATGCGAGACGATGATTAACACGGGCATGGTGGTACTTTCAGGTGAAATAACCTCAAATGCAACCGTGGATTATACAGAACTTACCCGTAATACCATTCGTGAAATAGGCTATACCTCTTCTGAAATGGGATTTGATGCCGATACCTGTGCGGTTCTTGTGTCGCTTGATAAACAATCAGCTGATATTGCTCAAGGTGTCAACGAGGGTCAGGGTCTGGATCTGGATCAAGGGGCTGGCGACCAGGGATTGATGTTTGGTTATGCGTGTAACGAGACGAATGTTTTAATGCCATTCGCCATTACCTATGCGCATCTATTGGTAAAAAAACAATCTGAAGTACGTAAAAGTGGTTTATTGCCCTGGCTAAGGCCAGATGCAAAATCACAGGTAACTGTGGTATACGAAGACGGAAAGCCTACATCTGTTGATACAGTTGTATTGTCTACTCAGCATGCAGTAGACGTGGAACACAAGGAATTATCAGAAGCAGTCATAGAAGAAATTATCAAACCCGTATTACCAGAAAACATGATTACAGCTGAGACACGGTTTCTGGTAAATCCTACCGGTAGATTTGTAATCGGTGGACCGGTAGGGGATTGTGGATTAACAGGCAGGAAGATTATTGTGGATACCTATGGTGGTTCTGCTCATCATGGTGGCGGCGCATTCTCCGGTAAAGACCCCTCCAAGGTAGACAGATCGGCCGCATATGCAGGGCGTTATGTAGCAAAAAATATCGTCGCAGCAGGCCTTGCCGACAAGTGTGAAGTGCAATTGGCCTATGCTATCGGCGTTGCAGAGCCGGTTAGTCTCATGGTTAATACATTTGGCACCAGTAAAATTGATGAAGATACTATCGTTGCGCTGATCAGGGAGCATTTTGATCTTCGACCAAAGGCGATTATCCAATCCCTGGATTTGCTGCGACCGATTTATAAGCAAAGTGCAGCCTATGGTCATTTTGGCAGGGAAGACGTGCAATTTCCTTGGGAGGTTACAGATAAGTCAGATGCGCTTAGAGATGCTGCTGGACTGACAAATGCGACCTGAAGCCCAGTTACCTTAGCACTAGAAAAAATAATCTCTGGAGTCTATACTTCCCCGCCCTGGTTTTTATTTCAGGGAATAAATAATCGATCAACATATCTGAGGAGCGCTGCGACGGTAACCACCGCCAGGCTTGGATGTGCGATAAATCTTTAAAACGGCGCTCGCTTAAATTGTTAGGAGGATAACAAGATGAGCGTAGCCAGCCAGTCTATGTTTACAGATCACCATGTTGCTGACATGGCCTTATCACCATGGGGTCATAAAGAAATTCGTATAGCTGAAACCGAAATGCCAGGTCTTATGGCAATTCGCGAAGAATATGCCGGGCAACAACCCCTCAAAGGTGCAAAAATTGCTGGTTCATTACACATGACCATCCAGACAGCAGTGTTAATTGAAACTCTGGTAGCCTTAGGTGCAGAAGTTAGATGGGCTTCTTGTAATATCTATTCAACCCAGGATCATGCGGCTGCGGCTATTGCAGATCAGCAAATACCTGTGTTTGCCTATAAAGGTGAATCTCTGGAAGAATACTGGGATTACTCACACAGGATTATGGAATGGGCGGACGGTACTACGCCAAACATGATATTAGATGATGGTGGTGATGCAACATTAATGGTCATACTTGGTTCTAATGCAGAAACAGATCCAACATTATTAGATAACCCCGGCAGTGAAGAGGAAGAGGTTCTATTTGCTGCTATCAAGAAAAAGCTTGAGACAAATCCTGGCTGGTATTCAAAAATCAAATCAGAGATTAAAGGTGTAACGGAAGAGACCACTACAGGCGTTCATCGTTTATATCAGATGCAAAAAGATGGATCGTTGCCTTTTCCCGCTATTAATGTGAATGATTCTGTTACTAAGTCAAAGTTTGATAATTTATACGGATGTCGCGAGTCTCTGGTTGATGGTATTAAAAGGGCAACTGATGTAATGATCGCTGGAAAGACCTGCCTGGTGTTGGGATACGGTGATGTAGGTAAAGGCTGCGCGCAATCATTACGTGGCTTGGGTGCCACCGTATGGGTGACTGAAGTTGACCCTATTTGTGCATTGCAAGCTGCTATGGAAGGTTATCGCGTGGTTAAAATGAACGATATATGTGACCAGGTAGATATCTTTGTTACCGCAACGGGTAACGCCCATGTCATTACCTTTGATCATATGAAGCGTATGAAGAATCAGGCCATAGTTTGTAATATTGGTCATTTTGATAATGAAATTGATGTTGCTGATCTTGAAGTTTGCGATTGGGAAGAGATTAAACCTCAGGTTGATCATGTTACATTTGCAGACGGTAAAAAAATAATTTTACTGGCTAAAGGGCGATTGGTTAACCTAGGTTGTGCGACAGGGCATCCGAGTTTTGTCATGTCAAATTCATTTACTAATCAGGTGTTGGCACAGATAGAACTGTTTTCCAATAAAGGTGACTATAAAAATAATGTCTATGTGCTACCAAAGCACCTTGATGAAAAGGTTGCACGGTTACATCTACATCGAGTAGGCGCTAACCTCACTGAATTGACAAAGCAGCAGGCGGATTATATTGGGGTAGAAATTAGTGGACCCTATAAACCGGATTATTATCGATACTAAACGGAACTCGGGACTCGGCGCTCGGGACTCAGGGCTAATAACCCGAGTGCCGAAATAACATGTCTACCCCCTCTCAATATACGAAAAAATTCAGTTTTGAGTTTTTTCCACCTCGATCTGCAGAGGCTGAGGAAGTTTTGTCTGCCACACAGGAAAAACTCTCAAGACTTAAGCCAGATTATTTTTCCGTTACCTTTGGGGCGGGTGGTAGTACTCGTGATAAAACGTTAGAAACAGCCATTTCTATCAAGAAAATGACAGGTGTTTCCGTAGCACCACATGTCTCTTGTATTGGTTATTCAATTGACGCGATTCTAGACGTCCTTTTAACGTATAAAGAGCATGGGTTGAATCAGTTAGTTGTATTGCGAGGAGATTCACCCTCAGGTGGATTGGGTAATGGGCCTCTTAATCATGCAAATGAATTAGTGGAATTTATTCGAAAGCAGACCGGAGATTATTTTTATATCGATGTAGCGTGCTATCCAGAATTTCATCCACAAGCAATTAGTGCCAATAAAGACCTGGAAAATTTTAAACGAAAGGTGGATGCTGGTGCTAACAGCGCAATTACCCAATATTTTTTTAACCCCTACTCCTATTTTCGCTTTCTTGATAGCTGTGAAAAACTGGATATCGATTTGCCCATAGTTCCAGGAATAATGCCTATTACCAACCGCGATCAGCTTGTACGCTTTTCCAATGTTTGTGGGGCTGAAATACCGTTATGGATACTAAGACGTCTTGAAGGGTATGGAGATGATCTGGACTCAATCAGGCAGTTTGGTCTGGAGGTTGTTACTGAGATATGTTCGGAATTACTGTCCCATGGTGCTCCTGGTCTGCATTTTTATTCCATGAACCGTCATCTTGCTGTTGAGAAAATCTGGGAAAACCTTGGAATTAGTGGAACCAGATCGCCGTAAGTAAGATGTAAATTGAGCCAAGAAACATCGTTTTATCATACAAAATCGATACTGCCACTTGTAGTGCTCCAAACATGGTTGTATTTTGAGCCAATGACTCCTCTTGGATCTAAGACTAAACATCTTTGCAAAACAAAATGATGACCGAAATCCTATTTGTTGATGATGATCCACTTATTGTGGAGACGCTTACTATTGCCCTGGAAGATGAATTTATTGTATATGCGGCAGAGAGCCGTGAGCAGACCAAAAAACTTATCAGAAAGCTGGATAAAATCCCATCAATTGCATTGATAGACCTTGGCTTACCGCCTCATTCACATCATCCTGATGAAGGATTTAAACTGATACAAGAGCTACTTGTCTTTAATTCCGACATTAAAATCCTGGTTTTATCCGGACAGAATGAAACGACTAATATCCAGCATGCCTTGACATTAGGGGCTGTGGATTTTGTATCGAAGCCATGTGACATACCGTTATTACGATCCCGATTAAAACATCAGCAAATGATGCTGGACGCAGAACAAATACAAGAGGCAGGTGCGTCAAGTGGAAAAAGTCTGCTTGGGGAAAGTCAGGCGATAAAAACACTACACGAAATAATAAAACAGTTCGCAAATACGCCATTTCCTGTGCTTATAGAAGGGGAGTCCGGCAGCGGTAAGGAGTTAGTTTCAAAATTTATACATGAGCAAAGTGCAAGAGCAAAAGCACCCTTTCTAACTATAAACTGTGCTGCGTTTTCATCTGAATTACTTGAAGCTCAGCTATTCGGATATGCCAAGGGGGCCTATACCGGGGCAACCAAGACAGTTGCAGGTTTCTTTGAAGACAGTGGTGATGGCAGTCTGGTTCTGGATGAGATAGGTGAAATGCCAGTGGAGCTGCAGTCTAAGTTATTAAGAGTTCTGGAAAACGGTGAGTATTATCGATTGGGTGAAACTGCCGTAAGGGTTTCCAGGGCGCGGATTATAGCCGTAACCAATCGGGACGTTAGAGAGGAGGTAAGAACAGGTCGATTCAGACAAGACTTGTATCACAGGTTAAGTGTATTGACTATTAATGTACCGCCACTAAGAGAGCGTGATACTGATAGTTTGTTACTAATGGAACATTTTAAAATACTCTATGCGATAAATAACAATCCATTTGAGCTGGATGATCAGGCTGAGCAGAGAATAAGTAATTATTCTTTTCCAGGAAATGTTAGAGAATTACGCAATATTTGTATACGCCTTAATTCAAAATATCCTGGCGTTAAAGTCAAAATTGATCAGCTTAATAATGAACTTGAATCACAAACCTACGAGGTTAATTCTGAGTTGGTTGGTGAGTATACAGAATCACTTAAACAAGAGATGTTGGAGAAGGAATTTAGCCTGGAAAATAACCTGAGTGAATGGGAAAGGCGTTATATAAACACTGCACTGGAAATGAGTGGAGGAAATTTAAGTAAAGCAGCAAGATATCTGGGCATTAATCGCACTACTCTCTATAGTAGGCTTCAGAGGCTTTCAATAAAGATACCTTAACATTATGTACTATGATTATTTCGGATTAGACCAACCGCCATTCCGCATAACACCGGATACAAACCTGTTTTATGCCGGCGGTAATCGAGGTGCCATCCTGGATGCCCTCGTGTATGCAATCCAAAATGGTGAAGGCATTGTAAAGGTCGTTGGTGAAGTGGGCAGCGGTAAAACGATGTTGTGTCGCATGTTAGAGAAAGAATTACCAGACAATATTGAAGTGGTATACATGATGAACCCCAGTATATCTCCTGAAAATACATTACATGCAATTGCGTTTGAATTAAAGCTTGATGTAAAACCAGATACCTCCAGGTTTGAGGTTATGAATGTGCTGCAACAATATCTTTTGCAAAAACACAGTGAAAACAGGCAGGTAGTTGTCTTTGTTGAGGAAGCCCAGAGTATGCCGATTGCAACATTGGAAGAAATTCGCTTACTCACTAATCTGGAAACGCAACAAAGCAAATTGTTGCAAATAGTATTGTTTGGTCAGCCAGAACTTGATGTAATGATTTCACAACCTGAGATTAGGCAGTTGAAGGAACGCATTACCTATAGCTTTGATCTCACACCATTTAAAACAAATGATATTCGTGAGTATTTAAATACGCGAATTCGTGCCTGTGGATACCGTGCGGGAGATTTGTTTGATGATTCCGCTATTAAGCAGATAGAGTCCTACTCAGAAGGATTGCTTAGGCGAATTAATATACTGGCAGATAAATCTCTGTTGGCAGCATATGCAGACAATGCCCGTCAGGTAAATATAAAACACACACGACTGGCAGCGCGAGATTCAGAATTCATACCCAGTACTAGTAGGGTAAAATTACCTATTGTGATAACAGCAGCGACTTTGGTAGCGGTATTAGCGGTCAGCAGTTATTTTATTTTTCGGCAATCCACCAATGGACAGGTACAACAAATCAATACAAGTGGGGCGAATAGTTCAGATGAAACTATACATCAGATTGATATCTTGCCACCGGTCCCTGTTAAAAATTCGACTGTCATAGAGGAACGAATAACACAACAGATACCAGATAGCATCAATAATGAGGTTTCCAATGTTGTTACACAAGCAGTTTCATCAACCACAGTATCAACTACTGAAACCGCCATTAATCCAGATATGTACAAAGCAGACGTGGATGTAATAGCGGTAAATCCTGATACAAATTCCGTGCAACATAAGACTCTACAGGTTCCAAATTTAATAGGGATATCTAAGGAACATGATGTGGAAGATCAACTGCTGGGGATGACAGTGGTTTTCCGATTACAGGATAGGGGCGATTCCCGTCTGACGGTCAGTGAAACAGCCGCACTTCAGCGTCAGCTCGATATCCTTCCTCCAGAATCTGTAGATCTCCAAAAAACGTCTCCAGAAAGCGACATTTGTGACCGATGTTGGTCTTTTATATATCGGCCGATATGGACCACAGAAAACTTATAGTTTTGAAAGAGATGGAATGTATATATCTTTCACTTAGTGAGTTGGGTATAGTTATTGCAATGATAAATAGATGATGTGGAAAATGAATAAGACAATTTCATTATTACTGATTGTAGTAACAATGTATGGTTGCGCAGAGATAACGCCACAACCGCTAGAGCCATCAACAGGTCACATCCCAGCAACGCCTGTAATTCCTCAATCTAATATTCCTGATATTATCCAGCAAACCTCGATTTTACCTGAGCCCGAACAGCTGACAGAAGAGGCTAAATATACCGTGGTCGTAAATGAAGTACCTGTTAAAGAGCTATTATTTGCCCTTGCCAGGGATGCGGAAATAAATATAGATATTCACCCTGAAATTGTCGGGGTAGTAACAATTAATGCCGTGGACCAGACACTACCACAGATCCTCAATCGTGTGGCCAGGCAGGTTAGTCTTCGATACGAATTTATTGATAATAATCTTATTATTTCACCTGATACTGATTTTGTCCGCACATATAATATCGGCTATTTAAATCTTTCTCGCGATACTACCGGGACTGTGACGGTTTCAACTGCAATTGCCTCGGGTTCATCCGGTGGTGACGGAGGGGGCGGCGGAAGCAATACCTCAACCACATCAATCTCTTCTGAATCCAGCCATCAATTCTGGGAAAACTTGAGACTTAGTATTATTGCTGTAATTACCGATCCTGAGTCCGACACGTCAGCGGAAGATGCCGTGACATCAAATCCGGAAAGCGGAATTATTTCGGTGCGAACAACTGCATTCAAGCACCAACAAGTACAGCGCCTCATCGACCAGATTCTGGAACGTGTCCAAAGACAGGTATTGGTACAGGCAACTATAGTAGAGGTTGATCTGAGCGATCAGTTTCAGGCAGGAATTGACTGGTCAGTACTTGATCTGAATAGCCGAGGATTTAGCATCGCATCTAACTTGCTTGGTGGAGCACCTGGTGCATTGGCAGGCCCACCGATTACCAGTTCTTCCATGGTTTTAAATTACAATGCTCCCTCCGGTAGTGGTGAGCAAATATCTGCAGCGATTAGCCTGTTATCCGAATTTGGTGATACGCGTGTCTTATCCAGCCCACAAATCATGGTATTGAATAATCATACTGCGGTATTAAAGGTAGTCGAAAATTTTGTTTACTTTGAAGTAACCCAGGAAATTGAACCAAGTACAGCAATTGGGGGTTCGGCGACTGTGGCCACAACCACGACAGCACAAACAGTTCCTGTGGGTCTGGTTCTGACGGTCACTCCTCAAATTAGTGATGATGATAGTGTGACGTTTAATGTCAGGCCCACTATTTCTTCTGTGGTCAGGACAGAACTCGATCCTAACCCGACATTAACTATTGCTAACAGGATCCCTGTAATCAGGGTCCGTGAAATGGAATCTATCCTGAAAATAAACACCAACCAGGTGGCGGTACTTGGTGGATTGATGCAGGATACCTTGCGGACTCAGGATAAAAAGACGCCTTTTGCGGCGGATCTCCCCATAATAGGTAATTTGTTTAAATCTCAAAATCAGGAATCACTAAAAACTGAACTGGTAATATTTCTAAGACCAGTTGTAATTAAGAACGCAAGTATCGATGGCGACCTGAAGGATTTTCGAAAATATCTTGAATCATCGGCTTATAGTCCGGGAAACACAGGAAGTCAGGAGCAGTAAAAATGAGCCTGTTGATGGATGCCTTAAAAAAGGCGGAGCAGGATAAAAAGGATGCCGCCAACAAGCGCAACCTGACAGAAGATAGTGAGATTCAGGTTCAACAGAATTCTGCTGAGGCGACTGGTCCCAATCAAGATTTAAATTCTACAAATAATTCTTTACCAGTGCAGGCAGACTTATCATCTGATAAATCCTCGCTGGATCTTTCACTTGAACCAATTGAAGCCGGTTTGGAGCAAGGTTCAACAGAAAAAGACGATCCCGAAAAATTTACACTACCAAAGCCCGAAGTCGAAGAGATCATGGAGGATAGTTTTGAAGATGTAACCCAGGCCATAGAACAGCCTATAACCACCACAGGTGAACATAAGAAACTTGAGATAACCCGAGAACTTGAGGTTGCTGAGATTCCACAAGCTCCGGATATGAACCCTCAACAGACCTTACATGAGGTGGACCTGGATAAGACATTCAGTTCTGAACTTTACGAAGACACGCTTCAGGGTGAGCCCTTTAAATCTGAAGATTATCATAAGTCATATGATGAAACATTACCTGGGGTACTCGCGGCGCAACTTGCCAAGGATATTGGTACTCCTGACCAACCTACACCCGTAGCTGCACAAACCATATTTACAGCAACTAATACAATTGCTAAACCATCATCGGTTTTGAGGTGGTTACTTGTAACGTTTGCGATATTTGCAGTAGGTTCAGCAATTATTGTTTATTACTACTCAGTGATACCGATATCCCGTGATATGCCTTCTCCCTTAGTAGCGCGAGGAGTGGAAACGATAATCAGTAATGCAGGCGTCAATAAACTTGCCCCAATTACGGTTCTTTCACAGGATCCGAGTGCTCAAACTGCGACAGATGGGTTAACTCCAAACGGCGATATTGGATCAGATGGCATCACAGATGAGGAAACTATCGATGAATCAATGGTTACTGATACTGTAACCGATATCGCTGATCCTGAAGCGGATAATCAAATAACAGACACGAATGATCTGGAAAGTTCAATTGCAGCTACACAGGATAGCTTCGGATTAGGCCTTGAGGATACCGCGACTTTACCGAAAGTTATCGTACCGCCATCATCGTTAGTTAAGATTACTCGATCTCAACCGCGGTCTGGTGATAACCAACTAATAAAAGAGGCATATATTGCCTATCGGGCAGGCGAATACTCGAGGGCTGAAGCCATTTACCTGCAAGCAGAAGAAATAATACCGGATAACAGGGATGTATTATTAGGGTTAGCAGCGATCTCTACCCGAAAAGGTGATATGGATACGGCATTGAATCTTTATATTCAAATATTAAGACAAAACCCCCTGGACAATATTGCCAGGGCTGCAGTATTGGGGTTCGAGTATGGAAATAGTGTTACCGAATCAATCAGTGCAATAAAAACAATGTTGTTCGATGCCCCGGACCAGCCTTTGCTTTTTTTCACACTTGGTAAACTTAATGCTAGCAGGGCCAGCTGGTCAGAGGCACAACAGGCTTTTTTTGACGCATATAGATTGGACTCAAGTAATCCTGATTTTGCCTTAAATCTGGCAATAAGTCTTGACCGGCTTGGTCAAACACAACCCGCATTGGATTATTATAAAACTGCGATCGACCTTGCTAAAATTACACCTGCTGGATTTAATACTGTAAATATTCAGGATCGAATAAACTCCCTGAGCACGGGTAACTAAGTTGTCTCCTACCGGCTCACACGTCAAACATATGCGTATCGGAGAGATTCTGGTAAACAAAGGGGTTACAACAACAGATCAAATTGAAATTGGACTAACAGAACAAAAAAAGACCAAGGAGCACCTTGGCAAAATTCTTGTTCGCCTCGGCTTTGCAACTGATGCAATAATAAACGATGTGATTGGTGGGGTCATCGGTCAGGAGAGTGTTGATTTAAATTCTGCCATTGCGGACAGTGACGCAGTCGGCATGATACCGAATGACATGGCCCGTAGGCTAAAGGTCTTGCCAATAAATTTCAATAAGGAAGATCAGGTTCTGACATTGGCCATGGCAGATATCTTCGATGTTGTGGCAATCGATCAACTCAATGCTCATCTGGCTGGAATAGCAGAAATTCAACCAGTATTGTCTGGTGAATCTGAAATAGAAAAAGCAATTGATCTATTTTACGGATTTGAGTTGTCAGTAGATGGCATTTTACGGGAGATAGAAACCGGTGAGATCGACTATCAAAGTCTGGACGCGGAAAGTGATGAATACAGTCAACCAGTTGTCAGGTTGGTAAACGCATTATTAGCAGATGCGGTAAAACGGGGCGCCTCGGATGTGCATTTCGAACCAGAAGATGGATTTCTACGGTTTCGATACAGGATAGATGGAGTACTACGCCAGATACGTAGCCTGCATAAAAATTATTGGTCAGCTATCGCAGTACGTCTAAAGGTTATGGCAGGTTTAGATATTGCTGAAACTCGAGCGCCACAAGATGGACGAATCTCTTTATCGATGTCTGGTCGGAAGGTAGATTTCAGAGTCTCGACATTACCTACTGTATACGGTGAAAATATTGTGTTACGAATCCTGGATCGTCAAAAAGGCATTGTGTCCCTTGATGATCTAGGTCTGAAGGATGAAGAATTAAATACCTTAAAATTAATGTTAGGGCGGCCAGAAGGGATAATTCTGGTTACCGGTCCTACCGGCAGTGGTAAGACGACAACGCTTTATTCAATCCTGGGTTATCTGAACACTGAATCGGTCAATATAATGACATTGGAAGACCCTGTTGAATATCCTACAGTGATGATTAGACAGACATCTGCAAATGAAACATCACGACTGGACTTTGCCAGCGGTATTCGATCATTAATGCGACAGGATCCTGATATTATATTGGTGGGAGAAATCCGCGATGAAGATACTGCAAGTATGGCCCTTAGGGCCGCAATGACTGGTCACCAGGTCTTCTCTACATTGCATACAAATTCTGCGCTGGGAGCTATTCCAAGGTTGCTCGATATCGGGGTAAAGCCGGATATTTTAGCCGGAAATATTATTGGCATTATCGCACAGCGGTTAGTGAGAATACTTTGCAAGCATTGCAAAGAGGCCTTTGAGATGGGGGATTTGGAGAGAAATTTATTAAATCTCAAATCTACCGATAGGCAGCAGGTAATTTATCGGGCAAAGGGATGCCAGGTATGTGACGGACAAGGGTACAAGGGTAGAATGTCACTCATAGAAATACTGCAGTTTGACAGTGATATGGATGAGCTGGTTGCCAGGCATGGCACTCCCAAAGAATTATTAAGAATGGCAGTATCGAAAGGCTTTAAACCATTAGCGGATGTTGGAAGTTCACGTGTACTAGATGGTTCTTCCAGTCTGGAAGAAATTTCAAGGGTAGTAGATCTAACAAGCAGGCTTAAACATAAGTAATAATGGAACTTTACCAATACAAGGCAATAGATAATATAGGCAGAGTAACTATCGGTCGGGTGGATGCTGCCAATGTATCTGACCTGGAGATGCGTTTGAAAAAAATGGGTCTTGATCTGGTCAACAGTAAAGAGATCAAATCAAAGTCTCATAATGTTTCAGGTCGTGGAGTTAAAAGAAGGGATCTAATATTGTTCTGTTTCCACCTGGAGCAAACAACACGTGCCGGAGTACCAATGTTAGAGAGTCTGGAGGATCTGCGAGATAGTACGGAGAACCCAGGATTGACAGAAGTTATTGCAGCAATGAGTGAAGCCATAGGTGGCGGCAAGACGTTATCTGAATCAATGATGGAATACCCAGGCGTGTTTCCAAAAGTATTTTCCAGCCTTGTAAAGGCAGGCGAACAATCCGGCGAGATCAATGAGGTATTTAAACGATTAGGGGAAAGCCTGAAGTGGGAAGATGAATTGGCATCGCAAACTAAAAAATTGATTATGTATCCGGCATTTGTTGGTTCTGTCGTATTATTGGTTTTGTTTTTCCTTATGACCTATCTTGTGCCTGAACTATTATCATTTATCCGTACCATGGGTTCTGAGATCCCCGTACATACGCGTGCGCTCATTGCGACATCGGATGTTTTTGTGAATTACTGGTACCTGATTATTTTTACGCCAATTGCAATTTTTACATTTATTAAAGTTGGTTGTAATCTCAGCGATGATATCAGACTGAAAGTGGATACGCTCAAACTCAAAATACCCGTTATAGGACCAATATTAGAAAAACTTATTCTTGCCCGTCTGGCAGGTTTTTTTGCAATGATGTATTCATCCGGTATTACCATTATTGACTGTATCCGTACAGGAGAAGAAATCTCTGGCAATCGGTCCGTAGAGATGGCTATGAATTCTGTCGGACAAAAAATTGCAGAAGGCCATACTTTAAGTGATAGTTTTAAGTCTACAAATTTATTTCCACCACTGGTAATTAGAATGTTACGGGTAGGTGAAAGCACAGGAGCTTTAGAAGAGTCCTTGGAGAATATTGGTTATTTTTATACGCGAGATGTTAGGGAATCCATTGAGAGACTGCAGTCTATGATAGAACCGGCTATGACCGTGATTCTGGGCATTCTCGTGGGTTGGGTTATGTTTTCAATTCTTGGTCCAATCTATGACCTCATCACTGAAATTGACATTTGATTTAGCCAAACGCCGCGCGATTTTCGTCAGCGCCCATAAGCTGGCTGTGTATCACTGGCACAAAGGTGATCTGGCCAGTTCCTATCTGTTTGATATCAACGATGAAGGAAAAACATATTTTGAAAGGTATTTGAGTGAGACGCCTAAAATACCAATCTATCTTCTACTGGATATATTTGAGGAAGAGTTCAAGCGTGATACTTCTCCTCATGTATATGGGTCTGACCGAGCATCGATAATTGAGCGCAAAAAGGCACGACTATTCAGGGATACGCCATATTATTATTATACGGTTCAGGGTAGAGAGACTGAGGGTAGAAAGGATGACCAGATATTACTATCTGCTGTTACCAACCCAAAATTAATCACACCCTGGATAGAATTGCTGGAGAAATATCAGATCCCCCTGGTGGGAATTAATTCTGTGCCAATAATGACCGTGGATATGATTAAGTTACTCCCTGATGCAGGAGACAATAATTTAATCGTAAGCATCCAAAGTATAAGTGGTTTAAGACAGACATTTATTGGTAACAATCAACTGCGCGTCAGTCGACTGGTGCAATTACCTCGGTACGGTACTGAGCCATATGGTCCACACATCAAAGATGAAGTGGAGAAAATAAAACGATATCTAAATAGTGTTCGTTTAATTTCATCAGACAGCTCGGGCGACAATTCATTAAATACATATTTTCTACTTGGTGGTGAATTATTGGAAGATATGAAAAATGAATATAAAGACAGCTTTGAGGAAGGTATGCATTTCCTGGATATAAATGCCCTATTGTCAAAATCTGGTTCCTCTCACCAGGTTTCGTCACCGTTTAGTGATCAGCTTTATATTCACCAGTTGTTAAAACTTAAGCCGAAGAATACCTATGCTCTGCCCAGAGAAAGGCGATACAACTCTATGCGTAATATGCGTATTGGGATGCTGGCATTGAGTGCAATTATGATTATTTCTAGCGTATTGTGGAGTGGTTACACATTTATGCAGGGTGTGGAGTTTCGCCAAAATACCCTGGCGGCACAAAATAAGACTAACTTTTATGACGTACGATACAAGATTGCCCGGGAAGGCTTGCCACAAACACCCGTTGAGGCGGCTGATTTAAAAATTGCGGTCGAACTTGTGGATAATCTACAGTCTTTTAAAACCACACCCCTGGAATTAATAAAATTGATAAGTGTTGCGATGAATGCTTATTCAACTGTCCAGATTTCTGGTTTCCAATGGACTTCAGGCGCAGATCCCAATGTCAATGTTGCGACTGGTAGAAGCACCAATAATCAGGGAGTAATCGGATTCAGTAATGTTAACGTTGCCGAAAATCAATATAACTATTATCAAATAGCATCACTCGAAGCCGAGATTAATCCGTTTGATGGTAATTTCCGTCGGGCAATATCATTAATCAATGAATATGTTGAAACATTACGCAATCAGGCAGATGTATATGATGTGAGCATAATAAGTCTTCCGTTGGATGTTAGCTCGGAAGCAAATATGTCTGGCAATACAGCTGCGACAGAACGGGAAGCAAAGTTTTCAATTAGAATAGTTCTGGGAATAAATAATGAGTACAAATGACATAGATTGGAAGATTCTAAGAGGCTCATTGATTGTGTTTATTTTAACAATCATAGTTAGTAGCTCACTTATCTACGGAGGTTATTTTTTTACTCAAAAGATGCAAGCAGAATTTAATCGTACCAATGTCGCTTTCATGTCTATTAGTAATCGATATCTGGCAGTGGATGAAGAAGAAAAGTTGATTAGAAATTTTTTACCACGTTTTGTAGGATTTTATAATGAAGGTGTTATCGGAAAAGAGCAACGACTTAACTGGGTTGAGGTATTGAGGGATACCGGTGAGGAGATTAAACTACCATCACTCTCATATCAGATTGATTCACAGCAAGTTTTTACCCCTGGAATCCCATTAACATTGGGAAAATACAAGTTGTTTAGTAGTAAGATGTCACTAACCATGCAGTTACTTCATGAGGGAGATTTATTTCGAATATTTGACAAGCTTGAAGAGGACGCAAAGGGCCTATTTAGTATCTCTAAATGTAGCATTACCCCATCAGCCTCATCAAATTCAGGTAATACAAATGCAGCAAATATTAATGCCCAGTGTGATCTTGATTGGTACACAATCAGGCTTGCGGATGGGCAACCTATAGAAGTTTGATTATGAAAAATTTAATATTAATTTTTATTTTTACACTGGTTTGTATATCTCTATCCGCTGCAGCTGATAATGGTTTTGGACGATTTTATACCTCCCCCAGACAGCGCATGCAACTGGACGAACAGAGGATTAAAAGGCCAGATGAAGAGATTGTGGTTGATATAGTCCCTGACAATTTAATGGATATAACGTCTGAAGAAGAGACTGTAACCATAATCGACTCAATTACCCTGAACGGTCTGGTATATCGAACAGATGGTAAAAACACCGCATGGTTAAATAGCAATAGTACAAACGAAGGCAGTATTGAGAACCAATATACAAGGGTGAACGAAAATAATGTGCATTCCAATAATGTGGAAATTACCCTGCCGGATAATCAAAGTCGTATAGAGTTGAAGGTAGGACAGCAATATGATGTCCGCTCAAAACAGGTTTATGATTTGGCAAAAGACCCGGTCAGTTCCCTCCGAGATATGGCCTCTGGCAGTGGTCTCCCCCCACCGGATACTGGTGAGAGTATGCCGGTCCCGACAGATCTGCCACCTCCGCCGATATTAACGCCTGGTGGACCTCCTGAACTCCTTTAATGAGATTTTCTAATACGTTAAACCTGTTCAGCAATAGATGCGCCAGGTCACAATCCGGTGCGGCATTGCTGGCATTAATGTTGATAATGGTGTCGGGGGCATCATTTATACTGATCTCAAATCTAAATGCGAACCTGAAACTATATTCACGTCAGGCCAAAACGGCGAGTATATTGAGTGAGGCCAAGACCGCATTATTGATGTACTCAGTGACCTACCCTGATAATCATGCAAGTGGTAGCCCAGGTATACTGCCTTGTCCTGATATAAACAATAATGGTTCAGCTGTTGGGAATTGTTCTTTAGCTGGTGATACCACACATGGGAGATTTCCATGGAAGACGGTTGATATGGGTGAGTTCACCGACCATGAAGGGGAACATTTATGGTATGTTGTGTCAGATAATTTCAGGACTACGGTTCTAGACGCAACAAAGATAAACAGCGATCTCTCCGGAACGATTACTGTAGATAACTCTCCAGATATTGTTGCGGTGATATTTTCCCCAGGTGCCCCTTTGGGTGCACAAGACAGGATCGCAGGTCCTCTCCTTGCTTCGAATTACCTTGAAGGGGGTAACGAGGTAAATGACAATAGTTTTGTGGCAAGCATTTCAGATACTACTAATGATCAGGTGATATACATTACCCGTTCTGAATTGATGGAGGTCGTGGAAAAACGTGTGCTGGGTGATGTTGAAAGGATGTTGTCTGACTATCAGACAGGCAGTGGTGTTTATCCATGGTTGAGCACGTTTGCCGACCCGGCAACTTCTGCATTTCGAGGTCAATCTGGCACCATGCGCGGGCGTTTGCCATTTCACTGGAGCGCCGACCCTGATTCAATTACAAACGCAGGTGCAATCCTTGGAATTCCAGGAAGAAATCCTTTTACCTCGGATATCAGATTAGATTGGACTACTGCTGGTGCAACTATTGTTGGTCCAGGAAACACAACTTATGGTTCTATATCTGGCTATCACGCTTATTCCGGCCGTATTGTGACGCCTTCACTGGTTTGCGTACAGAATTCATCCTGTACTGATGCAAATTTTTCAGGATTAGATATTGCCGCGCCAATAACCTTTCTTAATGCTACCTGCACATGGACAACCATAGGGACCTTTAATTGTACCGGGACATTCGTGAACGAGGTCATCAATTCATATCCACAGCAGGTAATAGCAGATTGGGGTTATGCATTTGTTAATGGTGAAAATCAATGGATTTTGGTTTGGGACTCTAGTTGTCCGTGCGCATATAATACAGTCAGGGGGAGCTCGCTTTCCACAGGCTGGCAGTTCGGCACACGGATACAATATGCCTACACAGAAACCATTACACGTGCCTACACTATCAATATTGTATTTACCGACAACTCAGCTGACGGTGCTGATATATTCTCTCCTACGGCAATCAGTCAAAGGACCCGTAGTCTGAACCTGGAAGATGATGGTGAATCCATGAAGAGTACCGGGGGGATGACTTCAATATCCATTACTGTTGTAGATAACAGGCAGGTAGTCACTACTGAGCCTGGCCCCGTTACAAATACTTACAATGCTGCTACAGGCACATCAATCCTAACTAATGATGGTGATACTACCGGGACAATTACCGCCAGCATTCAATATGATATTGACATAAATGATGGGGAACTGCCCGAATGGTTTACTGATAATGAATGGCACGAGCAAATATATATTGCCTACGCCGCAGGAGAAGGGTCACCCCCGGGCACCACGGTTTGTACCTCGGGCACAGATTGCATAACAATCAATGGAACCGGCGGCACAACAAATAACAAACGTGTTGTTGCCTTGGTTGCGGGACAGGAATTGACAGGGCAGGACAGGGTCGGTTCGCCTGGTGATATTACTCAGTATTTCGAAAATGAAAATGGAACGCCCTTAGACGAGATATTTGAGAAGGGTACCATAAGCAATTTTAACGATCAGAGCAGGGTATTGGCAGAGGCACCATAGTGGATATGTCAAATAAGGTATATCAAGTTAGCTCAGGGTTTACCCTGGTGGAATTGGCGATGGTGCTTTTTGTCATCAGCCTGGTATTGGGTGGCATTCTTGGGCCGTTATCTACCCGAATTGAAGGTGGAGAAAGAAACAAAACAACAGTACTCCTGAATGAGGCTCGAGACAGTCTTATTGGCTTTGCTATGGTCAATGGTCATCTCCCCTGTCCAGATTGTCCTGATGCTACCGGTGTAGGTTGTGGCGGGGTTAGTGCTGCTGTTGCCACAGACATCAACGATGGGACGGAGGACGGCGTAGCTGCTGATGACTTTAGCCCTGTGCCCAGACCAAACTTTGTCAGTTGTGCCACATCTGAAGGCAATCTCCCCTGGGCCACCCTGGGTGTGAATGAGTTCGATGCCTGGGGGAATCATTTTATATATCGAGTTGATCAGACATTTGCCGATGATACCGATGGCACAGCAGTAGCGGGATGTTCGACAGCAGCAGGGATATCATTTCAGATATGTTCTGTTGGTGATATTACTATTAATGATTACGACAATGATACCGGTTATGTGGTACTTGCCAGTAAGCTTCCTGCTTTGGTGATTTCCTATGGTAAAAATGTGGATGATGCAGATAACCCCTCTTCAGATTTTGAACAGGAAAACCAGGATACTATTGCTCCATTTGATACTGCTGATTTATTTATAGATAAAGATTATAGTAATGTTCCCGCCGTTGAATTTGACGATATGTTGATCTGGATACCGACTAATTTTCTAATCTATAAAATGGTCCAGGCGGAGCGTTTGCCCTAAATCAAATCAATTTGACCTGTGGTGTCCTGCTTACTGAGTTCAAAGCAGACGTTGCCGACCATGTTGTTTTTAAGTATGAACTTATACCCCAGTGATTCTGCCTGTCTGGCTGCCTGATATAGTCCGATGCCCAATCCGTTGTCTGAAGGCAACGGCTCTTTTAAAATTATTTTTTCCTTGGAATCTGGAATAGGACTACCGTTGTCGCAAATGGTCAGAATGATGTTTTGTTCATTTGAAAAAAGACTGACGTTGGTAGTTATGTTTCCATCAAGCTGTATCTTGGTTTTGATATTTTCAAATAAATTATCTACTACACTATCAAACAGGTCGCTAGGAATAATCTGATCACCTAAAATATCCTGTATAAAACTAGTATTTATCGGATTTGATCGATGTTGTAGATCATCCCACCAGTCTTTTAGGTAGACAGATTCCTGATTAATGTTTTCAGGCATTTGTAGTTTATCCAGGGCCAGCTTCAGACGTTTCGTGAGAGTAGGAAGTTGTTTTGTGAGTAATTTGCCTGATACGTAAAAATTATCCTGTTCATTATCGGTAGCAATGATACTGGTTAGTGCCTGCAGGGATTGAAGCAGATTTTTTATATCATGTGTAATCCTAGCCCCGGTTTCGTAGACTGCCTTGAGGTGGGTTTGATGTGTCAGGTCACGTTCACTTATCTTGGCGACATAAAAATTATTTATGAGTTGCATAAGAAGTTTACAATGAAAGTACAGTGCACCACTGACAGGAGTGTAGCTGTATATACAAATCGTAAGGTTATCTATATTTAAACTGGTTTCGGTTTTTGCCTTTTGTCCAACGATGCTACGAACACCATTTATATTCCATTCGACACCTTCGATCCAGGGCAACTCGACCAGTTCTTCCATGGTTGATGATAAGAATTCCTCTGGAGATGACTTTTGCCTGAATAATATCGACAGACCATTTAGAAATCCTTCAAATGGTGTACCGATATTGAGCATAGATTTTAACCATAACTGGGGAAGACCCGCAAAACCGGCTCGTGGAATCGACAGCCAGCTAATTGCTAATAAAAAGACACCAATGACAAACAGGCTCTGAATTAATGCAATGATATAATACGTCTGGGTCATGTACATATTTAATAAAGTACCAGCAACCAACAGGCTGGTTAATGTTGATATAGAAATTGCATGGATGAAGTCAACAGATTGAAATCGCCTTTCTTCATTTTGAATTGGTAAGACCAATATTATTAACGGTAAGGTTGGAAGTAGAATTTCAAATATTTCGTTTATGCTAGTAGGGATTGGGATTATAAATAACATAGGTGTACCGCGCATTAGCACTTCAAATACCAGGAATATCAGAGTGAGCATGTAAATATTTCTTTCTCTACTATTAATGTTTATTTGCCCCCCGGACAGACCCAATAATAATATGGTCCAGGCAAGTATCAGCCACCAACCAATCCAGAATAAAAAAGCGTAGGTTATTAATAACAGGAGTAATATATCAAACCAACGGAGTCTTTCGTCACCTTTCCATAGAGGCTGCCACAATAGAAAAAATCCCAGGTGAACAAGTAATAGCGATATGGATACGGGTCCAGACAGATCAGTCCAGATAGAGAAATGTAATAATTCCAGCATACATACCAGGATCAGTTGTTCTTTAATCTGGAAGAATTTTGTGATTATTGTCGTCATATTAATGAAGTATAAAAGGATATATATTACATTATCGGGTATTAAACAGGTAATTGGTTAAGTATGACGAATAATGTAAAAACCATCGCAATCTATACCTTCAAAGAGGCGACCCAGAATAGATTATTCAGGTTAACCTTTGTTGGCATGATTTGCCTGCTCGGAATCGCAGAATTCACGGGCGAGTTGGCAATCACAGAAACCCTCAATATTCAGGCAGTATTATTGGCCTCGATTGCAAGGTGGCTATTGATTATGACTTCAGCTCTGTTTGTCATAACTAGCATGATTAGGGAGTTAAATGATAAAGGGACTGAGCTGATACTGTCGTTACCGATATCAAAGACGACATATTATTTTGGTAAATATCTGGGATTTATCGCCTTGTCTCTGGTGAT